>PBOV01000149.1 GCA_002724505.1 Rhodospirillaceae bacterium | reverse complement strand
TCTGAATGGCGGCATCTTTGGTAGCGTGTAAATAGATGATATTGTTCAATCGTTGCGTGCGCTGCCATGTCGCGGATGGTTAGATATTCATTCCGTTTGATTAACCTTCGAAATGAACGTGACCAATGAAAATCTTCTACTCTTATTCGAACGGGAATACAGGCGGTACATGCAGGACAAGCGGGGCGGTAGGCAAGACTATGGCTCCGCCTAAATCCAGCACGCGCGAGATTATCATACAGCTCCAGGGCGTCCGGATTCGACAGATCTGTGACAACCTTGCGTTCTATGCGGCCTGGAATATATGGGCAGGGTAAAGCTCGCGTTCCCATAAAAAAACGGTGCTGGCGGAGTTCTACGGGCCGATTCATTAAGTTCTACTTAACCACAATTTCAAAGTTTCAGCATAAATCTCTATAAATATACGTCAAGCGAGCAAAATTTTTTCCTCTCGGTAACTCCGTAGAATTCGACTATCAATTTTAGATGTAGCTCTTGACGGAAAGGAGACGGCACGACAGGTTAATCGCTAATATAATCAGGAGAAAATGCATGGCTGCCAACGTAAAAACCGTTAAGGAATTACAGGTGCGCTTGATCGCCAACCACTTCAACGACTGGATGGGTCTCGAAATTATTGACCTTGATGAAGAAAAGATAGAAATCAAGATGAGTTGGCGTGAGGAAATGATATCCAATCCGAAGGCAAGAGTTACTCATGGCGGAATTCTTGGAGCATTGGTTGATGTCGCGGCTGACTTTATGATTGCCGCCAAGCTTGGCGCGCCGGCGCCGACGGTTGATATGCGAGTCGATTATCACCGCGCTGCATCGCCCGGTGATCTCCGGGCTGTTGGCAGAATTATCCGAATCGGCGGCACATTCTCGACGGCTGAAGCAGAGGTCTTTGATGGCGATAAGAAGCTAGTTGCTAGTGGCCGCGGCCTCTACTATACGGCGCCCCTGAATAAGTAAGGAAATGGCATGTTTTTGACAACTCCATCACGTCACGCCATGATTACCATAATGAGATGGTTGACGGGTGAGGGCCCTAAATGACAATTGATCCACGGGAATTCCGGAATACTGTCGGCTGTTTTGCAACTGGAATTACAGTTATTACAACTCTCGATGTGGACGGTGCGCCGATTGGTTTAACCGCAAATTCCTTTACATCGGTGTCTCTCGAACCAGCGATGATTTTGTTCTGTCTGGATCGCAAGGTCGCGAGCTTCGACTCATTTGCTGTTGGGAAAGCTTTTGCTATAAATATTTTAGCAGTTGACCAAATTGATGTTTCCAATCGCTTTGCCAAAAGTGGTCCTGACAAGTGGCAGGGATTCAATTTCGATACTTGGGATAGTGGAGTGCCAATTATACCCGGCTGTCTGGCTAATCTCGAGTGTCGCGGGGACTCAATTATTGATGGCGGTGATCATGTTATTGTCATTGGGGAAGTCGAGCGGATGACGGCGGCCAATGAGGATACCAAACCCATCCTCTACTATCGCGGCGGTTACAAGGAAATTTCTTTTTAACGAGACACGATGATTAGCCTCAGAGGGTATGAAACTCTTTGGTGAATAGCACCAGGTTAACCCGCCAGTTTCTCTGCCGCATCTAACGCTGCGTAGGTGAGAATGCCATTAGCTCCTGCGCGCTTAAAAGAAAGCAACGCTTCTCTCAATACCTGTTCTCCATCAACTAGACCTTGCTGGCTTGCAAGCTTAAGCATCGCGTATTCTCCGCTAACCTGATAAGCAAAGGTCGGCATTGCAAATTTTTTCTTTATACGCTGAAGAATATCAAGATAAAACAGGCCTGGCTTGACCATCAGCATGTCAGCACCTTCTTCAATATCCAGGGCAGCTTCGCGTAAAGCCTCATCGGAGTTGGCCGGATCCATCTGGTAGGTATTTTTGCTAGCACCGTTGAGGTTAGACGCTGACCCAACAGCATCGCGAAAGGGACTATAAAGACCGGAGGCGTATTTAGCTGCGTAAGACATTATACGGATATTCTCAAAACCCTCAGCATCAAGGGCGGCCCGAATTGCGCCTACTCGTCCATCCATCATGTCGCTTGGGGCGATAACATCGCAGCCCGACCTCGCTTGTACGATAGCCTGCTTGCAAAGAACTTCGAGGGTGTCATCATTCACGATATAACCGTCCCGTAACAGCCCGTCATGACCGTGGCTGGTAAAGGGGTCGAGTGCGACGTCGCACATGACACCAATTCCTTGATGGGTTTCTTTTATTGCAGCCACAGCACGGCAGATTAAATTATCTGCGTTATAGGCCTCTTCGGCTTCATCTGTTTTGAGAACGGGGTCTATAACAGGGAATACAGCGACAAGGGGAATGCCAAAAGATTTTGCCCTCCCCACCTCTGTGACGAGCTGGCTAATAGAAAGGCGTGAAACACCAGGCAGGCTTGGAATATCGATCTTTGGCTCATGACCATTATGCACAAACACCGGCCAGATAAGGTCGTTCGCTGTTAGCTGGCTCTCTGCAACAAGGCGGCGTGTCCATTCGTCATAGCGGTTACGCCGCATTCGTGTTGTTGGAAATCGGGGTTTTGGCATTTTTTGCCTAACTTATAATTCTATTAGGACGCGTTTAGCGCCTGAGCTAAATCAGCTAGAATATCGTCGATATGCTCGATACCGACCGATAGCCGGATATAGCCTTCCGTAACACCCGAAGCCAACTGCTCCTCAGCTACTAGCTGTGAATGCGTTGTCGTTGCAGGATGAATTGCGAGGCTTCTAGCATCACCGATATTGGCGACATGATAAAACAACTTTAGCGCTTCAATAAATTTTTTACCTCCCTCTGCGCCGCTGGCAACCTCGAATCCAAGAAGTGAGCCATAACCACCCTTTAGATAACGATCGGCCCGGGCACGAGGTTCCCCCTTCATCACACCGGGGAATATAACTTTAGTAACTTTGCTATGTTCTGAGAGATATTCGGCGACCTTTCGAGCATTTTCGCAATGTCGTTCCATACGTAATGGCAAAGTTTCCATCCCCTGAATAAACTGGAAGGCGTTGGCTGGGCTCATTGCCGCGCCAATATCCCTCAATTGCGTAACGCGCGCTTTGATGATGTATGCGACTGGACCAATGGGCTTAACAGCCTCTACCCAAACCGCACCGTGGTAGCTTGGATCAGGCTTATTTAACATTGGGAACCGTTCTGGATGAGCTTCCCAATCAAAATTACCGCCGTCTATAATAACGCCACCTATAGAGGTACCATGCCCACCAATAAACTTAGTCGTTGAGTGTAAAACGATAGCTGCGCCGTGGTCGAATGGACGACAGAGAATTGGTGCCGCTGTATTGTCTATGATTAGGGGCACGCCAAGTTCGCGACCAATAGCAGCAACTTCGGCAATAGGAAAAACCTCCAGTTTAGGGTTCGGTAGAGTTTCCGCAAAGTAGCAGCGTGTTTTGTCGTCAGTGGCAGCACGAAACTCTTCAGGATTGGAAGGGTCGACGAACCGACACTCAATCCCCATTGTGGCAAGTGTATTCTTCAGTAGGTTCCATGTGCCGCCGTAAAGGTCGGTAGAGCTGACTATATTATCACCTGCATGGGCAATATTTGTAATAGCAATGAACTCTGCGGCCTGGCCGGAACTCAATGCTAATCCGGCGGCGCCGCCCTCGAGAGCGGTAATGCGTTTCTCCAGCACGTCGTTGGTTGGATTCATAATCCGGGTATAAATATTACCAAATTCCTGCAAACCAAAAAGTTTAGCGGCATGATCCGGGCTATCAAACTGATAGGAGGTTGTCTGATAAATGGGAACAGCAACAGAATTAGTCGTCTCGTCTTTTCGCCATCCAGCATGAAGTGCAATGGTCTCAGGGTTTTTGCTATCGGTCATCTAGTCCTCCAATTTTTTAGAAACTTTAATTTTTGTGAGACATTATTCATGAAATACGCGTCAGGCCCAATTCATTCTTTTGAAAAATTTTCCTGAATATTGGTAGAACGAATGGCTAGATAGATCAATCCAATAGCTCCAGCGGTGAAGAGGATTGACATAACATAAAAACCCATACCGATATTATTTCCCGCTAAATCGATCGCAAGACCCGCGATAGGGGGTACAATAGTAGCGCCCAGGCGATTACCAGTTGTACGAAGACCAACGCTGAGGCCAAACTGACTTACTGGGACGCTTCGCGAAAGTAGCATTAGAATATAGGCCATCCCAAGTCCGACACCAGCGCCAAAAATTATAGTACTCAACGTTAATCCCGGGATCCCTTCAAAAACTGGCACCATGGCGTTACCAACGGCTGATAACAAGATCATAACCACGACAATCCAATGGGGCGCTAGGTATTTCTTAGCCCGTTCGGTTGGAAGTGCCGTTAGGCCAGCTATCAAATAGGCAAAACCAGTTAAAAATCCGATTATACGACCTTCATAACCAATAGACTCCATATATATTGACATAAAATTCATACGGACCTGGATTAGGCCATTCATGAATAAAGACGCCATCACGACGAAAGCTACTGATGGAATAAGAAATAACCGAAATGCTTCTTTATAGTCGAGGAAGGAGGGCCAAAGGTCGCGTATTCTTGGCCGTTCCTTGGGTATGGTCACAGCCGCAGGAACAGGCATTAGAGAGGCTGATATCCACAGCGCAATATTGCACGCGGCTATAATACCAAACGCTGACCAGGCACCGCCAACGGGTGTTGCCTGTCCAATATCCCATGCCCACCCAGCAAGAGGCGGGCTAAAAAAGTTTGCGAAGTTAGAGACAGAGGTAAATCTCCCCATATATTTGGGCGACCCCTTAGTTAGCTGGCCGATCTGGGTTTGGCAGCCGATCCATCCGATAGTATGCATAAAGCCAGTTACCAACTGAAGGATAACGATCAGGATAAGCTGAATTAAAATTATAGAGCTTATGAGTGGAACTAGTGGATATATAAGGGTGAGAACTACGCTTGCGATTGTACACCAGATCATAACTCGGCGCACGCCGAGCCTATCTAGAACAGCGCCGCTATGAATAGAGAATATGGCAGCTAGTAAAGAACGAGCCCCTGCTGCGACACCAATCATTGTTGCAGACATACCGAGGCTGATCAGGCACCAGAGGGGAACAATTAGCTGGACCATCGGCAGGATGCCGATGCTGATAAAAGCTGTTGCATATGCTGTAAATTCGGCCCGGAAGGATAAATTTGGACTGTCGGATGTAGACACTGATTTCACTTTTTATAGCCTTGGGATGCTCGCAATTTGTCTATAAACGTATGCGATTGGTTTGCCTACCATACCTAATATGATTATCCTAATAATTAGGTATGACATGTTCGCTCTGGCTGGGGATAAGCATCAAATTTTGATAAAGGTGACACCCATTTCCGATGTGCTTGGCGTAGCAATAACTGGCGTGGACCTGAGCAAAGAGCTGGGCAGCGAGGTAGTCAGTTCAATCAAACAGGCTTGGATTTATAATATTATAATAGCTTTTCCTTCATTGTCTTTTCACTGTGCGCCGTTCCAGAAAAATGCAAATAGAGAAAACCGAATTGGCCAGGATATTCGCTAATTTATCAACCCAAGGTGTTCCTATGCCTTCTAAGTGTTAGAATTAAGCTGAACAGTTGACGGGGTAATAGCCATGAAAACACGACGCATTGGCGGTGATGACGGCTTTGAGATAACAGTCGTTGGCCTTGGCTGTAATGCCTTTGGCCGGCGTATCGACCAAGAGGCAACGACAAGCGTCATCAACGGCGCTCTTGACGCTGGAATCACCTTCTTTGATACAGCCGAGGGCTATGGAAATGGTTTGTCAGAAGAATATATCGGCAATGCGCTGAAGGGACGCCAGGATCGAGTCACTCTTGCCACCAAGGTGGGCTATAACATGCTACATGTTGATGGCAAGGGACGGGGGTCAAGTGAAAATATCAAAATCGCAATTGACCTTAGCTTACAAAAGCTAAATACAGACTGTATTGATTTGTACCAAATCCACCGCCCCGACCCAACAACACCGATTGAGGAAACGCTGGGCACATTCAACGATCTCAGGGATGAGGGTAAAATTAGGTTGTTTGGCTGTTCCAATTTTTCTGGCGATCAATTGACAAAAGCAATTGGGGTTGCCGCGAACGCAGGTTACCAGGGATTCGTCACAGCACAAAATAAATGGAATGTTTTGCAGCGCGGGATTGAGGAGGAACTAGTACCAATTTGTAAGAAAAATGCAATTGGGGTTTTGCCTTATTACCCGCTGGAGATGGGTTTACTCACCGGCAAATATATACGCGGAAAAAAAGCCCCTGAAGGTAGCCGCCTTGCGGGTGATGACCGGCTGGGCAGCGCCAATTATGACCAGCTTGAAACATTAAAAGATTTTGCTAACTCCCGCGGCTATGACCTTCTCACTTTGGCGATTTCATGGCTTATTTCTCAAGAAGAGACCGCAAGTGTCATAGCTGGTGCAACCCGCTACGAGCAGTTGGCGAAGAATGCAGCCGGCGCCTCGTGGGATATGACCGAGGAGGATTTAGAAAAAATAGATGAGATAGTTGGTTTTTCGTGATTAGATTTATTTGCCACGAATTAACGATTTAGGAAAAAATATAACGCTAGTAAAGAATAAATTCTTCGACCCTATTGTCTCCTCTATTAATGCAATCAAACATTTTTCTATAGAAGCGTCGGGGTAATTAAATTTTGTTTTGTTGGGATAGGCTGCATTATAGACCAAGCCATGCAAGACAGGTGTTTGTCAGATCGTTAATTAATGCCTCACCTGTTTCCTGGCCGGTTATATCTTTCATTTTGTGATGTAGTACGTCATTTGCCCACAGACTATGCATCAGCTGCAGCGTAAAATCGATTGCTCGTATCGGGTCTGTACCGGTCTGGATCTCGTTTTTGCGCGCGAGCATGATGGGACGCAGTCGATCTCTAACTCTTCCCCAAGTTCTGGCGTAGCGGGCATGGAATTCTCCATCGACACCACTCCGTTGTATAAACATCCTTGTCAGTTCGCGTCTTTGGCCCGCGAAGAGAAAGAGTGTTCGTACACTTTGTCGGACAACCGTCTCCAGAGAAGCATTTTCTGCTCGTACTAAGTCGCCAAGAAAATTAACGCGTTTAATTAGCAAGTCGCATTGTCGATCGTGGATATGGAGAAATAGGCTTTCCTTGTCCTTGAAACGAGCATAGAAGCCGCCGACTGAGCAGCGCGCCTTGTTAACAATCTGATTGACGGTGGTGCCGTCATAGCCTCGTTCGGCGAACAGCGCCTCTGCCGCCTGTACAATTCGCGTAAGAGTCTGGCGGCTTCGATTTTGTTGAGGCGTTCGGCCGTAATCTTGATCAAGATAGATAGTCTGCAGCATTGTTACGATTGATTTATTCGGCAGCCACAGCGTCGGGCTCACCTATATGCCGGAGTTTAGGCATCACATCCTCAGCGAATAGCTGCATGCTCTTTTTGGTGTGTTCATGATCTAGGGTGCCAAACTGCCCCATGATCACGAGGTTACCATATCCCATCTCAGCTTGGTAAGCTTCGAGCTTTTCGACGACGGTTGATGGGCTGCCACAGATAAACATGCCATTTTCCATCAGCATCTCGATGCTGAGGAATTGCTCCCGGAACTTCATCTTGTTTTCCAAAATCATCTTATATGAATTAATAGAGGAATACCCTGGCGGCATTCGATATTCCGTAGGCGCTAACACGAACTTATTAAAGAAATTTTGGATGTGTGGTCGTGCCTCCTCTATGGCCTTCTCATCGGTTTCGGCAACGTAGAGAGGCAAAGCCCAGCCTAGTTGGTCTGGTTGACATTTGTATCCGTACTCCAGACATTTGTCGGCATAAGCATTCATGTTGCGGACTACATTTTTTATTGGGCTGAAGGTCATGAGCATTGTGTACTTGCGGTCGGGGTGAGAAGCCCAATCTTTTGTCTCCGATGATCCTTGCGATGGGATCCAAATTGGTGGATGCGGTTCTTGATAGGGACGAGGCCACATATTTACATATTGAAAGCGGTAATATTTACCCTCGAAGGTTGTCGGCCCCGGTTGGGTCCATGCCTGCAAAATCAGATCATGTGCCTCATGGAATTTAGCCAGAGAGCTGGAGGGATTAACCATATAAGAATGGTATTCGCAGCCGATGCCACGTACGAAACCGGCGATGAGTCGACCACCAGTAACATTGTCAATCATGGCATATTCTTCGGCTATTGATAGAGGGTTTTCTGTCAGAGGTAGGGCTCGTCCCAAGACACAAATTTTTGCACTTTTGGTTCGACGCGATAGAGCACCAGCGAGCACGCTGGGTTGAGGCATAATACCATAGGCAGTCTGGTGATGTTCGTTAACGCAGATACCGTCAAACCCTAACTTGTCGGCGAATTCAAGTTCATCGAGGTAACGGTTGTAAAGCTTATGGCCTTCTTTAGGGTCGTAATTACTATTGGAAAATTTAATCCAGGCGGTGTGTTCTATGGCGTCGAGATCGACAGCGCTGTATGGCATTAGATGAAAAAAGGAAAACCGCATTTGACCGCTCCCTTGCTAATTCTTAGATGTAATGTCTTTGACGCCCGCAAGAAATTCCTCAAGCTTTTCTTGGTGGGGTAGGTGTCCGCATTCCGGAATGATACGCAATTCCGATCCGACAATGGCCTCTCTGAATGCTTTGCCATAGGCTGGCGGAAAAATTTTATCGTTTTCCCCCCAAATCAGCATGGTCGGTATCTTAATCCTATGCAGCCACTTAATAAGATCAGGATTATGAAAGCGCGGATTCCAGGAAAGTTTGCCGGTGGTGAAATAGTTTTTTAGCTGAATGTCTTTTTGCTCATCGGTCATCTCCGCAGCAAGGGCAATACGTTGCTCAGCTATATCTTGATTGAAGAACATCTTGCGCGCCGCTTCTTCGTTGCTCCACAAAAAGATGTCACCCATCGGGACACCAACGACGTTTATTCCCGCCGCAGAGACCAGGGTGAGGGTCTTGAGGCGTTCGGCGTTACGAATCGCGATTTCTGAGGCGATCCAGCCACCAAGCGAATTGCCAACGAGATGAATATCTTTGAGCCCAAGCTCTTCTATAAAATCAAGATAGAAATAGGCCATATCAGAAATGGTATCGAGCCAATCGGGATCATCTGAACTGCCAAAGCCAGGGTGGCTGGGAACAATAACGTCAAAGCGATCAGCGAGCGCATCAAGATAGGGCGCCCAAGTACTGACACCACCGGCGCCATGCAAAAACATCAGGGGTGGGCCACTCCCCCCGCGCCGCAGTTCTATAGAACATCCATTGATATTTAACGTTTCAGCCTTGTGATCGGCCATTTTATTAATCCCCCACGTGAAGTTCTAAAGCCTGACACCTAAAACAGAATTTCCATTCTTATTTAATCGGATATTTCTATTGGCGGCAAGGGGTACAAAATATCAAATAATAACAGATACATAGAGAGAAAAATTTGGGCTATTTTTTGGAAATCAAAACGAAAGATTTTGACCGTCGGTCACTTCTTGCGTTTCATTGTAATGCGCTACTAGGATAGCGCGAATTTAGAATTTGGTGGAAAAATTTTACCGAAAACACTCTTTTAAAAGGAATTTGGAGAAAGCGATGGATACGTTGCAAGACGAGATTAGATCACAAGAGGGGGATAAGCCGTTTCTCGCCGATCCATTTTTAGACTGGGCTGAAGGCGAAGGCGTACCCGTTACGGAAGATTTCGGAATTCATTTGCCAGATGTGCCGGTTCAGAAGTGGGATCGGTTTGGTTGTAATGGCGGTTTAGCCCATCTTAAGGGCCGAGGCGATTGGCTATCAGTATTTGTACTAGAACTTGAGCCGGGTGGCTCAACGTCACAACAGCAGCATATGTTTGAGGAGGTTGTCTATTGCCTTTCTGGTCAAGGCAGCACCCAGGTGGAGACGGCAGACGGCACCAAGCATAGCTTCGAATGGGGAAAGGGTAGCCTCTTTGCTCTGCCATTAAACGCTAAATATCAGCATTTCAATGGCTCGGGCCGTGAGCCCGCACGGCTGTCATCGACCAACAACATGCCAATGATAATGAATGTGTTTCATGATCATAGGTTTGTGTTTGAAAACCCGTTCCGTTTTCCCGCTCGTGAAGGTTCAGCTGATTACTATTCGGGCGAAGGTACATTTATTCCAAAAAGGCCCGGCCGGCATATGTGGGAGACCAATTTTATACCTGACTTGCAAACATTTGAGCTTCAAAAATGGGAAGCCCGTGAGGCTGGCGGCTCGAATATGATGTTCGTTTTAGCAGACGGGGCAATGCACGCACACATGTCTGAAATGCCGGTGGGAACGTATAAAAAGGGCCATCGCCATGGCGCAGATTTTCATGTTATGTGCGTAACCGGTCATGGCTATTCTCTCCTTTGGTACGAAGGGAACGAGGAGTTTACTCGGGTTGATTGGAGCCATGGTACGGTCTTCGCGCCACCGGATATGATGTTTCATCAGCATTTCAACGCGTCTGCGACGCCGACTCGCTATCTAGCGATCGCTTGCGGAGGGTCGCGCTACCCTTTGATGGAAGAGAAACGGCGTATCTTTATGGGGATGGATGTGGATGTGAATAAGGGCGGAGCCCAAATCGAATATCAAGACCAAGACCCGCGTATCCACGAGATGTTTTTAGAGGCAATGAAGAAGGCTGGAGCCGAATCAGGCATGGGACACTTTATTGATGAGTCCCAATTTACGTGACGCATTTTTGGGAGCTAAATTTACTGAAAGTAACCCTCTACTGTTATTGAAGTAAACGAAGGGCAAATCTTATAAATGTGCCCTTCTCAGCAAAGGCTTGATACGGGCTATTAAACACCCTATTCGCGGACTAAGAAAAACAAAAAAATGCTAGGGAGCATCGCTTTCTCGTCTTTCATATTGCGGCTTATTTTAATTTTCTAATTAGGCCGCCTCAAATAAAGCTGCCACTCCTTGTCCTCCCCCCACGCACATTGTTTCCAAACCATATTTTCCATTCCGGCGTTTTAGTTCGTGCAACAATGAAGTCATAATTCGAACCCCAGTTGCACCGATTGGGTGTCCGAGGGAAATACCCGAACCGTTGACGTTTAAGCGATCGGGGTCGTTCCATGCGAGGCCTTTTAAACAGGCTAAAACCTGACAGGAAAACGCTTCATTAATTTCGACCAAATCCATATCATCCAGTGATAAGTCGGATTTGGCGAAGAGCTTTTGCACTGCGCCAACTGGACCTATCCCCATAGTTGCAGGGTGGCACCCGACTGCGCTCCAGCCGTTTAGGTATCCAATGGGATCAAGTTTAAGGTCTGTCAACAGTTCTTCAGCAACCACCAGACAGGCAGCTGCGGCATCATTTTGCTGACTGGCATTACCAGCAGTGACTGTACCGTCTTTCATAATGGTTCGGAGTTTACTAAGTTTATCCATACTGACGTCAGGACGTACGCCCTCATCTTTATCGAAGACTAGGTCATCACCACGCTGTTGCGGAACGGAAATCGGAACTACCTCATCAGTAAATACGCGATTTTCCCACGCAGCCGCGGCGCGTTTTTGACTTCGCATGGCATATTCATCTGCTTCTTCTCGAGAAATTTGATATTCTATTGCAAGATTTTCAGCAGTTTCAATCATTCCGGAGATTTCACCAAACCGTTCAACAGGTTGTGAGCGTTCACGACCACGATCTAATCTGTCATGCATCTTGACTGAGCCAGCGCGCTTACCCCATCGCATATCGTTCGTGTAATATTCGACGTTGCTCATGCTTTCTACACCACCTGCAATTACAACATCAGTAGCCCCTGTTTGCACCATCATGGCTGCAGTGATCACTGACTGCAGTCCGCCACCGCACCTCCGGTCGATCTGCATGCCGGCAGTCTCGATTGGTAGGCCTGCCTCTAATGCTGCCCATCGTCCCACGCAAGGCGTTTCGCCGCTGGCGTAACTTTGTGCAAAGATAACTTCTTCGATTTTTTTTGGAGAAATCCCAGTGCGCTCCAGTATTGCGCTAATTACCGCTGCAGACATTTTTTCTACGGGAACAGATCGGAGGGAACCACCAAATACACCGACGGCGGAACGGAGTGGGCTAACGATTGCGGCACGTCTCATTTTAATTCCTTATTTAAAGCGGGCGGGCTTATTGCCCTTCCTAGCTATAATCTCAAATTTCTTTCCATTACTCCATGGTTGTTTCCATTAGGTAAATTTGGACACTTTTGTAGGTAAGATTATCCGGAATAATGAGATTATTAGGATAAAGCTTTTTGAAATTTGTTTTGCGTCTCTTTTAACAATTTTGGTTTGTATGGTATCGGCGGATGACTGCCCCAAACCGCGTTAGGCCAGGCCGCGTCTAAACGAAAGCGCGCGATCACGTGAATGTGAAGTTGCGGCACTATATTCCCAAGCGCACCGATGTTGATTTTGTCTGGTGAAAGTAAATTGGACAAAGCCCGTGATGCTCGACAAAGTTCTGACATCAACTGCGATTGATCGCTGAGGGAAAGCTCGTAGATTTCTTTTATATCTGGCTGAGCGGGAACAAGGATCAACCAAGGGTACCGGGTATCATTCATTAGCAACACGCGACACAGCGGCCAGCTGGTTACTGGAACGGTATCAGAGGTTAGAGTTTCGTTCAGCAAAAATTCTGACATCGGTTACACCGACTTAATTTATTTTTTACAAAGAATTAAAAAATTTAAAGGGGTAGTCAAGAACGCCCTTTATAAAATTTATTTAATTCCCCAAAGCGTCTTTAGGTTTCGTGTCGTTGAGGATGAGATTGCTTGAAAACCTATTGGAAATAAAATCGTTAAACTAGCGATAGAGAGCCTTGACACAAATCACTTTGCCGAAGACGTTGACGATCGTTACTTCGAATAAATATGGCAGTTAACATGCTTGATCATTTAAAGGCAAGGAACCGAGCTTGGGCGGGCCGGATGGTCTCTGAAGATGAAGACTTTTTTAGACGTCTAGAAAGCCGGCAAGTGCCAGAGTATCTCTGGATTGGTTGTTCTGATAGCCGTGTACTGCCCAATGAAATCATTAGTCTTGCGCCCGGTGAGCTTTTTGTACATCGGAACGTCGCCAATCTTGCGCCGCCCCAAGACGCCAACTATCGTTCAGTCCTGCAATATGCTGTGGACGAGTTGAAGGTTAAACATATACTCGTGGTCGGGCATTACGGCTGTGGTGGTGTTGCTGCCGCAGCAGAGGGTAAAACAGCTGGGGCCATCGATCACTGGCTGCATCCTGTTCGCGAAGTTAAAGAGCAGCACCAGGCAGAGCTTGATGACATCCAAAATAAGAGTGACCGATTGGACCGCCTGTGTGAACTTAATGTTGTTTCTCAGGTACGGAATGTGGCCTCTGATGTTTTCGTTCGTGAGGCATGGAAGAATGGACAGGTGCTGAACATTCATGGTTGGGTTTACAGTCTGAGTACGGGCTTGGTTAACGATCTTGACGTGACTGTTAGTGGGATCGAAGACTTTGCTCGGCTGGGTTAAAGCGGGTTCCTTGGATTCCATTCATTTTAGGCGTTAAACGTTGGTATTATAATTATCAAAATCAGGGGTAGGGAATGAGCCGGATCGGCACTCGGATGTACAATGACAACAGGTTTAAGTTGGGCTTGTTTGGCATGAATTGTTCTGGTGGCCTAACTATGACATTGGCACCGGAATATTGGGATGCATCATGGGAAAACAATTTAAAGGCTGCACAACTAGCCGACGAGGCAGGGCTTGAATTCATTCTGCCAATCGGACGTTGGCGTGGCTATGGCGGGATTACGGATACAGCTAGCTCAACATATGAAACTCTGACCTGGGCGTCTGGTTTATTGGCGGTAACTAAAGGGATTTCGATTTTCGGGACGGTTCATGTGTCTATGATTGGACCAGTTTTTTGTGCTAAACAAATGGTAACAGCCGACCATATTGGTCAGGGCCGTTTTGGTCTTAATATTGTCTCTGGTTAGAATGTTGACGAGCATGAAATGCATGGCGTTGGCATCCGTGACCACGATGAGCGGTACGAATATTCCGAAGAATGGATCACTATCGTGAAACGTATCTGGTCGGAGAAAGAACCCTTTGATTATCAAGGAAAATTCTTCAATCTTAAAAATGTAAAATGTAAACCAAGACCCTACGGAGATGAACGACCGTTTTTAGTTAGTGCAGGAAACTCGCCAGTTGGACGATCATTTGCGGCACGCCATTGTGATTGCCTGTTTACGTCAATCCGCGAGCTGGATGAATTGGCAGCCAAGATTGAAGATCTGACGAAAATTGCACCAGAGAATGGAGCGGGTATTTACGCTAGTGGCCATGTCATTACGAAATCCACTGAAAAAGAAGCGAAAGAGTTTTATCACTATATTGTCCATGAGAAGGGTGACTGGGAGGCGGCTGAGCATACAATCAAAATTCGTACCAAGGGCGGCTCATCCTCTGGACCTAAGCTAGCTAAGATGAAGGAGGCAATCATCAGCGGTACTGGAACCTATCCTATCGTTGGCAGTTATGATGGGGTCGCTAAACAGTTTGAATTTCTGGCGGGGTGTGGGCTTAGCGGTATGGCTATTGGGCTCGTAAACTATGTCGACGACATGCCTGTGATCAGAAATGAAATATTACCTCGGATGCAGCGGCTTGGCTTGCGCCAATAGAAAGAAGTAATGTAGATCGGAAGACTACTATTCCTGCGCCCGCCGAATAACGGTAAGCCCAGAATTTAGCTGAGCGGCACATGCGTTCACGTTTTTCTTTCGACGTAATCGTCGAGCTTTGCGATAATGAGTTTTCGCCCTACTTATGGCGCTAGGAGCGATATCCCTTGTCCGGCCGGTACGCATCTCAATATTAAGAGCGCTAAAACCGCTGTCGTTGCACTTAACACCGCGCGCGAGATTCTTTGTTTTTTCTTTTTGTGCAGCGTGAGCAACTTTTAAAGTTTTTAGGCCTGCTGAAATTTGACGCGAGCATTGTTTCAGCTTGTTTTGTGACAGTAGTTTCTTGGAAATTAGATAGCGGGACTGGACTGATCTAATCAGTTTGTGGTTGAGCTTAGCTTTACGGCCCTTTCGGAGTGCAGAAAATAGAATGTGGAGACCCTTTTGGTCACATCTCGAACTTCTAACTATTTCCCCGCTCCCTCTAAGTCGTAAATCACTTAACGCATTACGCAATAAACCTTCGCATTCGGCCGTACGGGCGCGCATCCTCCATCGCCTGGCACGTTTGTATGCGCGCTGAGCCTCAATGATTAGGGCGACCGGCGTATCTGAGTTTTGTGCTTTTTTGATTTCGTCTGCGAGGACTGCAAAGCCATTATTTTCGCAATAAATTGGCGTTGCTTTTTGTGCCTGAGCTGGAACCAAAAAAGGGCTAAATCCGTGCACTAGGCAAAACAAAATAAATAAAAATTTTAGGCTATTATTCATCGCTCGATAATTAGCGGTTTTTGAAAGTCATTGTTTGTTCAATTTTGGAAAATGAGTTTTCGATATTGTGGTCAGCGCAACCCCAACAAATCGCCTGGGGTTTAAAGTGACTGTTGACGATGACCTAAAATTTAAACCAATGGATTAAATACTTACTTACGCGGCGTGCCGCAGGGAAGCTGCGCCTTCATAAGAAAGACCTGCATCGTCGATGGCTTGACGCACGTCTTTGAGTTCTGCCTCGGTTAGTTTAACCAATGGCGGTCGAACTAACGCACTAGGCATTCGTCCTAACATCACAAGTGCTTCTTTCATACGGTTATGCATATCCGTTGCAGGAGGCCCGTAAAAGCATTTTGCGGTTGGGTAAATCCTATCGTTAAGTTTTTGGGCCTGTTTGAGATCGCCTTTTTGTATGGCATTAAATAGAGCCACCTGTAAATCAGCTATGACACTGCCGGAACCTGACAGTAATCCCCTGGCTCCCATGGTTAAAGAACTCATGAGCCAAGCGCTGTTGGTCGTCAAAACGTTGAACGGCCGAACTGAGGACTGTAGCTCGCGCACATGCTGTTCATGAATCTGACCCATATTCCAATCCTTAATAGCGACAAGGTTTGGAATTTTTTCGATCATCCGGTGCAATGTTTCCATGCGATAACCCTGCTCTAACGGATATTGGAATGCGATAATGGGTAGGTCGGTAGCTTCAGCAATAGTCTCAAAATGGGTGAGTCCCATTTCCGCTTTCATCTGACCTTGCATCATCATTATTGGTTGTGGTGGGAACACTAGTAAGCATGAAGCACCTGCAGCTTCAGACCATTTAGCTATTTGTGCGGCTTGATGGCTCCCATCAGCCCATACACCGTTTATCAGAGGCAATTTGTCGCCAACTTCATCAAGCGAGATATCTAGAATACGTCGCTGCTCTTTTTGTTCACAAGCGTGGACCTCTGAGGCATGCCCATTAACAGTAATTGCGCTGATCCCAGATACATTTCCAACATGCCTGAGATGTGCACGTGTAGAAGGCTCATCTATAGAAAAGTCTTGGTTGAATGCCAGTAAAGTTGCGGGAATTACCCCAGCGGGCATAAAATCTTTAAAGCGCGGCATTGAAGTACTCCTGCAGTAAATTGTCCATGAACTAAGTCGTACGAAATCCAGGTTGGAATTTTAATAAACTAGGGTGCTGTGTAGGCCAAGACATCTTGAACAAAATAGTGAGTGGGTCATTAATTTAATGCCGTTAAGAGATTTAGATTACCAAGTTTAGCCCAAAAAGATCCCCCGGGTTTGTACCCCGAGGGCCTTATTGAGCTTATAGTTAATTAATTACAGATGATTTTCTTAGCTCTAGTCTTGTTACCGTAATAATGGAAGGCACAATTCATGCCAACCTTAATTGCCTTACGTTTTGCTTTCTTTCCATTGATTGTAACTTTGGTTTTTTTACCGGAGACCTTTGCAGTTCGTTTTTTACCCTTACCTGTAGTTTTTATTGTAATTCGACGACCTCCACGTTTTGTCTTAATAACTTTTCCCTCGTCGACGATAATTTTTAATACAATTTTTTCAACAGGTCCTTTGAACTTAAAGTGACCTTTTAGAGCGGCTAGTTTTGCCTTAGGCGTCTTCGCTAATTCAGCTATAATTTCCTGAATTTCGTCTCCAGTAACCACCTCGATATCGCGTTTTAGACGTTTTGCGTCAGCAAGAAATTTTGGGTCCTTCGACATATCAATAAATGCTTTTTTCATAGCATCAGCGCGCGCTTTTGGTATGCCTGGTGCCATGGCGAAAGGCCTTCCCATTAGGGGTGGTACCACGGTCAGTTTGAAGAATAATTTAACGTCTTCTAAATTCTGACCTTTGGCTAGATTATCCTTAGTAATAAACTCCTGTAGTCTCGGAACTCCTAACTTTGTCATTGCAGGGTCAGGGTGGAGAGATACCTGCACTAACGGCTTCATTGTTCCGTCCTTTAGCATCTTTTTCCCGATTTTTTCAAAAGAAGCCCAAGATTGACAAACACCATCAAGTTCGCCTTTTTCGATGGCCATATGAATTTGCGGTGTGCCTGGGTACCCTCTAATTAGCTTGAACTTTGCCGCCATGAGATTGCGGAAAAGTGCGGGCCACCACTCCGTAGAATTTTGTCCAGCACCCCCCATAGTGAATTGTTTTTTAAACACAGAATCAAATGAGGTTGCAGCACGTGTTGCTAATCCGCAGACGCCAGCTTCCTTTGCCAAACTACCAAGCCAGTTAAGCTCGGCGGATTTGAATTTAACACCAGGTGTTCCTAAAAGCTGGACTAAGGCGATTGATCTTTGAACTCCACCCACAATCGTACCGTCTTTAGGCGCAATGTTTACCATGAAATTGGTCGCAATTATCGAACCTGCGCCGGTTTTATTCATAGTGATAAAAGTTGGGTTGCCGGGAATATGTCGACCCATATGGCGACTAACTAGTCGGGCATAAGTGTCGTACCCGCCACCGGGACCAGACCCAACGAGCATCGTTACTCTCTTTCCCTTGTAAAACTCAGCGACCTCGTTAGCTGATGCAGAAATAGCACCTACACCAATTGCCAAACAAATAGATAATGATGTTGTCAATTTAGATTTAAACATAAAATCTCCCCGAAATTAATTTAATTTTTAACCGAATGATCAGACCTTAACGATGCTTTACCGCAATGCCAACACAGATGGACTTCTTTGCTAACCGTTTGTTTGCTATCTCATAGTCGTCGAAGATGGGAACACTAATGACTTGATGACGACTGGGACCGCGCCGGAGGAGGGGATGATCTCGCCGATATCGATATAGTCAAATTCGTTCAGCGTAATCCCATCTATAGAAATCACAGGAGTTTCTATATTCATTTCCTCTCTAAGATGAATGCCGACTAGTCCACCGATATCGCCATCACTAATAAGGATTAGGGGTTGGTTGTTTACTAATTGTGCGAAAAGAGCAGCTTTTAAGCCTTCACCAAATTGGTTAAGCCGGGAGAAACTGGCAGACCCTTTCCAACGAAAACCAAGAGCAACTGGAGTTTCATTATCGACAAGGTCAAGTCGTGTTAACGCTATTTCAATTGCATTTTTGATTTGGTTTTCGTTGATTGAGGGTTTGGTAAAGTCGAATTCGGGGACGATAACTGGGACGTTCTTCAACGGCACGGTATCACGGGGTTCAATGTAAATCGTTGTGCCGGAAAGCTGAACGGTATACTGCGAGGCGCCCACGACAGTGGCGCGTATGGTGGCGACGGGCTGTTCAATCGAGGCACCCGTCGCTTTAAATTTATCGCGAGCATGTTTTGCAAGTTGTGGTCCAAGATCACCAAACCCCCTCTCAACATTTCCGTATACAAATTCCGAAACACCACCAGAAAACGTCAGGGCGTCAATACCATCAATCATTGGCAATGGGGGTAGCAGAAGCATCCCTTCCGTATTCGAAGATAGCTTAGATAGTCCGGTGGCTTCGACAATCCGCGTCGCCATTACTTCAGCAATTCTATCAAGTTCATCGCGAGAGGGTTGAGAGCCAATCTTTAGGGTTACACCAACATCATCTGCATGCGCCTTACCGGTAGGTTCTAACCTTATAATCCTGCCACTTTCGTCTAAAACAATCAGTCGTGCGCCACAATCTACAGCTGTCACCCGTTCGACTTTGCCCGCACGGCAATGGGCAATCTTTGTTGTGCCGCCCCCTATATCAACATTGACCGTTAGCCCATCGCTTTTGGAAGATCTTTTGACTGCGCCAGAACCATGCGCGGCCATAGTTGCCTCTAGCCCATCGCCGGCGCTAACAGCTACAAATTTTCCAGCTTCGGCGGCAAAAAGATCACCGATGGCACGAGCATTCCGGCGGCGTACAGCAACACCCGTTAAAATTAACGCCCCGGTATCAACGTCTGACCGCGCGATGCCAGCACTCTTGAAGCTGGCTTCGATAAATTCGCCAAGGACCATTGCGTCAATATCGTCGCCATTGGCATATGGCGTAAGCTGGATCGGTGGCTCGTGGATGGTTTCGCGCTGGGCGACAATATAACGCGCACCAACGCGTTCCATTAAAACGCGAGAAAAAACTAAATGGGACGTTGATGAACCGATATCAACGCCCACGCTAGTTAGTTCAATTTCTTCTTCATCTGCAATATGGCGGTCACTACTGGAGAACCGTCCACCTTCTGAGGTGTCGGCCACGTTTAATTAGCCTTGCTCTCATAGAGTTCCGGTTCCATTTGGGTTTCGGCTCCGACTTCTTTAAGGTATTCCCCAAACTCGTTACGTAAATATGGATCCTCCATATCGTATCCAATTGCCGTTCCGCCATCGCGGACGTCGATGGCGCCAAAGTCGAGAGCTTTTTCACCAGGGCGTTTAACTTTGCGTCCCGGATGATGGGGTCCGAACCAGGCCGTTAGTCGAAGAGGTCCAGCGCTAATACCGAAATGTTGGTGGTACCAGTCTCCACTCATAGGTGCGGCTGAGACCATGCCAACAGGCTCATAATCCTGCCTCATTACGAATTCTTCTTTGCCATCTTTCCAGGGGGTCTGGCCATGTATCGCGGGCCACGTATAGGTATAGCCCTTACCCTTTATGCAAATTAAGACTGCGGCTGAGCCATGAGCATGGCCCTTGGAGTAACGGCCGGTTTCGTGTTGACCAATCCACAGATAAAAATTGTTATCGGTCATGTGTGGTTCTATACGGCGATATCCTGGCGATCGACGATTATCAAGCGGCAGTTCGCAATCCACGATATCTGGAACAATATTTGTCTGCGTCATCGCCAAGCCACGGATAGGGTCAGCGAGAATTTCATCACTAGGCTTGTAATAATCTTCCCGATCTGGATCGAAACGATCACGGAATTGGTATGGACAGTTAAAAATAAAGTCTGGGTTTTCATATATATTCATGACATTTGGGGCGGTATTACCACCGAGCAGAAGCGCGGGACTTGATGACGCGTTGACCACTCTATACATCGCGTTCAGCGGTACTGAAAATAAAGACCCCTTCTGCCACTCGAAGACATGAACCTTGTCTTCTTGGCCCTCTTCCCAGACTTCCGTTGAGCCACGACCTTCAACAACGAAATACTGCTGTTCATAGATGTGCTTAACTGGATTGAGGGAGCCAGCGCCCGGGACTTCAATTATATGGCATCCCCACATACCCTCTGTACCATAAAGCTGAATGAAGGAAGCGTTGCCACCCATTAGGTCCCATTTAGTCATCGGCAAGTTTTGAACTTTACTAACACCAATATCTCGATAAATCGGGATGTCTTGAGCTTCCATCCACAAATCATAGGGAGATTTAGGAGCCTTAAAGGTGCCTAAACCTGCTCGGGTTAACTTGTCGGTGGGTGCCGCCCACTCATGGGTATGTCCGTCGGGGCCGTCATGTGGTGCCATTAATTTTATCTCTCTATATCAATTATGTGACTTGTAGTGTCTGATGAGGTGCATAATAACTTTTATTGTCTTTTATCGCAAATCAGTGGCCTTTGTATTTAACCTCGGAGTTAGTTGAGTTGTTTGTCGAAGAAATGACGAAAAAAATAAATGTCGCTTTCTTTCGCGAATTCATAATTTGGCGAGCTAGACATCGGGATAAAGGCGATGAATAGTTCTCGCCCCACCGAAGATCGACATTTCCCTATTCCCGGGATTTTGTGGATGTGCGGAGCGACGATATTCTTTTCGTGTTCGTTAACTCTGGTCAAAACTCTTCAAGATTATGGGCTGACTGTGTTTCAGGCAGTTCTCTTCAGACAAGTATTGGGCATGTTAATTTTTGTTCCAACGGTTTTACTTAGTGGGGGGATGAAACAACTTAAAACAGCGGTTCCAATAAAACATGCAACTAGAGCAGCTTTTGGCTTCTTAGGCATGTGTACAGGTTATTATTCGCTAATGCTCATTAATGTCGCCGACTCTGTGGCACTCCAATTTACCCTTCCAATTTTTACGATGTTTTGTGCTGTTTGGCTTCTGGGAGAAAAAATTTATGCGCACCGGGTTCTCGCGACACTTATTGGGTTTGGGGGTGTCCTAATTATTGTTCGTCCCGGGTTCACGGAGATTAATTATGGAATTTTATTCGCAATTGCGTCTGCTGCCACACACGCGGTCTCGGACACATACGCTAGGTACCTTGCAAGGTATGATCAATTAAAAATTATCATGACCTATAATTTTGTATTCACGATTCCCTTTGCTTTAATACCGGCTATAATTTGGTGGGAACCTATACCACTAGAGACTTGGCCTTATTTACTCTTATTTGGGGTAGCAGGAATAAGCGCTCAATTTTGTTTAACACGCTCTTTTAGCCTTGCGGATGCAAGCCTTGTATCTCCAATTTTATTTTTCAGGCTTCCGCTAGTAGCGTTAATAGCCCTATTTGCCTTTAATCAGAAAACAGAAATGTGGACATGGATTGGCGCCGCAGTAATAATTTTAGCTACTACTTGGATGGCAAGAAAAGAAACTAAAATTTCTTAAAACAATTTTGTCATTTGGTATAGCACGGCATCGGTGCTTAAATTTTTTTATTTAGGAGGAAAAATCCCGAGCTCCCGTTCTTTTGAATGACTCTCTTTTTATTAAACACTACAATAATAAGGTCTGTAAATTTATAGGCTGTATGCTGCTGCGAACCTTAGTTTTCTGATCTCTGCGGTTTACAGAGTTGTGGTAAAAAAATAAGAGCGCTAATTTAATTTCGTTTTGTGTTATTTTTATTACGAAAAGCGTTTGACAGGTTGGGGGGTTAGCCGTATAACCCCGGCTCCTCGCTGCCCTAGGAGGCTAGGGTGCGACAGGTTTTGCCTGCGGTTATTGTAGTCAAAAACTGAGCTATTTGAAATGTGAATGATGGAAGGGATGCGCAGGCGGCGACGTGTTGGTGTACGATCACGTTCAAGTTCGCATGCGCATCTAGAAGTAAGTAACTACTAGTTACGCATGCTTATAGCTTGGACGGGTCTTAAGATTACGCCTTGAAATCGCTTCGGCGATTGAGAGGAAACCGTAAACTTGAGAGTTTGATCCTGGCTCAGAACGAACGCTGGCGGCAGGCCCAACACATGCAAGTCGAGCGCGCCTTCGGGCGAGCGGCGGACGGGTTAGTAACGCGTGGGAACGTGCCCAGATCTACGGAATAGCCACTGGA
>PBOV01000148.1 GCA_002724505.1 Rhodospirillaceae bacterium | reverse complement strand
ACTTGGCATTTCTTTTGCTTGCGTACCAACAGAGGCTAAACCTCTTTCAGGGCCCCGCACTGGTATTTTAATAGCGGGTGAAAACCACCCTGGTCATTGGGCACTTAATAAAGAGCCCGCATTCGACCTCGATCCTATTGGATTAGCTGAACTAAAGTCTGTCCAAGAAGCCTATCGAGACCCGACATCCACAAAGCTTATTACTGAGGTTCTCTAACCCAAGCCTTTCTAGGCTGGAGATCCGGAGTAGGAGTACATATCAACTAGCTCGATGACGTTGCCGTCAGGGTCGGGAATATAAATAATTCGACCTGTTACGACGGCACGTCCTGTGCGCTCGTCCTCCAGCAGGATTTCAATTTTTTTATCCTTAAGCTCTTTAATGACCTGATCATATTGATCAGCTTCGATATGAAAAGCATGGTGGGCGTCGCGTTGTCGAACAGGTGCAATAGTGGTTTCAGTTTTCATCAAGACAATACAGTCGCCCGCAGAATCCAAAAATACCATTCCTCGCTCATGATTAGCATTGAGGAGTTTAAGGCCCAATACCTCAGTATAAAAATCAGTACTCTTCTTCGTATCGGTAACGGCTATGGTGAAGTGGCATACCCCTTTGGTCTCAATCATTTGAATCTCCTATATGCAAAATTTTATCGAAGGCTATGTGCCAACGAACAAAATATCTATTAGCCAGTTACTCATCCCACTCTGCGACACGCTTTTCACGGGTGTCTGTTGGTGGGCTATCCATATCTAAGATACTGTCATCATGTTCTGGTTCGTTAAGCTGCTGGAGTAGTGTCAGCCTGTCACCGAGTTCCCATACATGGGTGATGAGGTCTGCGCGTACAATGAAAATGCCGACGCCTACAAATTGTGCGAGTTGACCCTGTGGCTCGATGCCAAATATTTCGGCCTCGTGGGTGCCGCGATAGGTAAGGCATGCGGCAATTTTTTGTTCTTCAGCAACCAAGTCTTCTACTGAAATTCGAAAGTCAGGAAAAGTATCGTGAAGCTTTCTAATATAGTCTATTAATCCGGTGATGCCTTTGGTTTCTTTACCTAGTGCTCCATGGAAGGTCACGTCCTCCGTCATTATTTCTTCGGCGATCTCAAACTGATGCTCGTTCCATAACTCGTGATAAAATCGATTTACTAATAGCCGGTTGGCCTCTATTTGCTGTTCTGACATGCTCTGAAAATATAACCTTAATCTTTGTTTGTCGTTATCGAAGATTGGTTTATCATAAAACAATCGTATTGAGCCATCTCGAAGGCTCGCTTAATTCGGAGGTATACAATGGACAGTGGATTGGAACAGGCTCGAGACCTTCCGCAGGAAATTACCACAGAGACCGATACAAGAGATATTTTAGCCCGTGAAACTAAATATCAGATTGAGAAAGGGTTCAGGGACTGGACGATTGTAGATGTTGACGCGCATCACTCGGAGATGAGCTCTTGGCGAGAGGTTGTCGAATATCTCGATGACCCAATCCTAAAACATTATGGACAAGAGTTTCAGTCTCGGACAGGCGGCGCACCTGGTTTATCCAACGCCATGCCGGGTTTGCGTTACCAAGATGTAGGCGGACGTGTGCCGCATCAGACCCAAATTGGCGAAGCGGTTGAAGATAAAACCAATCATCGTGACGTCACTCTCATCCGACGTTCGATGGATGCGATGGGGTTGGATCATCAAATATTGTTTCCCGGTAATTTGTTGCAGCTTGGGACGCATCCTCAGCCAAGAGTAGAAGCGCATTTGGCACTCGCTTATAACCGTTGGGTTTGTGAACGTATTCTTCCGGTCGATGACAGAGTCAAAACTCTGCTCTATTTACCCATTTCTGAGCCTGACATGTGTCTTAAAATTATTCGTGAATTTGGAGATAACCCAAATGTATCAGGCTTTATGATAACGGCAGTTCGCTATAAGCCAGTGCATCATAACCAGTTTATTCCGATCTATCGTGAGCTCGAGGAAAGGGGCCTGCCGTTAGCATTTCATGCTGGCCTGACCTGGGGAGATGACTGGATGAAGCAGCTTGATCTTTTCATCTCGATGCACGCTATATCTTTTGTACTTTGCAATATTGTGCATATGACAAACTGGATCATACACGGGATGCAGGAGAGATTTCCTAAACTAGATGTTATTTGGATTGAGTCTGGACTCGCTTGGCTAGCCTTTCTGATGCAACGTTTAGATTCGGAGTATTTAATGCGGCCATCCGAAGCCCCTTTGCTAAAGAAGCTTCCGAGTGAGTACATGGCTGACATGTATTACACGTGCCAGCCTATCGAAACTTCCAATATGGCTTTGACAGAAGAGACATTTAAGGCGGTAAAAGCTGAAACCCAGTTACTATATGCCTCCGACTGGCCTCACTGGGATTTTAATCCACCTAGCACAATTTATGATCTGCCCTTCCTTGACGAGCAGGCGAAGCGCAATATTCTTGGAGAAAATGCTGTTCGCCTTTTTGGTATTGATACCCCAAAGAAATAAGGCGATTTAAAGGAGAAAAAAATGGCGGATTTGTATGTAGGACGCGATGATGAGTTTGAGGATCGGGGTCGAAAGGTCATTGTTCATGGAGACTTAGAAATCGGTGTGTTTTTTGTAGATGGCAATTTTTATGCTTATGAAAATAAGTGTGTGCATCAAGGCGGCCCGGTTTGTCAGGGACGAATTCTTAACCGTGTTGTCGAAATGATAGCCGACGATAAGACGAGCACGGGGCTGGCCTGGTCGGATGAAGACGTGCATATCGTTTGTCCATGGCATGGCTACGAATTCAATCTTAAAACTGGTGTCCATCCGGGTTATAAAAACGCCCGCCTTCGTCCGTTTGACGTAAAGGTGAAAGACGGGGAAGTATATGTCGTCACCTGATGATATTACTGACCCAACAAATGCGGCCTTTGACGCTGCAATTAAAGCCTTGGGTGAGGGCGATACGGAGAATATTCCCTCAGAAACCGTACAAAAGCTCCTGACCGCGGGAGCAAAACTCTATTGTCGAAAATTGACAGAAGAAGACGATTATTTTCCACCTTTTAGGAAAGAGGATTTTGTTACTGCTACAGATGCGGTGGTTGCTATTGCGGAGATGATGCGCTCGGCAGACCTCAATACTTTTGACCTTGCTATGTGGATGTCGCGCCCGCATTCTGAGTAAGATTAAAACGCATTTCATAAATTATGTTATTTCGCCAATATCCGTCATGGCGCTAGAGGTGCTTGGCCTCGGGCGACCAATTCCCTATTATCCTGGTCATCATTTTAAATAACGACGATTAAAGGATTGGACATGTCCACCTCTACTGCGCCGGCTCCAATTAATGCTTCAAAATCTAAAAAATGGGCTAAATTTAGTTGGGAAGACCCCCTTTTGTTTGAAGACCAACTGACTGAAGAGGAGAAGTTGGTTCGCGATACTGCGCATCAATATGCACAGGAAAAACTCATGCCACGAATTCTCGATGCAAACCGCAACGAGAGTTTCGATCGCGAAATTATGAATGAAATGGGAGAACTTGGTTTATTGGGCTCTACACTAGATTCCAAATACGGTTGTTCTGGTGTCAACTATGTTTGCTACGGCTTGGTGGCCCGCGAAATTGAACGTGTTGATTCTGCTTATCGTTCAACTCTGTCGGTGCAGAGCAGCCTCGTGATGTGGCCTATTTATGCTTATGGCACCGAGGCACAACGACAAAAATATTTGCCAAAACTAGCGACTGGTGAGCATGTCGGTTGTTTTGGCCTCACCGAACCTGATTACGGTTCCGATCCAGGGGGAATGATTACCCGTGCTGAAGCCGTTGATGGCGGCTATCAACTAACTGGGGCTAAAATGTGGATTTCAAACGCCCCAATTGCCGATGTGTTTGTTGTTTGGGCTAAGGACGATGAGGGCGTGATTGGCGGTTTCATCCTTGAGAGGGGCATGAAAGGACTCAGCACCCCTAAGATAGAGGGCAAGTTCAGCTTGCGTGCTTCTTTGACCGGTGAAGTGGTTATGGAGGATGTGTTTGTGCCAGAGGAAAACCGTCTTCCTGGCGCGAGAGGTTTGAGTGGTCCGTTTGGATGTCTTAATAATGCCCGCTATGGTATCGCCTGGGGCGTAGTGGGTGCCGCAGAATTTTGTTGGCATGGCTCGCGTGATTACACCATGGAACGAAACCAGTTTGGGAGGCCGTTGGCGGCTAATCAGTTGGTCCAGAAAAAGCTTGCGGATATGCAAACCGAAATCACTGTCGCTCTGGAGTCCTGTCTGAGACTTGGACGCCTTATGGACGAAGGCAATTGCGCGCCAGAGGCCATATCATTGATGAAACGTCACTGTACTGGCAAAGCCCTTGATATTGCTCGGACAGCCCGGGAAATGCATGGAGGCAATGGCATTGTTGATGAGTACCATATCATTAGACACGTAATGAATTTAGAGACTGTCGTTACATATGAGGGGACGCATGACATTCACGCTCTTATTCTTGGCCGCGCACAAACAGGGATCCAGGCCTTTAGCTGACCTAAATTATAGTAACCGTACCCCTTCTTTTCTTGGCAAGTAAGCTGCAGATATCAGAAGAGATTGGCTAAAGAACGAAATTGAATGATGATCAAACCACTTTCTCATATTCGTGTGCTTGATATGAGCCGCATCTTGGCTGGCCCTTGGGCGGCCCAAACCTTGGCCGATCTTGGTGCTGAGGTAATTAAAATTGAAAGGCCCGAAACCGGGGATGATACGCGCACTTGGGGGCCTCCATTTATTAAAGATAAAGAAGGTAATGAGACCAAAGAGTCCGCGTATTTCCTTTCGACAAATAGAGGGAAAAAGTCGTTGGAACTCGATATCTCTAAACCCGAAGGTCAAGGAATTCTACGTGACTTGGCAGCTAAGTCAGATATCCTAATTGAGAATTATAAGGTCGGTGGCCTGGCGGCTTACGGACTTAGTTATGAAGATCTTAAGAAAGTTAATTCAGGTCTGATTTATTGTTCTATTACGGGGTTTGGACAAACCGGCCCGTTCAGTACACGAGCGGGGTATGATTTCTTAATTCAGGCTATGGGCGGGTTAATGAGTGTGACCGGCGAGCCTGATGGAAGCCCTGGGGCGGGGCCTCAAAAGGTTGGTGTTGCGCTAACAGATATACTCACGGGTCTTTATACCAATATTGCGGCACTTAGTGCTTTAGCGCGCCGAGAGAAGACAGGCGAAGGTTGCCACATAGATATGGCGCTCCTAGATGTGACGACCGCGACTATGGCTAACCAGGCTCTTAACTTTCTAGTTACGGGTGAAGCGCCGACGCGGATGGGTAATGCCCATCCTAATATTGTACCCTATGAAGCTTTCGAAGCATCGGATATGTATTTAATTATAGCCGTAGGGAATGACGGGCAGTTCACTCGTTATGTCAAAGCCGCTGGTCATGAGGAGTTGGCTAATGATGAACGTTTTTCTTCAAATGCTGCTAGGGTCGCAAATCGAGACGTCCTTATTCCAATAATAAAAGAATTTATGAAAAAGAAGACTGGGCAGGAATGGATAGATGCGCTGGAAGAAGTTGGTGTGCCATGTGGGCCGTTAAATAATATGGAGCAGGTTTTTGACCATCCTCAGGTACAGGCGCGAGGTATGAAATTTGATCTAGAGCATCCGATGGCGGGAACGGTGCCACAAGTAGCGAGCCCTATCAAATTCACTGGGGAACAAATTGATTATCAAGGAGCACCACCGACATTAGGACAACATTCATTGTATGTGCTAAGCGAGGTGCTAGGGCTGACAGAAGAAAAGATTTCTGAATTACAGAAAAGAGAAATTATAGGCAAATAACGCCCCCAGTAACTTTCATTAGTATCACTTTCTTAACACAAAACTAGCCGTTATAGTTGATTGGTGTACAAACAAGTTTAGAATTTAGGGTCGTCACATAAATGGCAGCGAAAGAGGGCTATATACTGGAACGACAGGCAGGCCATTTACTTCGTAGGGCGCATCAAAGACATTCCGCAATTTTTCAAGAAAAAATTGGTGATGTTCAGTTAACGCCTCTCCAATTCGCAGCGCTAGTCAAACTAAGGGATGTAACGGAGGTTTCACAGAACCACCTCGGTCGGCTAACTGCAATGGACGCGGCCACGATGCAGGGCGTTATAAAAAGGCTAGCGTCGAGGAATTTGATCAAAAGGCGGCCCGACCCTGATGACAGGCGGCGTTTAATCGTAAGTCTTAGCTCAGAAGGTTATGAACTAGTTAATACTTTGGTCAGCAGTGGTAACGATATAACCGCGCAGACGCTTGAACCCCTTTGTCCTGCAGAACGCAAACAGTTTCTCGATTTGTTAGCGAAGTTAGCGCAGCTTAGCAGCAATGACGCGTCAGAATAATTCAGGGGGTTAACGGGCGGCATTGAGGCCTGCAATCATGTCCTCGATTGTACTAAATTTTTTTCTCGGGGATGGTGCAGTGGCTGCAGTTTCCTCCAACATCTTAATAATTAGCCAGTCATCGAATGAGACGCTTTGGAGCTTACGCTCGTTGAGGAGATTGTTGAGCTTTTCTGGCCCTGGTTTTTTTTCGCCACAAAAGTCGGCTATGAGTAAGTCCGTAACCGCATAAGAATCCAAACGATTAGTTCCAATAGTCCCTGTGGCACCACGTTTTACCCAGCCCGCAGCATAAACGCCTGGGCTAACGCGGCCGTCCTGATGTTTAACGATGCCGCTACGCTCATTGAATGGGATCCCCTCTATAGCTTCCGCACGTGACCCAATACAGGTGATCACCATCTCGCAGCGTATGTCAAATGTATCGCCAGTACCAACACAGCGCCCCGATTCCACCTTTGTCCGTTCCATACGAATACCCTCAACTCTTTCGCCGCCAAGAATTTCTATAGGTGAAGCAAAAAATTCAATATGAACGGTGCGGCGTTTCTCATTGGCTTTGGCCTGAGATAACACCTTAAGGGTATCCAGGATGCGCATCCGAACTTTCTTTTCACGATCATCCATAGATTCAGGCATGTCATCGGGTAATATAGAGCCGTCGACTACAGTCGTAGCAGCATCCAGCAAACCCATTTCCTTAAGCTCGTTATTGGTGCAGGCTGCTTCAAGCGGCCCACGGCGCGCAAACATATAAATATCTTTGAGAGTTGCCGCATCGATGTCGGTCATCGCATAATCGGCTATATCGGTTGTTGCCATCTCCATCGGCGTTCGCGAGAGGACGCGAGCTACATCAATAGCGACGTTTCCAATCCCAATTACAGCAGCGGTACTGATATTGAGGTTGGGGCTCAGGTCTTTAAAATCTGGATGGCAGTTATACCATCCGACAAATGCATTTGAGCCAAAAACACCCACTTTATCTTCGCCAGGAATGCCCAGTTTGTTATCGTAGGGAGCGCCATATGCGAGGACAACTGAATCGTATATGGCGCTAAGTTCGTTGAGGCTTACGTCGCGACCCAAAGCTATATTGCCAACATAGCGAACGTTATTATTTTCGGTAATCGTCTGAGTATATTTCTGATCGACCCGCTTTGTCTTTTGGTGGTCTGGTGCGACACCGCCGCGGATAAGACCGAAAGGTGATGGTAAACGATCAATAATGTCAATTTTACAGCCAGGAGCCTTTTCTAATAACGCCTGCGCTACATACATGCCTCCTGGACCGGAACCCACGATGGCGACACTGCGGTCGCTATACCCACTCATTCTTTGATCCGCGAATTAAAATTGAGACGAAAGTTGATAATTTATGATAGCCCACCCGCATATTTATGAAACCCCTGGGTCTGAATTTTCTTCATTAAAAAAATATCGAAGAGAGCTCATGATTGGGACTGTTGCTGGCTGATTTAATAATAGATTAAACGACGGTCCAGGTTTTACCCTTGTGCATTAGTTCATTAACTGGGATCGCTGGAGTTTTATCTTTTATCTCGTTTATTTGGTCATAAACAGATTCGTTAAATGATAAACCGGGATCACGAAAAATAACACCAACAGCAACAGGAAAATTGGGCGGCTGCATGCCGGCGAGCATTAAGGCTAATGGGCGACTAGTCTCGTCATGGACTAGGATATCTTCTTCAGTAACACCATTTTCTCCGATAGTAACAACCTCGAGTTCCATCGTTGTTGGGTTTAGTCTAATTCCCTTATCACTTTCTTTCCCAAATAATAGTGGTTTGCCGTGTTCACATTTGACCTGACCGTCGGCTACATTGGCTTTGTCGGTGAACGAAGAGAAAACACCATCATTGTAAACGATACAGTTTTGAAGAATTTCGACGAATGACGCCCCTTTGTGCTCCTTCGCTTCCTGAAGTAAGCCGGGAAGTACTTTTGCATTAGTGTCGTGAGATCGAGCTACAAAGCGGGCGTTACACCCTAGAGCGTAAACACAGGCTGAAATCGGTGCGTCAACTGAACCAGCTGGGGTGGAAGGCGACCGCGTTCCGACTTTTGAAGTTGGCGAATATTGTCCTTTAGTTAGTCCATATATTTCATTGTTGAATAGGAGTACCTGGACATCAATATTCCTGCGCAAGACGTGCAGTGTATGATTGCCTCCGATACTTAACATATCTCCATCTCCCCCAATAACCCATACATCCAGGTCGGGATTAGAGAGCTTTACCCCAGTGGCTACAGCTGGGGCACGACCGTGGATTGTATGAAAGCCGAAAGTTTTTAGGTAGTATGGGAAGCGTGCGGCACAGCCTATGCCAGAGATAAATACAGTATTCTTTGGGTCGGCTTGCATATTAGCTAACGCTTTTTTTACGGCATTTACGATTGCATAATCGCCGCAGCCAGGGCACCAGCGCACCTCCTGGTCGGAGGCGTAATCATTTGGTTTTAGTTTTTCGGGTGCGGTTTGAACATTCATTAATTAGTCCTCCAACCTATTCTGGATTTCCTTTTCCAGATCAGCAACTTTGAAAGGCTGGCCTGTAATTTGCGTTAATGACTCCGCGGGTACGAGATACTCAGACCGAAGCAACGTCACGAGCTGCCCATTGTTCATTTCTGGTACTAAAATTTTTTCAAATCCACCAAGTAGCTCACCGAGATTTTTGGGTAACGGCCAAAGGTGGCGAATATGGATATGCGAGACATCTAATCCGGCATCCCGACAACGGAGAGTGGCCTGTTGGATTGCTCCGTATGTTGAACCCCATCCCACGACAACCATCTTACCCTTGGTATTGCCACAGGATACTTCTTGTTCGGGGATATCGTTGGCTATGTTGAGCGTTTTTTTTGCCCTAACTTTAGTCATTTTATGATGGTTGTCAGCATCGTATGAGATATTTCCAGAATCATAATCTTTTTCGATGCCACCGATACGGTGCTCGAGACCGGGTGAGCCCGGGATTGCCCAATTACGAGCCAAAGTTTTCTCGTTCCGTAGATATGGATGAAAGTCTTTGGAACTAGTTGCAAACTCGACGGGAAATGGATCGATATCATCTGTATCGGGCAACTTCCATGGTTCTGCGGCGTTAGCTAAAAAACCCTCGCAGAGGAACATGACGGGGGTCATGTATTTTGTAGCAATCCGGACAGATTCTATTGCGCATTCATAACAATCAGATGCTGTTGAGGCAGAAATAACTGGCAGTGGAGTGTCGCCATTACGACCAAATATTGCTTGGTAAAGGTCTGACTGTTCGGTCTTGGTCGGAAGTCCAGTTGATGGACCACCACGTTGGAAATTAACTATGACAAGTGGTAATTCGGTAACAACAGCAAGACCAAGTGCTTCTGACTTGAGGGCTATACCAGGTCCTGAACTTGAAGTAATTCCGACAGATCCTGCATATGAGGCTCCAATGGCAGAACAAATGGCAGAAATTTCATCCTCCGCCTGAAATGTCACCACACCATATTGCTTAAAGTTGCTGAGTGTATGCAATAAAGGTGAGGCTGGAGTTATTGGGTAAGAACCAAAGAAAATATTTAAGCCTGCTTTTTGTGCCCCGACGAGAAGCCCCCAACTTGTTGTTTCGATCCCTGTTACCGCTCGATAAATTCCAGGCTCTACTTTTGCCTTAGGCACAATATAAGTACTTATTTCACTGGGTAGTTCTGCTGTTTCCCCGAAAACATGTCCGGCGTTTAATGCTGCGATATTGGCTTCTGCAATTTTAGGTAGTTTAGCAAATCTTTGGTTGAGCCAGTCGATTGTTGGCTGACGGTCACGGTTGTACATCCAACACATTAGACCGAGTGTCCATAAATTCTTCGCCCTAAGAGCTTCCTTTTGTGTGACCTCTATTCCTTCCACAGCGGCTAGAGTGAGTTTAGAAATATCAATTTGAATAAGTCGGTAGCTATCGAGTGTTCCATCCTCTAAAGGGTTTTCTGAGTATCCGGCTTTTTCAATATTTCTATCATTAAAGGCGCCTAAGTTAATTATCACCGTGCCGCCGGCAACTAAATCCTTTAAATGGACTTTGAGAGCTGCTGGGTTCATCGCAACGAGCACATCTGGCGCATCTCCAGGTGTCTTGATGGCGTGCGACGCGAAGTTGATTTGAAAAGCCGAAACACCGT
>PBOV01000147.1 GCA_002724505.1 Rhodospirillaceae bacterium | reverse complement strand
GCTGGCGTTGTTCAGACACCTGCTGGTCAACTTGCTCGCGTTGTTTCTGCGCACGCGGCGCAGAATGAGGCGGCATAAGCCGGTTAACCCGAATTATTATTAAAGAAACACAAAGATACTTAGGAGAAAATAATGGCTACCAATCTTGAGAAGATTGTCGATGATTTGTCGGCGCTGACTGTACTTGAAGCAGCTGAACTGAGTAAGCTGCTTGAAGAAAAATGGGGTGTCTCTGCTGCTGCACCTGTTGCTGTAGCGGCTGCTACTGGTGACAGTGAAGCCGCAGGAGCTTCGGAAGAAAAAGACTCCTTTGATGTTGTTCTCACCGGATTTGGGGAGAAGAAAATAAACGTCATTAAAGAAGTTCGTGCTATTACGGGGCTTGGACTTAAGGAAGCTAAGGATCTAGTCGAGGGCGTGCCCAAGCCTATCAAAGAAGGGGCCACTAAAGATGAGGCAGATGAGATTAAAAATAAGCTTGAGGAAGCCGGCGCAACAGTGGAGGTCAAATAGACTGTTGCCACAGTTACCTAATAAATTGATTCCCGGAGCTGCTTTGGACGTTAAGTGCTGCAGTTATCCGGGAGTTGTGTCTATTTTTGCGGCCCTTCGCCAGCATAGTCATGATCTGGTGTGCCGCGTATGCGATCGCCCTTAGCGGTTAAGAGGTTTATATGGCCAAGTCGTTCACTCAACGGAAACGTATCCGCAAAAGCTTTGGTAGGCTTTATGAAGCCACACCAATGCCAAACCTTATTGAGGTTCAAAAAACGTCTTACGATAGCTTTTTACAGATTAATGTGCCAACTGCAGAGCGGACCGATTCCGGTCTTCAAGCAGTATTTGAGTCTGTTTTTCCGATTAAGGATTTCTCGGAGAACGGCACACTTGAGTTTGTCAAATATGAACTTGAAACACCAAAATATGATGTTGAGGAATGTCAGCAGCGGGGCGTTACTTTTGCTGCCCCACTAAAGCTTACCTTGAGGCTCGTAGTTTTTGATGTCGATGAAGAGACCGGGGCACGCTCGGTTCGCGATATTAAAGAACAGGATGTTTACATGGGCGATTTGCCCTTGATGACAGATAATGGGACGTTTGTAGTCAATGGCACTGAGCGGGTTATAGTTTCCCAAATGCATCGGTCGCCTGGTGTGTTTTATGACCATGATAAAGGTAAGACCCATTCGTCCGGTAAATACCTCTTCGCGGCACGAGTTATTCCCTACCGAGGTTCCTGGCTTGATTTTGAATTCGACGCTAAGGATTTAGTTTATGTTCGAATTGATCGTCGTCGAAAGTTGCCTGTGACAACTCTAATGATGGCTTTGGATTCTTTGGAGACACAAACAAAAAGGCTCGAACTTTCGGCTGGTGGAGAGATTTTGCCCCCGGATGATGCAGATGGCATGTCGATTGAGGAGATTTTTGGAGAGTTTTATCAAACTAAGCTGTTTAAAAAGACCAAAGATGCGTGGAAAGCCCCATTTGACACTGAAGCTTATGAGGGTGGTGTGAAGATCACCAACGACCTGATTAACGCCAAGGGTAACAAGGTTATGGCAGAGGCCGGCACACGGGTGACTCCACGCCTTGCTGCCAAGCTCAAAGCCGATGGTCTGAAAGAACAACTCATTCAAAACGAAGACCTTATCGGTAAGTATATTGCCCAAGATATCATAAACGAAAAAACTGGAGAGGTTTATGTCGAAGCCGGCGACGAAATTACTGAAGAAGGTTTGGAAGTTCTAATCGAGGCTGGTATAAAGGAATTACCCTTTCTCGCAATCGATCATTTGACAGTCGGCCCCTATATCCGAAACACCCTTGCGGTCGATAAAAACACTACGCGTAATGAAGCGTTGATGGATATTTATCGGGTAATGCGCCCTGGTGAACCACCGACGCCTGAAACCGCAGAGGCGATGTTCAATAGCCTGTTTTTCGATAGCGAACGTTATGATCTATCCGCTGTTGGGCGTGTCAAAATGAATGCGCGTTTGGATTTGGAAACGGTTGATACACTCAGAGTTTTGCGTAAAGAGGATATTCTCGCCGTAATTAAATTGTTAGTTCGTCTAAAGGATGGGCATGGCGATATTGATGATATAGATCATCTTGGTAACCGGCGTGTGCGGTCAGTTGGTGAGCTGATGGAAAACCAATATCGTATCGGTTTGCTTCGGATGGAACGCGCCATTCGCGAGCGGATGAGCTCAGTGGAGCTTGATACGGTTATGCCTCAAGATTTGATTAATGCAAAGCCCGCTGCTGCAGCGGTCAGAGAATTTTTCGGTTCCTCTCAGCTCTCCCAATTTATGGACCAGACGAACCCACTCAGTGAGATAACTCACAAACGGCGATTGTCGGCGTTAGGCCCTGGCGGGTTGACGCGTGAACGTGCCGGATTCGAGGTTCGGGACGTTCACCCAACGCATTACGGACGTATTTGTCCGATAGAAACGCCGGAAGGACCGAATATCGGTCTCATTAATTCGCTAGCAACTTATGCGCGGGTAAATCAGTACGGCTTTATTGAAACACCTTACCGGATTGTTGATAACGGCAAAGTGACGAAAGATGTAATATATCTTTCTGCTATTGAAGAAGGACGCTACACGGTTGCGCAGGCGAATGCTGCATTGGATAAGACGGGTAAGTTTATTGAAGACCTAGTAAGTTGCCGCGTCAGTGGTGAGTTTGCAATGGCTCGCCGGGAAGATATTGATTATATTGATGTTTCGCCAAAACAACTGGTTTCAGTCGCTTCAGCACTTATTCCATTCCTAGAAAATGATGACGCCAACCGCGCATTGATGGGATCGAATATGATGAGACAAGCGGTACCCTTAGTCAGGGCCGAAGCCCCACTTGTCGGGACCGGCATGGAAGAAGCAGTTGCCCGTGGCTCGGGAGCAACAATTGTGGCGAAACGAACGGGTGTAGTCGACCAAGTTGATGCAACCCGAATGGTTGTTCGAGCTTTAGGAGATACAGAATCGTCCTCAACTGGGGTTGATATATATAATCTTCGAAAATTTCAGCGTTCCAATCAAAACACTTGCATCAACCAGCGTCCGCTGGTGAGAGTTGGTGATCGGGTCATAGCAGGAGATATTATCGCTGATGGCCCTTCGACAGAGCTCGGCGAGCTCGCTCTTGGCAGAAACGTACTTGTCGCCTTCATGGCCTGGCATGGCTACAATTTTGAAGATTCTATCCTCATCTCTGAGCGAATTGCACGCGACGATGTATTTACATCGATCCACATCGAAGAATTTGAGGTTATGGCCCGGGACACAAAGCTGGGTCAGGAGGAAGTCACTCGCGATATTCCTAATGTCGGCGAGGAAGCTCTTAAAAACCTTGACGAAGCTGGTATAGTTTATATTGGGGCTGAAGTTGAACCTGGCGACGTTCTCGTTGGTAAGGTTACACCTAAGGGTGAAAGCCCAATGACGCCGGAAGAAAAGTTACTTCGGGCTATTTTTGGTGAAAAGGCATCTGAAGTTCGTGATACCTCGCTGAGGTTACCACCTGGCGTCGCTGGTACAATTGTTGAAGTGCGTGTTTTCTCAAGGCGCGGCGTTGACAAGGATGAACGTGCCCTGGCGATTGAACGTGAAGAAATTGAACGCCTCGCCAAGGACCGGGATGATGAGTTTGCTATACTTGAACGGAGTTTTGCTCAAAATCTTAAAGAGTTACTACTTAACCAGATAATCGTCAGCGGTCCAAAGGAAGCGAAAAAAGGAGGGAGAATTACCCCACAGATTGTCGAGGAATTTACCCCCCGCCAACTTGCGCAGTTTGTAGTTAAAAATGATAAAGTAATGGCCTCTTTAGAGGCCGTGCGAAAACAGTTCGAAGGCAGCGAAAAACGTCTTCAGGCCCGCTTTGATGATAAGGTGGATAAAGTCCAGGGTGGCGATGAATTGCTGCCCGGCGTTATGAAGATGGTGAAAGTCTTTGTCGCGGTTAAGCGGAAGTTGCAGCCGGGAGATAAGATGGCAGGGCGTCACGGTAATAAAGGGGTTATCTCAAAGATTGTCCCGATGGAAGATATGCCTTATCGCGAAGACGGAACGCCCGTTGACGTTGTCTTAAATCCGCTTGGTGTCCCTTCTCGAATGAATGTTGGGCAGATATTGGAAACCCATTTGGGTTGGGCATCCTCTGGACTAGGGCGGCAAATTGGCGAAATGCTCGATTTGATAGTTCAAGATGGAAAGCTTGATAAGCTAAAGGGTCAATTAAAAGAGGTCTACGGGAAGGAAGTTTATGACGATGATATCGCAACTCTAAGCGATAATGAGGTTTTGGAGCTTGGCGGTAACTTGAGGAAGGGAGTACCAATGGCCACGCCTGTTTTCGACGGCGCTAGAGAAGATGATATCAATAAAATGCTAGCAACAGCGGGTCTAGAAACTTCCGGGCAAGTGACATTATTTGACGGTCGAACAGGGGAAGAGTTCGATCGTAAGGTGACAGTCGGCTACATTTATATGTTGAAATTACATCATCTCGTGGATGATAAAATACATGCACGGTCGATTGGCCCTTACAGTCTTGTAACTCAGCAGCCACTGGGCGGTAAGGCGCAATTTGGTGGGCAGCGCTTTGGTGAAATGGAGGTTTGGGCTTTGGAGGCCTATGGAGCAGCCTATACGCTTCAAGAAATGCTTACCGTTAAATCTGATGATGTTTCAGGCCGAACGAAAGTCTATGAAGCTATTGTTCGGGGTGATGATACTTTTGAGGCAGGTATTCCTGAATCCTTCAACGTCTTAGTCAAGGAACTTAAATCCCTTGGTTTGAATGTGGAACTGAATCGCAACGAAACGGTCTAATTGATAATCAAAATTGGTTAACCTTTTTTTTAAAATATCGGCCCTCACGTCGGGCCGGGAACCAGGAGTGTTTCAATGAATGAATTGATGAACATTTTCGGCCAAGTCAGTACAACCGAAACGTTCGATAAGATTCGTATCTCGATCGCTAGTCCCGATCGCATCCGGTCATGGTCGTTTGGGGAGATTAAGAAACCGGAGACAATTAATTACCGGACCTTTAAACCAGAGCGAGATGGCCTTTTCTGTGCCCGTATTTTTGGCCCGATAAAGGATTATGAGTGCTTGTGTGGTAAGTACAAGCGCATGAAATACCGTGGAATCATTTGTGAGAAATGCGGTGTTGAAGTTACGCTCAGTAAAGTCCGTCGAGAAAGAATGGGGCACATCGAAATGGCCTCACCAGTCGCTCATATCTGGTTTCTGAAGTCTTTGCCTAGCCGCATCGGCCTTCTTATGGACATGACTCTCAAAGATATCGAACGAGTTTTATATTTCGAAAACTATGTCGTCGTTGAACCAGGAATGACGACTCTTGAAGAACGTCAATTGTTGACTGAAGAGCAATATTTAGACGCCCAAGATGAGTTTGGAAGCGACAATTTTACTGCTATGATTGGCGCTGAAGCACTCAAAAAGATGCTCAGCGAAATTGTTCTTGAGGACGAACTTGAAATTGTTCGAACTGACTTCAAGGAAACTGGTTCGGAAGCTAAACGAAAAAAACTTGTTAAGCGTTTAAAACTTATAGAAGCTTTTATCAATTCAGGAGCACGCCCTGAATGGATGATTCTCGATGTAATCCCAATTATTCCGCCTGAATTACGACCTTTAGTGCCACTTGATGGTGGCCGGTTTGCGACGTCGGATCTTAATGACCTTTATCGCCGTGTGATCAACCGGAATAACCGCCTGAAACGTTTAATGGAGCTTCGCGCACCGGATATTATTGTTCGAAACGAAAAACGTATGTTACAGGAATCGGTAGACGCCTTGTTTGACAATGGTCGACGCGGACGGGTGATTACAGGAGCAAATAAGCGTCCACTCAAATCTTTATCGGATATGCTCAAAGGTAAGCAGGGCAGATTCCGTCAAAATCTACTTGGAAAGCGTGTTGATTACTCTGGTCGTTCGGTCATTGTTGTTGGGCCGGAGCTGTTACTTCATCAATGTGGGTTGCCCAAGAAGATGGCGTTGGAGCTGTTTAAACCCTTTATATATTCAAAGCTTGAAACATATGGGATGGCAAGTACGATCAAGGCCGCAAAACGACTTGTTGAAAAAGAACGCCCCGAGGTATGGGATATTCTTGAAGAAGTTATTCGCGAGCATCCGGTAATGCTGAATCGGGCTCCGACCTTGCATCGACTGGGAATTCAAGCATTTGAACCTGTTCTCGTGGAGGGTAAAGCAATTCAGCTGCATCCTCTAGTATGTACAGCCTTTAATGCCGATTTTGACGGTGACCAAATGGCGGTTCATGTGCCGTTATCGTTAGAAGCTCAGCTTGAAGCAAGGGTTCTGATGATGTCGACAAATAACATTCTGAGCCCGGCTAATGGTAAGCCTATTATCGTACCATCGCAGGATATTGTTTTGGGCCTGTATTATCTTACCCTTGATCTCGATGAACAGCCGGGCGATGGCATGGCCTTTGCGGACATTGGCGAGATTGAGCAGGCTCTAGATCAGGGAGTTATTACCCACCATAGTAAAATTCATGCAAGGGTTAAGACAGTTGATGGGGATGGGAACTTAAAGACTATTCGTCTTGAAACGACGGCCGGTCGAGTTAAGTTAATGAACCTCTTGCCTAAGAACAAAAACATAAGTTTGGATCTTGTGAATTGTCTTTTAACTAAAAAGCAAATCACAAATGC
>PBOV01000146.1 GCA_002724505.1 Rhodospirillaceae bacterium | reverse complement strand
TTCAATATTCTTTTTGACTCTCTGCAATTAGCTCGTAAATGGATAAGAATGGATATTCAAGTTTTGTCTCATATGTTTCCTAATTGGCTTGCTTGCCACTATTGCAGGCAAGAGAAAATACCCATCGTCTAGCTGTGATCAGGGCTATGAAGGGTAAGATTAAGTTTTGCGCTTCGGATTAATTTAAATGAAACTTCGTGAAGGAGTGGAAATCCGGCTGGAAACCACATATTTACGGTGTTTTTTTAATTCTTGGGATGGCACTTGAAGTCCAGTGACTCGGTTCATATACTCCGCGCCAAAATTTGAGCGTCTGGAGCTAACATGCCAACCAAACTACCTAAGAATTACAGGCCATCAGGAAAAGAGCCTTTCATGAATGCTAAGCAACGAGAGTACTTTCGGCAACGCTTGTTGCGTTGGCGGAGCGAACTCCTTCGAGAAACCAATCAAACTCTCCAAAATCTTCAGGAAGAGTCTCTCCAGGCCCCAGATATAGCAGACCGGGCATCAGCTGAAACTGATCGAGCAGTCGAATTGAGAACGAGAGATCGTGAGCGTAAACTGGTTCAAAAGATTGATGAAGCCCTGAAACGGATTGAAGAAGGCGAATACGGTTATTGTGAGGAAACTGGTGAACCAATTAGCTTGCGGCGTCTGGAAGCGCGCCCTATAGCCACGCTTAGCCTAGAGGCCCAAGAGCGTCATGAACGCCTGGAACGGATTTATCGAGACGAATAATTTAAATTATTTGAAACCTGTCTTTTCTATTAATCCCGAATATCTTGCAGAAACCAGTCAGTTGGGATCTCCTTGCCGAGCTGTCGTTCGATGCATGTTTTATAAACGTGTCCGCCGACGGAAGAGAATTGGAGGCCTTGGTTTCCGACATTCCTATAAAATGTAACCTGTTCCCGGCTAGTTCGACCTAGAGACGGATCTGAAATCAAAGCCGCGAAATCAGGTTTGTCTCCGCCCTTGCCACGATCACTAAATTCTGGGTCATCTCCGCCGAAACCTGGGTTGGGATTTTTCTGTGGTATACGTTTCATTTCTTCAGTAGTCCCGCCTATAAAGGCGGCTGGGCTGAGCCCGCGCTCTGCTTGAAACCTCTCCGTTTGCTTCATTTGAAGGCCTGCCGTTCCCTGACGGATCACAACATCAAACTTGTCAATTACGGCGTCGCTTATTTCTCTGCGTCCAAGGTTAGTTACATGCATCCCTGGTTCAATCCAATCTGGGTCATAGACCGGCACCATTGAATCTGTGCAGGTTGACAATATATCGCAGCCAGTCACTGCTTCCTTCGGATTATCGACAGCGACAACTTCAAAATTCATTTTGTTGTTCATTTCCTCGGCATATTCTTCGCGGTGTTGTGGCGTCGGGCTAAAGATTTTACATTGTTGGATATTCCTAACGCAGGCAAAGGCCTCAAGAAAAGTTCTAGCCATCCCTCCTGAACCAAGCATCCCTACAACATGGGAGTCTTCACGAGATAAATACTTAACGCCGATCCCAGCGCCGCCACCGACACGCATATGTTGAATGTGTCCGTCATTAATAAAGGCTAGTGGTTCGCCATTATTAGTATTAATGAGCAGGACAATGCCGCAGTAGGTGCCTGGCTCACGGCAATATTTTTCTTCCGTCCAGTTTCCACTTTCATCTTCCGGCCAATACATCACATCGGATTTCATACGGATAGCGAAGAACCCATCATTTGCGCCTTCCATAGTGCCCCAGCGAAAGTATCCGTCTTCCCGCTCTGCTGGCATGTACATGTCAATTCGTGGGCGGTGGATAGCGCCCCCTGCCGGGAGTTTTTTAAAGGCCTCTTCCTGCACGCGGATGCAGTCCGACATTTCCAGCACGTCGGCGACAATTGCATTATTAATAATGAGCATCAGTCTTTTCCTAAAATTTATAGGATCACGATATCAAACAAGGGGAAGGACCCCAAGGGTTAGTCGTAGGACAATGGATTGAAAGTTCGATAAACGGCGCCTAAATCTTTAAATAGTCCTAAATTTCAGGCATTATGATTATCTGCTGGTACGCGCGCTAATTAAATTTAAAACGCGCGCTGACGCCTAATGAGGCGTTCGCTCTTGCTTTGGAATATATTTGATTGGAACATACTAAACCGATTTGAAGCTCTAGCTAAAAATGTTTCATCTCTTTTGTAATTTCTCTACCTTAAATTTAGTTTTTACGAACGCAAAAGCTCTTAAAGCTTGAAGTGGTGTCGGACTTCTTCGGGGAATAGTTCCTCGACCTCTAGTTTCCTGTGCAAGGTGCCCTGCTCGTATCCAAACTGCAGGAACGCTTCTAGTGTCTTGCGGTTCGAGTCAATTCCATAGGGCCACTGTTCTTTCCCAAACATCTTCCGGTTGTTTTCAAGGCCATCATAGTATGACCAGGCAAAGGGAAGTTGAGATACTGTAAAGTTTGCGACCCTTTGAAAACTACGATCTTTGGCTTCCTCGAATGCGGTCATCAAATTTTGGGCGACCCAAGGCTCTTTCTCAAAAATATCGCGGCGGATCGCGATGGTGTGCATGATCGGAAAAATACCCGTTTTATTGAAGTAATCTTCTTCCTCTTGACGATAATTTGGATATAGCTGTGTGACGCGTGGATCCCCGGCAAGGAACTCCTTCGGAGGGCGGGCTGAAAAAGCGACATCCAGATCCCCATCAAACATCATCTGCATCAGTGATCGATCAGTAACGATTGTGAGGTCAATATCGTCAGGGAGATTTAGTTTAGAGGCTTCCTGGCGTCCCGGATCATTTATACCGGATTGAAACCAGGTTGCACTTTTGAGCGGAACCCCGCCGGTATGTTCCATCCAACCTCGCGTATAAATTCCGGCGGTCTGCCCCCACTCTGGAACACCAATCCGCTTGCCCTTTAAATCGGCCGCGGTTTTGATCGGGCCGTCTTTGAGCATGTAAATCGACGAGTGACGAAAAACGCGTGACGGAAAAATCGGTATCAATACAAAGGGAGCATCACCGCGTGAAATCCACGAGGTACTCATGCCCATCGAAATTTCCGATATATGCCATTCTTGGCTAAACAGAAAGCGATGGAAAATTTCTTCGGGCCCATGGTTGATTACGGTGAGGTCAATTCCTTCAGGCTTTACCCTGCCATTTGCCATATCCTGAACATGATCGTACTCGTTTATCGCCATGGTCAGTTTGATGTCCGCCATTTTATTCTCCGCATTTTAGTTTTGTGTTCCGCGTTTGTAACGGACCACGCTGAAAAGCGCTAGGGTAGCTGGGCCTTTTTGATTGTTTGCCAAATGCGTTGAGCTGTCGCTGGCAATTCTATATCCGTGACACCTAATGGTCCTAACGCATCCAGAATGGCACTAATCACTGCTGGCGTGGCGCCTACTGTTCCACCTTCTCCAGCTCCTTTAACCCCAATGGGGTTGGACTGACACGGAACCTCGTGAAAAGCCATTTCAAACGAAGGTAATATATCGGCAAAAGGCATCGCATAATCCATGAGCGATCCTGTTACCAACTGCCCAGAATTTTCATCGAACACGACATTCTCTGTCAGGGCCTGTCCGACACCTTGTGCTATACCTCCATGAACTTGTCCGTCGGCGAGCATGGGGTTGATAACGACACCGATATCGTCGACGACAGCATATTTATCAAGGACTAGGGCGCCTGTTTCTGGATCAATGTCGACCTCGCAAATATGGCACCCATTTGGAAAGCTAGGCTGAAGTGCGGCGTAAGCTCCGGTCCCTTCAAGGCCGACGCCGAGTTCTGAAGGTAAACCAGAGGGCCTAAAGGATGCCTTTGCAATCTCGGTTATTGGCATTGACCGATCTGTGCCGGCTATTGTGAAAACGCCATCGAGGAACTCGATATCATTGACATCAGCTTCCATGAGATGGGCAGCGAATTTCTTGCCGTTCCCGATTACTGCATCCGCAGCATGCCGCATGGCGCTGCCGCCTAAAACCATACTCCGAGAGGCTACCGTACCCCTACCCGACGCAACGCTTGCGGTGTCTCCTTGTTCAAGTTGAATGGTTTCGAAGGGGATGCCGAGCCAGTCCGAAACCATCTGCGCGTAAACCGTCGCATGCCCTTGACCATGACTAAAAGTTCCAGCGAAAATCGTACAGGAACCGCTAGGATCAAACCGGATGTCAGCGCGTTCATTAAAATTTCCACAGTCATCAATATAGTAGGAGATACCAATACCGCGCTTGAGGCCCTTTTTCTCACTTGCGGCCTTCCTTTTTGAAAATCCTGCCCAATCTGCAAGCTCTAGGCACTTTTCCATTACCCCTACAAAGTCACCCGAATCGTATATGAACCGTGTATTGGTCGTGTAGGGGAGGGCGCTTGGTGCAATCATGTTTCGTCGACGCAACTCAACGCGGTCAATACCAGTAGCAATCGCGGCCTTATCTATTAGTCGCTCTATCGCATAAATACCTTCCGGTCTACCAGCGCCCCGGTAGGCTGAGGTTGGCGTTGTATTGGTAAAGATATGACGGCTAGAAATATCAATTGTTGGGATGTCATATACGGAGGTTGCAATACGCAATGAAAAGACTAACGGAATGTAGCCTGATCCTGGAACATAGGCGCCGGCATTTTGCATCGCTTTCCAACGGAGGGCGGTAAACTTGCCGTCTTTGTCGAGTGCGAGTGACCCTTCAAGAATTTGGTCTCGGCCTTGGTTATCCGTCAGCATGGCTTCCGACCGGTCGCAAATCCATTTAACCGGTCGTCCCACCCTTTTTGAAGCCCAAAGAACTAGACCATCTTCGGGGTACGTGGCGCCCTTCATACCAAAGCCGCCCCCAACATCCCGAGAAATAACGCGCAGCCTAGACTCCGGGATTTTTAGGACATTCGCGGCGATAGAACTCCGCGTCATATGTGGGCCCTGACCGCTGCTATAAAGAGTATAGCGGTCGTCGGCTTCGTTGTAGTCACCTATCGTGCCGCGCGGCTCAATAGAGACACATGCCAATCGGTTGTTTCTGAGTTTTACGTCAACGATGTGAGAGGCTTCCTCAAACGCTTTAGAACTTTCCCTTTGATCGCCAAAATGAATTTCGGTTGCAATATTTTTGGCGGCGCCTTCGTGGATTAAGTTAGCGTTATCGGAGACGGCCGCCTCTACTGTCATTATGGCATCCCGGGTTTCCATCGTCGCATTGATCAATCCCGCAGCGTCGCGTGCTTGTTTTTCTGTTTCCGCGATGACGAGAGCAATCCGTTCCCCACAAAACCTTACTATATCATAAACAATGATTGGCTGTTCGGTTCGGATTCCCTCCGATAAACCCATCATCTGGGGTAAATAATTTGGCGGGATGCCGCCGATTTCATCATCCCGCGCATCGGCGCCCGTGAGCACTGCGATCACGCCGGGAGCTTCTTCCGCAACCTTAGTATCTATCGCGGAGATAATGGCATGGGGGACCTGAGCATAAACTACAGCGGCGTGCGCCATGTGCGGTAGGTTGATATCGTCTACATAGGTGCCACGCCCAGTTAAAAAACGAGGGTCTTCGGTTCTCGGTACCGATTGCCCCAAACCAAATTTCATTGGAAGAAACTCCTGCTATTTTTCTTTTTATTTTAGCAAATTGTAGGGGACTCGAAATCCCTTACTAGGGTTATTCAAAGACAGCAGACGTGGTGCCAGGTAAGTGCCGTAAAGTTATATTAAATGGAACATAACGGCATGGCTAATCCCCGGCGACGGAACCTTGCAGGAAAGCTTTAACCAACGCATTATCTTTTTATAAGTTCTGAGGGATCGAAATGGATGTAACTAATAAAGCCCATGGTACAGAGTACGAAAAAGCTCCTGGGTTTATAAAGAATCCGGATAAAATTCTTGAATTTGAAGCCAGTCCTCGGCGTATTCGTATTAAGTTCAATGAGAAGGTGGTAGTTGATTCCATTAATGTGATGCTCATGCGGGAGGGTGGGCATGTCCCTGTGCTTTATTTTCCGATGGAGGATGTTCAGATGGATTTATTTGTTCCCACACATTACTCGACGCATTGCGGGTATAAAGGGGACGCTTCTTATTGGACGCTCTCGGTAGGAAATAGAACGGAGGAAAATGTGATGTGGTCCTATCGCAACCCATATTATGAGATGCGGAGCATTAAAGATTATGTAGCTCTATATTGGGATCGCATGGATGAATGGTGGGAAGAGGACGAACAAATATTTGGTCACGCCCGGGATCCAAAAAAGCGCCTCGATACGGTTCCTTCGCATCGGCCGGTTAAAGTTGTGCTAGGTGGTGAGGTTGTATCTGAAACAACTAAGGCGATCTTTGCATTTGAAGGAAACCATCCCTTGCGATTCTATATTCCCAAGTCTGATGTAAGGATGGACTTATTAACACCGACGGCAACAACTTCTGTATGCCCCTATAAGGGGCGCGCTAGCTATTTTTCAGCTACGGTAAATGGAGCTGTCTATAATGATATTGCGTGGTGCTATTACGAAACTCTACCGGAGTGCCCGCGCCTAAAAGACCTTATCTGTTTCTTTAACGAAAATGTAGATGCCCTATTTCTAGACGGAAAGGAATTAGCTAGGCCGGAAACTAAATGGCGTAAATAGCAGATTATACTTTAGCTAGCTTTGGCATCACTTCTTTTTGGAATAGTTTGAAGGATCGCATTGCATCGTCAAAGGTCATTGAACCAAAGAATAAGTAAGCTAGAAGATAGTTGATCCCGAGGATGGCCGCTTGCTGGGTGATTTCGGAGACGACAGTTTCAGGACGCCCCGCAATCACCATCCTGTTTTCCTCCCAACTTTCATAGGATGTCCCGCGATGTACGTTTAGTCGCCTGGTAAACTCTGTATCACCATGCCGCATTCGCAGCCAATTTAAGTTCCTTATGTGATGCTCGAGCGCGGGCTTGGCGATCCGACGCGCGTCTTCATCGGTCTCTGCGACATAAATATGACGTAGTTGGCCGATTGCCGCCCCACCAGGGAATTCGTTCTTTGGCTGAGCGGGACCACCACGTTTCTTCAATGCGGCTACATAGGCATCGATATTTTCCTTTGCCTCCGGGATAGGGCCATTAGAAGTGAAATGCATTCCTTGTTCGCCAGCCCATTTGGCGCCGAAGGTGTTGGACGATCCGTACCAGTATGGCGGCAAAGGGTCTTGGTATGGGCGGAGTGACATGGGGACATCTGAATAAGAAAAATATGGCCCTTCATAACTAAAAACATCGTTGCTTAATGCCTTGTTAAGGCAGGCGTATGCATCAAAGAATATGTTTCGAGAGTCGTCATGATCAACTCGGTGGAAATTCAACTCAAAGGGGGATACACCGCGACCAACACCAACCTCTAGCCGCCCCTTGCTTATGTGGTCCAACATACAAATTTCTTCGGCGAGCCGGAGCGGAGTGTAAAGCGTCAAAAGATATACTAACGGTCCTATATGAATTTGCTTTGTGGCCCTCGCTACCATACTCAAGTAAATACTCGGTGCCGGACACATGTTCAGAGGTGAGGAGTGATGTTCTGCGACATGAAGGCAGTAAAACCCAGCGCCATCTGCTGCCTGCACAAATTCAATGCGTTCGTCAAACTGTTGGGCTAGCGGACGGTCGTCAGCGCGGTCAATGTGATCAAAAAGGCCAAACCTCATGTTTTCTCCCCATGTTTTCCGACTTGCCAGCCAGAAGCAGCAAGATGCCGTGTTGCGAAGTCAAGTGGCTCCTGCTCGAGGTTTGTTGCTAAGGTGTCGTTGAAGCGGTTTAGCCAACCAAATAGGCAGATCACCCCAACGATCTCAATAATTTGGTCTTCGTCGAAGTAGTTCTTTAGGTTTTTGATATCAGCGTCCGATACCATATTAGGCGTGGCACCAGCTCCCTGGGCGACGGTGAGCGCAGCTTTTTCTGCATCGCTGAAAAGTTCACTCCGTTCATATTCAAATACCGCGTCAATTTTTTCTTCGGTTCTACTTTTAGCCTTGTTGGCTGAACCCGCAGTATGAGCCATGCAGTACTGGCAGCCTGCCGCCTGGCTTGCGATGTGAGCGACCAGCCATTTTAGGTCCTGGGGTACGCGACCTGGGACACCCACTACCTCTCGTGACAATCGTGAAAAGGCCCGCAACATTTCTGGCCGGCGCCCCATAAGAAAGAAGCTATTTGGTACAAACCCCAGTGCTTGTTCGGCTCGTTCAAAAACATCCTCTAGATCTGATAGTTCTTCCCGACTTTTAGGTGTAATACGAGGCATCTAATTTCTCCAAGGCAAACATTGATCTGTACGTTATTATAAGATGCAACAAAAATTCAGGGCATACTATGGCTGTAACGCATATGGTAAAATAATGGTAGTTCAAGGACCAAGCTTGAAAGTCTATATAGGAAAGAGAAATAGTTGTCGGTATGCAAGGTCAGTAGCCCTTATCATCAAGACAATTAACATCAGAGTCCCGAGAGAATATGCCCTATATTGATGATGAAGACATTCGCCGTCTGACGGGAATGAAAGATGGTGCAGAGTATGAGCTTGATCTTTGTGGTCTTGATTTAGCGCACTCGATTGCCAGCGTTGAGCGAATGATTGAACGCAGTCGCTTTCGAAAACCCCGTACGGTTTATATCAAAATTGATCGGGCTACTGCGACAAGCGGTGAAACTTTTTTTCAGCCAATTGGACGTCTCTTGATTAAAGCAATGAAGGAAAAAAAAGTGAGGCAATGCAGGCCGCACATGGAAGCAGGTTCGGGTTATTGGGTGTCCCTTAGAGGGAATTTGAATTCGGAAGAATCCTAACAGGTGATTACTTTGAGATGTCCGCATGAAAAAAACGGCCCCTCATTTGAGGGGCCGTTTAATACTTATTTAACCCTTAATTTAGGATTTCTTCTTTGTGAATACCCGCGTCTTAATCGCTTTGATTACGTCCGGTGTAGCAGCATCAAAACCAGCTTTAATCAATTTGTTGATTTGTTTCGCTGTCACGGGTGAGTGTTCGACACGGCGTTTTACGATGTCTTCAATGAAACTTTTGTGAAACATCATCTCTGTAAAAGATTTTCTCAGAATTTTTACAACCTTTTTAGGTGTTCCAGGTGGAACATAAAATGCCTGTCCAACTTTGAGGTTCATTCCAAGAACTTCATACATTTTAGCTTCCATCGAACCTGGTTTGAGAAGGTCGTCAAGACGCGGCACACCCTTCGCATATTTGCTTGGGGATTTTGGGCCATACATTATAACAGGTTTTACCAATCCCTTTGGAAGCCATGTTGGACGAACACCTGTGAAGCCTGAAAGGAAGTTATTACGGCCCATCGTTTCGCCTTTTTCCACGGACACATTCATACGCCCGCCGCCCTTATAGCCATAAATTAACTGCATCTTGGTCCCGAGGGTGGCATTCACGAGACGCGGAAAGATTGATCCTGAGGACGCAAAACCACTTGTAGCAATAGTTGTCGCTCTAGTTTTGAGTTCTTTCCAATCTTTTATTTTGTGAGTGTGCCAGAAAAATACACCTGCTGCTCGTGCTGCAGGGGCGCCTAACCAGTTAAATTTACGGGCGTCATAACGTACTTTTCTTACCATAGGAGTTGTGATGACACCGGGCGCAGCCATCGCAATAAAGCTGCCGTCCTTCGGAGCAACATTCATCATATAGGCCGCGGATTTAGCGCCACCACCACCAGGCATATTCTGGATAACTGTTTTAGGGTTGCCTGGAATAAAGCGCGCAATATTTCTTTGCACCAACTGGCAATAGACATGATAGGTGCCGCCAGAACCCGAAGGCACTTGCACCGTAATCTGTTTGCCGGCGAAATAATCTGCTGCCAACGTTGGGGCGCTCATCACCGTGAGGGCCGCCGCAGCTGCAACAGTCAATTTTAAAGTTCTAATCACTATAAACTCCTCCCTGAATCGGACATTTAATTAAAGCCAAAAACTAACGACGATAGACACAATTCCTCTAAAGTCTAAAAAATGCTAGCATCTAAAGTCAGGCGCGTCGAATCGAATATTGATTAGGAAACAAACTCTTAGAACACGGAACAACGACTAAGATTCCCAATTCTCTGCCTAAAAAATCTTTAAAAAATCGATTTCAAGCCCTTCTCAAGCCAATACCAAAAAACTAACGGAAACACCCTATAGGTCATTAGACATATTTC
>PBOV01000145.1 GCA_002724505.1 Rhodospirillaceae bacterium | reverse complement strand
TTTGGGCCAATTATATTCCTAGCGGCGGTAGTAGGCATGGGAACCGTGGTGACCCAAAGTGGACTTGGAGAAACTCTCGCTAATTTTTTAATAGCTAAAATGGATTTAACTGCTGAATCTGGATTGCAAAAATTTGTCTCAGTCATCGGCTTGGGCTGGATTTTGCAGCTGGTAACTACATTACCAGGTCAACCTGCTATAATGACTGCTATATCGGAACCAATTGCCATTGCTACCGGGTGGCCCCTTGCGACGGTGTTAATGACACAAGTCTCTGCTTGGGCATTATTAATTTTTCCCTATCAAGCGCCGCCTTTAGTCGCGACACGTGTGATCTCAGGTCTCCCAATTTCAAAGTTCATCCGACTTATGATTCCCTTTGCTCTTTTTGGAGCATTTATTTCTCTTCCATTGCAATATTTTTGGTGGAAATTTCTTGGATATATTTCCGCCTAAGAGTTTAAATGACTTAACTCTAAAATGTTTATATGATGATCGAACTTTCTATCACATGAAAAATTACGGTTAGGTCGTCGGGGTATTAAGAGGATTGTTGAGTTCTAGATTACAAGTTGGTTAGAGTACGGTTTTTCATGACCATTCACCTAGTTAAAATCGCCGTAGGCATTGAAAGTGTGGAGCATCTGAAAGAAATCCAGATCGAGCGCCTTTGTAAAGCCAGAGAAAAAAATGGGTCTGCGGATCTAAGGCACCTGACTCGTAATTCACCTAAAAGGGCTGATGAGGTTCTCGATAACGGTTCAATTTATTGGATTATTAAAGGATATATCCGCGTTAGACAGCGCATAAATGGCTTCAGTGAAGCCTTCGATCGTAATGGCAAACCCCGCTGTGCATTAATATTGGATACAAATTTAGTTCAAACAGTTTTGCTGCCGCACAAACCCATTCAAGGGTGGCGTTATATGGAAGTCGATGTTGCTCCAGCGGATTTAACGACTGCGGAACGCAAAAAAGTATCCTCTCTACCCCAGGATATGGCAGACGAACTTAGGTCCTTAGGATTGCTATAACAGAACGACGTTATCGCTTGAGAAGCCCCTGCATTTTGGTTTCAGGGTTAATAAGTTCAGCGGCGGTAACCTGTTTTTTTCCGAGCATCAGCCTTTTAGCAATTCGGAGATCCCGTGGATTATTGACCGAAATAGCGCCATCAATCACCCCATCCTTGAGATAAAAGGTGACGAATTCGTTAGAGTCTTTATCCCCCCTTGTTACGGTCTCTTCCCAGTCTTTTGGAAGTCCGATCATTTGCAGATTAGCGTCAAACTGGTCGGACCAGAACCATGGAAGTTCTGAATAGGCCTCTGCCTTATTGAGCATTGCTTTACCCGCGATAATTCCCTGGTTTTGGGCATTTTCATAGCTCTCTAGCCTAATACGCCGGCCGAGGAGGGCATTGGGATGGTTGGTTACATCTCCCGCTGCAACAATATCCGAATCCGACGTGCAGGCACGGTCATCAACAACGATCCCGTTATCAACTTCTAGTCCGGCGTCTCGAGCCAATTCTGCATTGGGAATAACACCGATACCGACTACAGCAACAGAGCATTCTATGGTGTCTCCACTTGGTAGAACGGCGCGCTCTAGCTGGCCGGCACCTTGGAATTTTTCGATCCCCGTACCTAACCGGACATCGACACCATGACTAGTATGGAATTCAAGCATCCAGTCACTTATTTCAGGGGTAACAGCGCGACCACAGAGGCGGTCCGCGGACTCGATGACTATAGCATTGCACCCAAGCTTGGTTAGGGTGGCGGCACATTCCAGGCCAATCCAGCCGCCACCGACTATCATTGCTGTGGTACCGTCTTTTACTGCGTCGCGAATAGCGAGGGTATTTTCCATAGTGCGTAAATAAAAAACACCTGGAAGGTCAGCACCTTCGACTGGTAATTCGCGCACGCGGGCCCCGGTGGTGATTGCTAGCTTGTCATAGCCCATGCGCGTGCCGCCCTCGGTAACTATTTCTTTAACATTCCGATCAATTGCTATGACACGTGTATTTAGTTGCGTTTCAATATTGGCTTCATCTAATGTTTCCTGCGACCAGAAATACGTGCTATCGACAGTGACTTCGCCTAGGAGAGCGGCCTTAGATAACGGCGGACGTTCATATGGCAAGTAAGGCTCTTCACCAATCAAGATAACTTTACCTTCAAATCCTTCGTGGCGCAGTGTTTGTGCAACCCAACCACCAGCCTGACTGGCACCAATTATTAGGAATGTGCGGTCTTCATTCATTGATATTTCTAACGCTGGTGGAATATTAGTCTTCAGTCTTGGGAACGCCGACCATGATCTGATCACCATCAACTTTTACTTCATAGGAGCGAAGATCGATAGTTGCGGGCGCGGTCATTGCTTTACCAGTTTTGATATCGAACAAAGCACCATGTAATGGACATTCGATCTGTCCGTCATCTATATAACCATCAGTCATACAGGCGTAGGCATGGGTACATATGTCGTCAATGGCATAAAATTCACCATCGAGTTTGTAAATACCAATATCCATGCGGCCAATCGATACGGCTTTGGGCTCATCTTCGGTAACCTCTTCGGTGTTAGCGACAGAGTGAAATTCGATATTTGCATCGCTCATTCGGGTGTTCCTTTTGCGTTAAGGGTTGTTAGGCTTATTTTTCAATACCAACGTAGATAGTGTCGCCTTCGACTTTTACAGGGTAGGTCTTTAAATCAATTTCAGCTGGCGGATTAACGGCTTTGCCGGTTTTTATTTCAAAGCATGCACTGTGGAGTGGACATTCGATGAGTTGGCCCTCAACAAAACCATCGGCAAGTGCAATATTTTCATGCGTACAGATGCCATGGGTAGCGTAATACTCACCTTCGATATTATAAATCGCTATTTCCTCGTCATCGAGAACTACCCCTTTAACATCTTCTTCCGGTATTTCGTCAGTTTTTGCTGCAGCGTGGTACTCTATCTCATTCATCGAATTTCTCTTTGTTTTCTTCTTCAGGGAGCCCGAAGGTATACGCGGAAGTGATACGGTAAATTAATCGAATAATACACATCTCGTTTAGTATCTGCTACCCGTGTCACAGCGGAATTCTTATCGGCTAGAAACCGTGAACCCAGTAAACCCAAGGTCCTCGACAACATTTCGAACATAATCGCCGGGTACGAGTGCATGCGCTGCCGTGGCGCCGCCAGCCATTATAATCCAACCTTTTTCGAGTTTTCTCCCAGATTGCGTTGATATTCTGGCTGCGTGGGCGAGAGATCGAACAGGGTGACCAAGGATCGCTGCCGACGAGCCGATCTGAACGGGATGCCCATTGACCTCCAAGATCATTCCAAGATTACTGAGATCAACATCTGGCTTATTCCAGGCACCCAGAACAAAACCTGAGGACGAACTGTTGTCGGCAACAACGTCCTCTAGTGAAAACTTGAATTTTTTATAGCGACTATCAATAATCTCAATCGCTGGGGCCACGGACTCAACAGCGGCTAACGCCTCTGTGGCTGTTACAGGCCCCTCCAGTGATTTTTTCAGCAAGAAAGCAAGCTCAGGTTCGGCTCGCGGATGCACATATTTATTGAAATTAATTTCATCTCCATCCTCAACAAGCATTTCGTCTGAAAGGCGTCCCCAGACAAGGTCGGTTAATCCCATCTGGATCATTTTAGCGCGGCTAGTAAAACCCATCTTCATTCCTACTTGCTTTTCACCGCGGGCTAGGCGCCTCTGAAAAGAGGCTGCCTGAACATTATAAGCATCTTCAAGAGTATAGTCGTATTTGTTACTGAGCTGCGGGATAGACTTTCCTACGCGAGCCGCGTCATCAACAATTTCGGCCATTTTATTTATATTTACCATCATGCCACTCCCTTTACGTCTCGTTCTTTGGCAAGGTCCAGTGCCACGTCGACAATCATATCTTCCTGCCCTCCAACCATACGACGCCTGCCTAACTCCACGAGGATGTCTCTAGTATCGATACCATATGTTTTTGACGCTGTTTCTGCGTGACGCAGGAAGCTCGAATAAACCCCTGCATAGCCTATAGATAGTGTTTCGCGATCGATACGTACCGGCCGATCCTGAAGTGGGCGTACAAGATCATCCGCTGCGTCCATGAGCCCAAATACATTGCAGCCATGGTTGAGCCCCATACGATCTGCGACAGCTATAAAGACCTCTAGGGGAGCGTTACCCGCTCCGGCTCCCATACCGCCGAGCGAGCCATCTATCCGCGTCGCTCCCTGTTCGAGAGCGACCAAATTGAATGCTACACCTAAACCAAGATTGTTATGCGCATGCATTCCGGTTTGTGTAGTGGGATCAAGTACGTCAGCCATTGCCTTAAATCGATCTTTAACCCCATCTAATAATAAGGCTCCCGCGCTATCTGTGACATAGATGCAATGCGCCCCATAGGATTCCATTAATTTTGCCTGTTCGGCAAAAGCCTTTGGCTCCGTCATATGGGCTAACATCAGCAGGCAGGCGACATCCATCCCGTTTTCCCTGGCCCACTCAATATGCTGTTTGGAGACATCTGCTTCGGTACAATGTGTAGCGACGCGGACAGAGGTAGCACCAGCAGCTTGGGCGTTCTGCAGATCTTCAACCGTACCAATGCCTGGAAGAAGTAGAACAGTTAAATTAGCGTTTTCTACAACGTCAGCGGCGGCTTCAATCCATTCAAGGTCGGTATTAGTACCAAACCCGTAGTTAAATGACGTTCCTGCTAATCCATCCCCATGAGTTACCTCGATGCCACTTACGCCTGCTTCCTCCAGTGCTCTAGCAATAACCTGAACCTGTTCTGGTGTATAAGCATGCTTAATCGCGTGCATACCGTCACGGAGCGTTGTATCCTGAACGTAAATTTTACGATTTTGGTCGATATTCATTGTCAGGCTGCCTTTTTTAGCTGAATTAGTCGTTCCGCAGTCTTAAGAGCGGCAGAAGTCATAATGTCCAAATTTCCAGCATAGCTAGGCAAATAATGCGCGGCACCCTCTACTTCAAGGAATACTGATGTCTTGAGCCCAACAAACTCGCCGAGACCTGGGATTTTTACGGGTGTATTGTCTCCAATCCGTTCAAACTGAACGTTCTGTTTTAGACGGTAGCCGGGTACATAACTTTGAACCTCTTCGACTTGTTTATTAATGGATTCGATAACGGCGCCTTTATCGGCATTATCGCTAAGGGTATAAACCGTATTTCGCATCATTACAGGAGGATCCGCGGGGTTGAGGACAATGATAGCTTTGCCACGATCTGCGCCACCCACTGCTTCCAGTCCGGTTGCTGTAGTAACGGTAAATTCATCAATATTGGCACGCGTGCCGGGACCAGCCGACTTACTAGCAATGGAGGCCACAATCTCCGCGTAGTGAACCTTGGCGACTCTCTGGACTGCCTCCACCATCGGTATGGTTGCCTGCCCCCCACAAGACACCATGTTGATATTGGGAGCATTAAGATGCTGATCAATATTTACTACAGGTACAACATAGGGGCCGATCGCCGCCGGTGTCATATCTATAATCTGTTTGCCATACTTACGCGCGACCGTATCATGATAGGTATGTGCCTTAGCGGAAGTGGCATCGAATAAAATTTCGATGTGTTTGAATTCTTTCATCCCAACTAAACCATCGATACCTTTGTCAGTCGTCCCCACCCCCATTTTTTTGGCACGTGCTATGCCATCCGAATTAGAGTCAATACCAACAAGTACGGTAACTTCGAGAATCTTGGAGGTTCTCAAAATCTTAATCATGAGATCTGTGCCAATATTCCCTGATCCGATAATGGCCACCTTGGTTTTCATGGGTATTTTCCTTTACTTACCGAAGACTGCACGGACTGATCCGAGTCCCGAAATACGAACTTCAATCACATCGCCAGGCGTTACCGGTGCCATGGGACCGAGTGCGCCGGTCATTATCGTATCTCCCGCCATTAGAGGCATTCCCACTTGGACCATTTTACGAGCCAGCCACAATGCTGCATTTAGCGGGTTGCCTAAACAAGCAGCTCCCGCGCCGATGGAAACCTGATCTCCTTTATTTTCCATTACCATGCCACACATTCGAAGATCAATTTCATGTAAACCAACTGGTCTGGTGCCGAGCACATAAAGACCGGAGGACGCGTTATCTGCGATAGTATCGAGAATGTTAATATCCCAATTGGCGATGCGACTGCCAACGACCTCAATGGCTGGTAGCGCGTAGGCTACAGCGTCAATAAGGTCGACCAGGGTCAATTGTTCATCGACCAAATCGTCATCCAGGACTAGGGCAATTTCGCCCTCAGCTTTGGGTTGCATCAGGCGTTCAATACCTATCTCATCGCCATCGACCACTTCCATATCTGCGTATAGAACCCCGAAATCTGGTTGGTCGACTCCCAGTTGAAGCTGGACGGTTTTTGCCGTAAGCCCAATCTTTCGTCCCACCGGCCGTCGATTTTCTTTGATCCAGATTTCGGTGTTGATTTGCTGAATGGCGTAGGCGGAGTCCAGGTCACCTTTCTTGATAAGATCGCGAATTGGTTTGCAGGGCCTACCCGTAGTCATCGCGCGCCTGATACGGGTCGCTGCGGTTTTTAATGGGTCTCGTACTTTGGCGGGATTTTTTGCCATTGTTACTGCCTTTTATCTACTTGGGGTCAAGTTGTTTATAGAACAGAGGATCGAGTATGAACATAGGCAGCGTTGAGGCTGGTTTTGTTTTGTTTTGCAAAAACCGACAAATATTTTATTCGAGTCAAAAAAGGTATTGCCGTCAATCTTTAAAAAGGGAGCCTTATTATCAAAATAGCGATCCGTTGGAGTTAGT
>PBOV01000144.1 GCA_002724505.1 Rhodospirillaceae bacterium | reverse complement strand
TGCACGCCTGGAAACTTTTAACCGCGTTCCAAGTTTAATTTTTCCAAGCTTAAGATTCTCAAAGACTAAATACAGTGTCATCATCTTTGCCAGAGACGCTGGATAAATTTTTCTGTCGGGATTAACCGCGTGAAGGACTGCGCCGCTTTTTTCATCAATAATGATTGATGCATAACGCGCAGCGGATAAAGGGGAGACATGCAGAAGGGCCGAGCAGAGTAGGCTTATTATAAGCCTTGGATACACATGGCCCCCCATGTCCGATGGTTTCGACCTGCCATGTCGCAACTAATTTGCCTGTCAACTAAGAAGCTGTTGAAAATAAACAAAATCTAATCCAATGGGGGCAAAAAGTCTATTTTCGTCTTTAAAGGCATAAATTTTAAAAACAACACTTAAACATTTGTAATTTAGTTCTGTTTTTTGAATTCACATATCTAATTTAAGGTGGGTACGAATCAAAAGTCATAAACCATTAGGATTTGTGAATGCGGGGCTTGTTTGATTTTTCAAGATAGGTAACCTATCTAATAATATATAACTATAGTTGTTGCCTTGGTGTGCGATCGCAAACTTAAAGAATTTTCGAATTAAAATGAGCGACAAAAAGAAAGACCGACCGCCTGGTGGAGATAACGGTACCAATACCAATATTGGAGTCGTTGAACGAACCAAGCCTAAAACCCGCAAGCCCTCCATGTATAAAGTCATTATGCTAAATGACGACTATACGCCTATGGAATTTGTAATTTTGGTCCTTGAACGCTTTTTTAGCAAAAGCCATGAAGAAGCAACAAATATTATGCTGCATGTTCACCAAAAGGGGGTCGGGATTTGTTGCGTTTTTACCTATGAGGTCGCCGAAACTAAAGTAACCCAGGTGATGGACTTGGCTCAACAGCAAGAGCACCCTCTACAGTGCACCCTCGAGAAGGAATGATACATGTTATCGCGAAATCTAGAACGTAGCCTTCATCGCGCACTATCAAGCGCTCGAGAGCGTCAGCATGAATTTGCAACACTTGAGCATCTATTGTTTGCACTGGTCGAGGATCAAGACGCGGTTGCCGTTTTAAGGGCTTGCGGGGTTGGCGTTGCGAAGCTTAAAGAGGACTTAGTTGATTATCTAGATAATGAGCTTGCTAATCTTGTGGTCAACCGTGACGAAGAGCCCAAGCCTACGGCGAGCTTTCAGCGTGTTGTTCAGCGTGCTGCTATCCATGTGCAAACGGCAGGTCGAAAAGAAGTAACCGGTGCTAATATCTTAATAGCAATGTTCTCTGAACGAGAATCACATGCGGTTTTTTATCTCCAAGAACAGGAAATGTCTCGCTTTGATGCGGTTAACTATATTTCTCACGGGATTGCTAAGGTACCCGGACGGTCTGAACCACGGTCGGTTGAAGGTACTCAGAGTAATGATGAAGAAAGTTCTGGCAAAGGAGGACATGAAGCACTTGAGTCCTATTGCGTCGACCTTAATCAAAAAGCAAAGGACGGAAAAATTGATCCTCTAATTGGGCGTTCTTCGGAAATAGAAAGAACAATACAGGTTCTTTGCCGCCGCACTAAAAATAACCCGCTTTATGTCGGTGACGCTGGCGTTGGTAAAACAGCACTTGCGGAGGGGTTAGCGCGTCGCATTGTAGAGGGCGAGGTTCCGGAAATTTTGACGGACTCGACCATTTATTCACTCGATATGGGGGCATTGTTGGCCGGTACTCGCTATCGTGGGGATTTTGAAGAACGCCTAAAAACAGTGGTTACGGAATTAGATGAAGTTAAAGGTGCTATTTTATTTATAGATGAGATTCATACAGTGATTGGAGCTGGTGCGACTAGCGGTGGTTCGATGGATGCATCTAACCTGTTAAAGCCTGCACTGCAGAGTGGTACGTTGCGGTGTATTGGATCTACTACCTATAAGGAATATAGGTCCTATTTTGAAAAAGATCGGGCGTTGGTTCGCCGTTTTCAGAAAATTGATGTCATCGAGCCTTCAATTGAGGATGCTGTAAAAATATTGCGTGGCCTTAAACCATATTATGAAAAACATCATCGGGTTAGATACACAGCAGAAGCAATTAGGACCGCAGTTGAACTTGCCGCACGCTATATCAATGACCGCAAACTGCCTGACAAAGCTGTCGATGTTATTGACGAGGTTGGTGCCGCCCAAATGCTGCTTCCCGAGGGGAAACGACGTAAGATGATCACGGTAAAAGACGTAGAGGACGTGGTTGCAAAAATTGCCCGTATCCCGCCAAAAAGTGTTTCACGGGACGATCAAGAAGCACTTAAGACCTTAGAGAAAGATCTTCAAAGGGTGGTGTTCGGTCAAGACGATGCTATTAAGGCCCTATCGGCGGCTATCAAATTGTCACGAGCCGGTTTGCGGGAGCCTGAAAAGCCGATTGGATCTTATCTATTCTCGGGTCCAACTGGCGTGGGTAAAACGGAGGTTGCCCGACAGCTTGCGCTGACGATGGGGATAGAGCTGATCCGGTTCGATATGTCAGAATATATGGAGCGTCATACTGTTTCTCGTTTGATCGGCGCCCCCCCTGGCTATGTAGGTTTTGATCAGGGTGGATTACTAACGGATGCGATAGACCAGCACCCACATGCGGTTCTACTCCTCGATGAAATTGAGAAAGCTCACCCTGACCTATTCAATATCCTACTGCAGGTTATGGATCACGGCTGCCTCACCGATCACAATGGTAAAAGTGTTGACTTTAGAAACGTCATTTTCATTATGACAACCAATGCTGGTGCTGCTGACATGGCAAAGGAAGCTATCGGTATAGGACGCATAAAACGCGAAGGGGATGATCAGGAAGCTATAAAGCGTATGTTTACCCCAGAGTTTCGTAACCGACTGGATGCAACGATTTCATTTGCCGGTCTCTCGCCTGAGATTGTTGCTCGGGTCGTAGACAAATTTGTTATGCAGCTTGAGATCCAGCTAGAGGATAGAAATGTTACCATTGAGCTTGATTGTGACTCTAGGGAATGGCTTGTTGAGCATGGCTATGATGAAAATTTTGGTGCTCGCCCACTTGGTCGCGTTATTCAAGATTATATTAAAAAACCGCTCGCGGATGAGCTGCTATTCGGAAAGTTGATGAAGGGCGGGGTCGTCAATGTTTCTCTAAAAGATAGTGAGCTTACATTTGATATACGTCCTGAAGACCCTAAGAAAAAATACATAAAAGCTAAAAGAAAAGGGTTTAGAAAAGGTGAAAGTGTTAATAAGAAAAAGGGGGAACTCGTAGATTAGTCTTTGTAATAGGATTAAATAGTAACGTCTTTGCGGTAAGGCGAACGCTCTTCTTCGAGCATACCCATTTCCCACTCGGTTTCTTTTTCTTCACCTGCTAAAAATCGGGCGACAGCTTGACGAAAGGCTGGGTCACATATCCAGTGAGCGCTATATGTTTCCGAAGGTAAATAACCTCGGCTAATCTTGTGGGGCCCTTGGGCCCCGGCTTCTACTTTGGTGACCCCATTTTCAATGGCATATTCAATTGCTCGGTAAAAGCAAGCTTCAAAATAAAGCATTGGGTAACCTTTTGAGCCTCCCCAGTTTCGGCCAAATAATGTATTTGAACCTTTAAGGTTAAGTGCAGCACCAACATACTCACCACCATCGTCAGCCATAATCATAACGATCTTGTTTGAAAGTCGCTCTTGCAGAAGCATAAAAAATTCCTGATTAAGGTACGCGTGAGCCCATTTTTTCTCCACGGTGGTGAGATAAAAGCGATAGAAAACTTCCATATGTTCGCGTTTAAGATCGTCACCAGTTAGAATTTTTATTTTTGCCGCTCGATTTGCTATTTGACGTTCTTTGCGGATACTTTTTCGCTTCCGAGAATTCAATTCCCCGAGAAAATCATCAAACTTAGTGTAACCGTGATTATACCAGTGGAATTGTTGGCCTAATCTTTTCAAAAATTTTCGGTTTTCGAGTAGGTCCCGCTCCTCTTTTTCGCAAAACGTGATATGAAGTGAGGATACATCATGCTGATTAGCTAGCGTGCGCAATCCATTAATTAGAAGTTCACGAATTTCGTTCGCATTCTCAGTTGGTCTAACTAATAAACGGGGACCAGTGACAGGTGAAAATGGCACAGACACTTGGAGTTTCGGATAGTATTTTCCTCCCGCCCTTTCAAATGCATCGGCCCACCCCCAATCAAAAACATATTCACCATAGGAGTGGTTTTTTAGATAACAGGGAACTGCTCCTATAAGCTGACCAGATTTTCCTTCTAACAATAAATGCTGTGGTAGCCATCCGGACTCAATGCTGGCCGCTCCGCTTTGTTCTAATATGTCAAGAAAAGCGTGACTGACAAAAGGATTATCTATTCCTGCGCAAGCGTCCCAATGTTCTGAATCAACTTCCGAAATCCGGCTCGTTATTCTTACTGACTTCACTTCCCCTTCTGCCATTTTATTAGATTAGGGGAGAGCGCATCAGCGAGCAAGGGAAGGAGAATCTTTTAGTAAAATTAGAAAAGGATCTTTAAATTTATAGTCACCTAACCTCAAAAATTCCATCAACCTCTACGGCAGCCCCTTGAGGTAGCGAGGCCGTAGCGACCGCAAATCGTGCGTGCTTGCCAGCATCTCCAAAGATTTCTACCATTAAATCCGAGGCGCCATTCATAATAGTTGGAGGGTGAATAAAATTCGGTGTTGCGTTAACAAAACCACCAAGTTTTACAACACGTTTGACTTTATCTAGCTCATTGTCACAAGCGACCTTAAGCTGCCCCAGCAAGTTTAAACCGCAAGCCCGAGCCCCTTTTATACCAGTATCAATATCTACATTTTCACCAAGTTTGCCAGCGATCAATCCATCTTCGGCCATAGATACTTGTCCCGATACAAAAACCAAATTTCCGGTTTTTACAAAAGGTATATAGTTGGCCGATGGAGAACGGGGCTCTGGAATTCTTATTCCGAGCTTAGCTATGCGTAAATCAATTTTGCCTGTCATATTTTACCTTTTTATAAAAAACCGATGTCAATCAAAATACCTTTAGTTAATCCATATCACCACTGAGAAAAAATGCGGGGGGTGAAGCTCACCCCCCGCAGTTCAGGGAGACGCAACGTCAAATATGCCGTTGCTCGACAACAGCATCCAGTGAGGAAAAACCAGATGCTGGACCTCGTGCCGTATCCGATGCAGAACGGCGCGAAGTTTGTGAATCACTCAATTTAACCTTTTTGTATTGAGTGATTGCTGTTGGAGATTTGCTGGAAGATGTCCCTGAGGAATAACGATAATCGTACAAAGCATGGCTGACAGACGAATGACCAGGCCCCAAATTGGGCTTGGTGTAGATTTGTCCCTTGAGTTGGGCATTCCTCAAAGCTGCCCCTCCCGACCTCGAATCAGAACCCATTTTGGCTTCTGATTGTGTAACTGTTACCAGGTTATCTTAGAGAATTAGAAGCAACCTGGCTCTACCAGCAGGAAACTATAGACTAAACCTAATTCCGAATTTAATAGAGATCCGATCAAAGGCGTTTCAGTTGAAGTTTCCAAATCTAGTAGGTAATGTAAGGTTATCCCCTAAATATAGAAAATGCAACAACATTTTGCGAATTAACATATAATGACTACAAGATCAGGTGTAGTCGTTTGCAAAACAGATGAAACTGTAAAAATGTTTGGCG
>PBOV01000143.1 GCA_002724505.1 Rhodospirillaceae bacterium | reverse complement strand
GCGCCCGGCGGGGATGAATGCCATAGCGGTGTGAACCAGGGACACGTAAAGTCCCATCATACAAATGCCAACACTAAGTATGACTGGTATGTCAGCTTTAGTAGGCAGCTTTAACTCGCCCCTGAGAGCAAGTACAACCATTAAAACCAACGCTCCTATGAAAACCCGCACGGTCCCGAACCAGAGAGGGGGAAGATACTCAACCCCCAAATGCATAACGGGCCAAAGCAAGCCATAGGAGAATATCCCGGCCACGAGAAAAATAAGACCTGTTTTACGGTTCGATAAGTCGTTCATTTTTCGACTACAATTGGGGAAGTATTAAATGCGAGAGGAGCGATAAAAAGAGTAGTTGTTATTACTGCAGGAGATATGCCCTTTTCCAACGTTGGATACCATAAAAATTTTCGCTTAAATTAAAATTTTCCTCTAAGGCCATTCTTAGGAAGACATAACGCAAAGTGATCGTTATAAGATTGTAAATTTTCTTTTCCCATATTCAACAATTGTCCCTTCAAAAAGTACTTCAATGGCTCTCAGAACTTGGCAGCAAGAAATAATCGACCGGTTCCCCTCGATTATTAAAGAACACCGTCGATTTATCCTCAAAGCGCCAACCGGAGCCGGCAAGACAGTCCTCGCCAGTGAAATCATCAAAAAATTTTATGAACAAAAGAAGATTATCGTTCTTTGCCACCGCCTTGTGCTTTTAGAGCAACTAGAAGGGGCACTCCGTGATGACCATAATGTCCGTAAACTTACCGTTTCAGACACGGGCCCTGCCTTTGACGGTTATGACATCTTGCTGTCCACCAGTATGCGAGCGAAAGATGTCTTAGCGGATGCCATACCCAAAGCCGATCTGATAATTGTTGATGAAGCGCATCGTGTCTCACCTAACGGCAAGGGATACAAGCGTATACTGGACGACTTTACGGAGTATGGAAAAGAGCACGCACAGCTTGTAGGCCTTACTGCCTCTCCAGAGCGCCGCACCGGTGACCAGCGCGATCAGCTCAACCTTGCTTTTGACGCCATTATCGATTGCGCAAACATTGACAACTTAATTGAAGAAGGCGTCCTGGTTGAGCCTGTCTATCGCACGCATTTTGTCCATGACCTAGACCTTAGCGGCATCGATATTAGCTCTGGTGATTTCCCAGTCGCCAAACTCTCGCCGGCAATCGTCAAATCTTCAATGATTGACTATGCGATGACCAGTTATGCGCAGGAACGAGAAAACGTTTCACCAAGACCAATTTCGGCTTGGTTCTGCGCTGATATTAGTGTTGCAGAGGAAACTCTATTCCGTATACGTCAAGCTGGCATCACCGGGGAAATCGTCACCGCAAAAACGCCCATTAAAGAACGTATGAAATTATTGAAGAGGCACGAAACCGGTAAGGTTGAGGCTATGGTATCGGTAGGAGTTCTCGCGGAGGGCTGGGATAACCCTCACTGCAACATTATTGTCCATCTTCGTCCTACACTGTCAAAGGTCCTTTGGGGGCAGTCCGTGGGGCGTGGATTGCGTTCGGCGCCCGACAAGGAAAAGTGTGTCATTATTGATGTCAGCTCCAACTGGACAACATTTGGTCCGGTAGAAAAACTCGAATGGAGTTTGTGGAGCCATCGAAAATCTTACATGCAGTTTACTAACCGTTTTAATTGGGTTGGCCAACAACAAGAAGGCGATACGGGGAGTGACGGCTATTTACTTTGTGAGAACAAACTCCCAAATAAAACACGCTGTTCGCATATTTATAAAAAGAATGTTTTTGATAACGACACCTGCCCCGTATGCGGTGCCTACGCAGCAATAGATATCTACAAAGATCAAACGCAAGATGGGTCCCTAACCGAAAACCGGCTGCATAAACTCTTCTTTGATCGAGTGCCAAGGGTTTTTGAGGAGATGAATTTATCAGTTTGGAAAAATCTCGGTGGAACGGCATGGCGGACCGCTACACCCAAGGAACAGGTCTTTCTCGCATTTTGTATGGCTTTTGAAGTTGTATCGGGCGAAACTACCAGGTCAGAATCGGAATATTGGGAGGTCGCCTTAAAAGCTGAAACAAAAATTCGGGAATACCTCGTCGAAAACAATATTCAAATTATAAAACAAGACGAATTTGATCTTTCGATTATTTCTGATGGGATGCTTACCGGCAGAGAAATCCGAACTGTGCAAGCTCATTATGGGATTTTGATTTGTGGAACAGCTTTCGAAGAACACGAATTAGACGAGAGCGAACGAAAATATCAAAAGGCAATCAGAATTTCTGAGCGGTTAGCTGTTATGGGCTGCTCTAGTCAAGACAATCTGCCATACTTTAATGCTTCAAAATATTTAGACTCATTGCCATAGCCTAAGTTTCGTTGCGACAACCTGCTCTGTTTGGACCTTGAAAGAAATCAAGAGCATAGAGAAAAGGCCGCCGCCCTTGCGGGCGACGACCTGACTGAAAGCCCCGGTGCCTACTCTACAAAACTACTCTGGCAATCAGTTATTCCACACCTCATCCCAATTCCCTTGCGTTGCCGCCTTGGAATATTCGGTCGCACGATTTTCAAAGAAATTCGCATGCTCAACCCCATTGAGGATTTCATCCAACCAAGGCAGAGGATTCTTTTCAATCCGAAAAATCGGTTGCAGACCAAGCTGAGAAAGGCGTCGATCAGCTATAAACCGAATATAAGACTTTACTTCCGCCGCGGTTAACCCCTCGGCGGGCCCGAGTTCGAACGCCAAGTTAATGAAGGCGTCCTCATGATCAACGACAGTATTACACGCTAGATAAATTTCACGCTGCAAATCAGCTGTCCAAATTTCTGGGTTTTCCGAGACAAACGTCCGAAACAACTTAATCATGGACTCGCAGTGCAGGCTCTCATCCCGCACCGACCAGGACACAATTTGTCCCATCCCCTTCATTTTATTGTGACGCGGGAAATTCAATAGAATAGCGAAAGATGCGAAAAGTTGTAGTCCTTCAGTGAAGGCTGCAAAGACGGCCAAAGTTTTGGCAATATCTGTTTTACTTTCACAGTTGAAGCCCTGCATGTAATCATATTTATCTTTCATCTCTTTATAATGAAGGAAAGCTTCGTACTCGGTTTCTGGCATACCAATCGTATCGAGAAGATAAGAATAGGCGGCAATATGAACTGTCTCGATATTTGAGAAAGCTGCCAACATCATCTGTACTTCAGTCGGTTTAAAGACCTGGGTGTAGTGTTTCATATAGCAATTGTTGACTTCGATATCGGCCTGAGTGAAGAAACGGAAAATCTGTGTCAGCGTATGCCGTTCCTCAGGCCGAAGCTTATTGTGCCAGTCTTTCACGTCATCAGCTAAAGGTACTTCTTCGGGAATCCAATGAACTCGCTGCTGGGTCAACCAAGCGTCATAACACCATGGATAGCGAAATGGCTTATAGACAATCTTTTCTTCCAACAGCGACATAGTTTATTTTCCTTTAGAGATTAATTTTTTAAATAGATCGTCTAGCGGTCAGAATTCCTCAACTGACGTTACTGGCAAGCGAGACACTCCTCGTAGTCGTTATCATTTTCGGTACTACCTTCGGCAGCAGGTGCTGATGCGGCTAACGGGATTTCGATCGCATCTGGGGATGGCACTGGCATTATGCCATCAGCTGAAATCTCGTTAACCTCTTCTTTTTGCGACACCGCTTCAGCCCGTTGGATCGATTTGGAACGACAGTAATAGAGACTTTTCACACCCTTCTTCCACGCTTGCCAATGAATGTCATGTAGGACTTTCTTCTCGACGTCGGCCGGCAGAAACACGTTAATCGACTGTGACTGACAAATGAATGCTGACCGATCACCGGCTAAATCGATGATCCAACGCTGATCAAGCTCAAACGCAGTTTTAAAAACATCCTTCTCGTCATCCGACAGGAAGTCTAAGTGCTGTACAGAGCCTTCATGGGTCGTAATCGAGGACCATACTTCTTCAGTATCCTTATTTTTTTCAGCCAACAAATTCTTGAGATACTTGTTCTTGACGCTGAACGAACCTGACAACGTTTTATGAGTGAAAGAGTTAGCTGCAATCGGTTCTATACCCGGTGACGAACCCCCGCAAATAATTGAAATTGATGCCGTTGGGGCGATCGCCATCTTACTAGAAAAGCGCTCCATGATACCGTAGTCAGCCGCATCAGGGCAGGCGCCACGCTCATGAGCAAGCTCGACAGAAGCAGCATCGGCCCGTTTGCGTATGTGTTTAAACATTTTCTTATTCCACACCTTAGCCATAACAGATTCCAGCGGAATATTCTGAGATTGGTAGAAAGAATGCAGTCCCATAACGCCAAGCCCCACAGAGCGTTCACGCATAGCTGAATAACGAGCGCGTTCCATCTCGTCTGGGGCATTATCGATAAAATCTTGCAGTACATTATCAAGAAACCGCATAACATCAGGAATGAATTGTTCCTCTTCGTTCCACTCTAACCAGGTCTCGAGATTAAGCGAGCACAGACAACATACCGCTGTCCGTTCCTTGCCGTCCTTATCCATACCAGTCGGCAGCGTAATTTCGCTGCACAGGTTCGACATCTTGACCTCAAGGTTACCAAGCTTGTGATGTTCTGGAATTGCCTTGTTCACGTGATCTATATAAATGAAATATGGTTCCCCAGTTTCGACCCGCGCCGTAAGTAGCCGTATCCATAACGAACGCGCAGATACTGTCCTCACCACGTGCTTATCTTTCGGGCTCCGCAGCGGCATTTCCCCATCTTCTTCAACCAGGCGCATAAATTCATCAGTCAGCAGGATACCATGATGAAGATTGAGCGCCTTTCGATTGGGATCACCACCCGTCGGACGCCGCAACTCGATAAATTCCTCTATTTCAGGATGGTCAATGGGGAGGTAAATAGCCGCAGAACCTCGGCGGAGCGATCCTTGGCTGATCGCCAACGTCAGAGAATCCATCACTCGAATGAATGGGATAATCCCAGAGGTTTTGCCGTTAGCTCCAACTTTTTCGCCAATTGACCTCAAATTTCCCCAGTAACTTCCAATGCCACCGCCTTTTGCTGCCAGCCATACATTTTCATTCCAAAGGTTTACGATACCGCCAAGACTGTCATTGGCTTCATTTAGAAAGCAGGAAATGGGTAGGCCTCGTTTTGTGCCGCCATTTGATAGAACCGGTGTAGAGGGCATAAACCAAAGGTTACTAATGTAATTATAGAGACGCTGAGCGTGCTCTGAGTCATCTGCATAGTGTGCAGCAACGCGCGCAAATAAGTCCTGATAACTTTCATCAGGCATCAAATACCGGTCGGATAGAGTTTCCTTACCAAACTCGGTCAGCTTTTCATCACGGGTGTAATCGATAATGACCCGAATGCCACGCTCCGTCTGGAGAATTTCTGGCGAAATTTCTGCATTTACGCTATCTGGCACCCCTAAACCTCCCAATACGCTCTACTACAAAACAACCTAAGCACCCAATTTTAGACTATCTAAAGGATAATCCAAGATTTAGGCTCACGTTATGTCTGACAATTTATGAAGAGTCGGCCATCCTTCGCCTGCCTGGCCCTTTAAGACCAAATCTAAAGCAGACGTTGCGCTTGGGCTCCCTTCGAAAAACATAACGGAACGTATTGAAGTGTGCCCCAAAAAAAATGATTACGTCAACAAGAATTAGTATTTTTAAGTCACCTGCATACTATATTTTGTGCATAATTAGGTGGATGTATCGGGGAAAATGTTATCATAGGCTGTGGAAAACTGCGGATTTTTCTGTGGAAAACCTGTGGAAAAATTTTTTGATTACTGTGAATTTATTTATCAGATTTATCCATTTAAAAGTAAAGGGCCGGCAACCCGCCAGCCCTTTTTACGCGTTTAAAGTTGTTTATGCGCCTATGGCGCCTCTAAGCCTAGAAAATACGCTAAAAGCGTTTTCAGAGAATATTTGAGATTTCTCTGCCTCTGAGATATCTGCCGCATCAATGTAACGTTTTGTATCGTCAAAGTTATATCCTGTCTCGGGATCTATACCCCGCACGGCACCAACCATTTCTGAAGCGAATAAAATATTCTTGGTGGGTATCACCTTTAGGAGGCAATCTATGCCCGCCTGATGATACACACAGGTATCAAAGAATACGTTGTCCAGTAGCAATTCATCCAAAGGAGGGCGTCCCATGTCTTGAGCCAAGCCACGAAAGCGGCCCCAATGGTATGGTACAGCTCCTCCACCGTGTGGGATAATGAACTTCAAGGTCGGAAATTCTTTGAACAGATCAGACATAAGTAGCTGCATAAAAACCGTTGTGTCACCGCATAGGTAATGCGACCCCGTATGATGAAAGTTTGGGTTACAGGAGCCACTGACATGGAGCATGGCTGGAACATCCAGCTCGACCATCGCCTCATAAATGGGATACCACCATTTGTCCGTAATGGGCGGGTCTGTCCACATCGCACCTGAAGGATCAGGATTGAGGTTCAAACCGATAAAACCCATTTCATTAACACACCTTTTTAGCTCTGGAACACTTTTTGCTGGTTCAACGCCAGGATACTGAGGCAACTGGCAAACCGGCACGAATTTATCAGGATACATATCGCAGGCACGTTTAACCATATTGTTGCAAATAGTCGCCCAATACTCGCTAGTTTTATGGGTCCCAAGATGATGACCCATACCAACAGCGCGTGGTGAAAAAATCGTTAAATCGGACCCTCTTTCAGCCTGCAACTTGAGCTGGGCTGCCTCAAGACGTACAGCCATTTCTTCATCGCTACAGCTAAAATTAGCCTCAGAGGGAACAAAATTAGGATCACTAGCTAACCCCTCTAACTGTTCCTTGCGGTAATCTGTCAACTGGGGCGGCTCAGTAGTGTAATGACCGTGGCAATCGATAATCATGAAAGGTCTCCTTTTATTTATGCGTTTTTAACACCCTTCGCCCCGAATGCTCAAACCACAATACCCTTAGTTGGGTGGGACGGGCAAACAGTCGGACGATTAAACAGATTAATAAGAAGGTGCGGGCTCGGCAGACTTTTCGCTTGTGCCACGTCCACTTAGTTCCAGTCCCTTATCAAGACCCGGCGTTGACCGCACCGGCGCTGCCATCAAGAAGGTATAGCCTTCATCGAGGATGCGCTGCACATTTCCGGCGTTTACGTGCGGATGACCAACAGCTATATTCGCTTCTTTACAATTCGCTACGATTTCCGCCATTGCTTCTAATACCACGGGATGTTCGTATTGACGCGGATAACCAAGTTCCTGGCTTAAATCACCTTCGCCAATCAGGACAGCACCAACCCCAGGGACGTTTCTCAAAATATCCGGAAGCGCTGCCATCCCCTTAGTATCCTCAATCATCAAGACGACCAATATCTCCCCTTCTGGTACCAGCGGCCATACGTCTGCCTTTTTATAATATTCCTGCTGTCCAAGCCCCCAATAGCGAGTTGCAGCGGTCGGGCCATCACCGCGAATGCCGGCCGGCTCATACAAAGGAGCATCGCTCATTCGTGGGTAGCGACAAGCCGCAACTGCATTGTAGGCTTCTTCGACAGAGCTAATATGAGGCCAAACGACGCCATACACACCGATATCAAGCGCTTGCTTAGCCTGCCATTGGGCCATCTCGTTGCCATTGGGTGGAACCCGGACCATTGGGGTCACGGCTGGAGCGAGCGAACCAGACTTAGCAATCTGCCCGCGGTTCAACATATATTGCAGACAATCTCGGAGTATGGGTCCATCCCAAGGATTATGTTCCATTTCGAACACAATTCCGTCATAGCCAATATTCGTGCTGTAAGCGATTGCCGATGGAACATCCGGCGTTGAGAATGCGGTGAATGTCGGTTGTCCTGCAGCGAGTGCGCTGATCACACCATTTAGTCTCGTCGTGTCTGGCATATGATTTCCCTGAAGATGTGTTAAAATTTATTGTAGTGTACTAATGTTATCACTGGCAGACAAACGCACAGCAGCCTTGCGGGTTAATTTCTTTCCGGCAATGGTAATTTAAACGCTTCGCGGGGCATCCATGGCGGAAATAGTATTTGGGACGTAGGCCAAGACCGAAAGTAAACCCTGGGACCTAATCAGGAAAACCGTAAAGACGAGCCGGATTGTCGACAAGGACCCGGTTACGGTCATCTTCATTTGGCGCATGCAAGCTCAGCAGATTCATGAGGTCTCCATCATTTGGCATTAACCCCTCGATATTAGGATGCGGCCAGTCTGTTCCCCACAACACCCGATCAGGTGCCGCCGCGATACAGGCCTGAGCAAACGGCACAGCATCTTCAAACGGCGCGCCTCCTGAGGATATCCGTTCAGCACCACAAATTTTGACCCAGAAATCTTCCTTATCCCGCAACAGGCCCAGCAAAAGTTGAAAAGCCTCCTGATCGACACCATCTTCGGTTTTCACACGCCCCATGTGATCTATTACAACCGGCAACGGCAAATCTGCAAGCGTATCGGCGTTATCAACAATATCGGCTGCTTCCATGTAAATTACTACATGCCAGCCCAATGGTTCTACCTTCTCGGTAATGCGTCGTACCATTTCAAAATCTGGTGCATTGCCTATATGGCGGGCGAAAGAAAAACGAATGCCGCGCATTCCGCCTTCATTTAACCTCAGGAAATCATTGGTCGTAAAAGTATCGTCGACAATGGCCACACCCCTATAACGACCCTTAGACCGAGCAATTGCATCAAGGGCAGCTGTGTTATCGGTGCCATGGCAAGTTGCTTGCACAATGACTGCGCGTTCAATGCCCAGCACATTTTGCAAAACTTGCATAGCTTCAAATGAAGAGTCCGGCGGGGTGTAAGAACGCCCCTCGGCGAAGGGAAATTTTTCAGACGGCCCAAAAACATGGCAGTGCGCATCACATGCTCTGGGCGGGGCTTTAAAATTCGGTGTTTTTGTCTTGGGATCGGGGCCCTGGCAATATTTCATCGCCAATAGTTATATTGCTATCCAGCGACTAGCAAGCCACAGCTCAGGATTTATGCCTTTTAACAAATTCTTTAAATGCCATAAGGGTCTCCGGACTACAGCGATGTTCCATTCCCTCTGCATCTGCCCAAGCCGTAGCTTCATCAACGCCCACAACCCTCAACAGAGCTACAACGATATGATGCCGTTCCCGCGATGCCTCCGCCATCTCGCGACCCTCGTCAGTAAGAAAAACGGAGCGATAAGGCTCCGCGTTAACAAGATTCATTTGCTTAAGGCGGGCAACCATCTTATTCACGGTGGCCCCGGTTACGCCAAGCCGTTTTGCTATATCGACAGCGCGAGCTTCCCCCTGTTCGTCAATCAAGTCGGCGATTAGCTCTACATAATCTTCAATAATCTCCGTTTCCCGTGCATGACGTGCTCTCTTAAAATGACTAGCCTGACGATCGGGCGTCATATGCGCCGAGATCGCGCCAGTACCTTCGGGCGGTGGCGTCAGCTCATCCTCTGCGGGGTCAAAATCTGCCATTTATTCACAATAAATTAGAAATCAGGATATTGACAACGATTTAGGGCCTCCTACAATTATTAGTCAAGGCTAACTTTTATAGTATCTGCAAATACAGATGTGAAGAATAGTCGCGAGGTTGGGTGAAAGCCTAAGGTCGGAGAAAAAAAGAATGGCGCCGCTTAGCATCGTCGCAAGGCGTGGTATCAGAGGAACTGCAGAATGGGCCAATGCATTTGGTCCGATAAGGCTGGGCATCCTGACAGCTCTCGCACTGCTGGCAGTGCTATCAAATGATGCCGCCCAAATCATGGCACAAAGCTTGTCTGATGCATTCCTCCAGGTGACAGTTTTCGTCGCTGCAACGCTTGCTATCTTCTACTCACTGGAGGCCTGGTATAAAATAGATGTAACCGCCTTACTCGCACGCCACCAAGTTTGGCAGGTACCAATAGCCGCCGCCCTGGGTGCTCTGCCTGGCTGCGGTGGTGCCATCATGGTGATAACTCAATATATTCGGGGCGGTATTAGCTTTGGGTCGGTAGTTTCAGTATTGACAGCCACCATGGGCGACGCGGCCTTTTTATTGCTCGCTCAAGCCCCGATAACAGGCCTTTCAATCTTTGCTATCGGTTTAATTGTTGGTATTCTTTCCGGTTACGTCGTCGACATGATCCACGGTACTGGCTTTCTCCGTTATAACAGCAACGGACGGGATACAGGCAGTAGCCCCTGCATTCGGCGTGTTGACTCGCGTGCCTGGCGCTATTTATGGTCGCTGTTCTTGATCCCAGGGCTTATTTTTGGTGGCTATATTGCGTTTCAGGCCGACACCGCCTCAACCTTCGGGACATTCATGGGTACGGAGACGGTAGTTTGGGTAGGGCTGGCGG
>PBOV01000142.1 GCA_002724505.1 Rhodospirillaceae bacterium | reverse complement strand
CTCGGTAGTCTTTACCCTGATGACGGCAGCTGTCGCATTCTCGGACAAATCAACCTCTTCGCCCAATTTCTCGGTTAGCCATACAACAAGATTTTTCCAGGAAAAGTTTTTGTCAGTGTGCTGTTGTAGCGATATCTTAACGTATCCGTCGGCCACTTCATCTCCATAGATGGCAAAACCAGCGCTGTCAGGACCACGATCAGTCATCTCTATAAGCATAGGCGAAAATAGAGCCCCTAGACGGTCCTCAAGTGATGGATTTTTAAGATATAAACCGACAATTCCGCACATACTCAGTCTCCCCCAGCTCAAAAGAATTCCAGATACCGGTCGACTTCCCAATCTGACACGTGGCGCATGTAATCTGTCCATTCCATGCGCTTTATCCGAACAAATTCATCGACAATTCCTTTTCCAAGTGTTTCCGCAAACAACGTGTCTTTTTCTAGTGCGTCGAGTGCTCGGTCAAGACTTTGATGCAAAACATCCACATCCATGGAAGTAAGGTCTGCGGTGTAATGATTGACGTTAAGCGGCTCGCCTGGGTCGCGCTTATTGTCCACACCATCCAGGCCGGCAGCGATTAAGGCCGCTGTAACCAGGTAAGGGTTACAACCACCATCAGCCAGACGGAGTTCTAACCGCCCGTAGGGCACGCGCACAAGCGCCGAACGATTGTTATCCCCATAGGAAATAAATGCTGGCGCCCAAGTCGCACCTGACAGCGCCTCTCCAATCACCAACCGTTTGTATGAATTGACCGTTGGTGCCGCAAGTGCGCACAGCGCTTTAGCATGATACAGAATACCACCTAGAAAATGATACCCGGTTTCCGACAGACCCATCCCGCGCGCATCGGAATCGTCTTGGAATATATTAGGTGTATGCCCATCTGACATAGAAATATGAAGGTGCATACCATTCCCGGTTCGATGAGAATCGACTTTAGCCATGAACGAACAAATTAAACCAAGCTCATTTGCAATCTCACTGCCAGCCATACGCACAAACACGTGCCGGTCTGCCGACGTCAGCGCATCAGAGTAGGTGTAGTTGATTTCAAACTGACCGTTCGCGTCTTCATGATCAACCTGATAAACGTCGAAGCCAACTTCCTGAAGTGAGCCAACGAATTTTTCAATAAAGGCGCGCGAACGCGACAAACCTTTATAGTCATAACACGGCTTGTGGAGGGTATCGGTTTCGTCTGCAACTACAACGCGGCCATCAGCTTCCTTTTTCAAAAGGGACATTTCTGGCTCAACACCTGTGTACATAGTCCAGCCTCGTTCGGTCAGACGAGCAATCTGCTTCTGGAGAACATAACGGCTGTCATATTCGTAAGGGATATCATTAACATGTCCAACGCAGACTACCCGGGCAAAGCCGGGTTGCCATGGCACTAACGACAATGTTTTTAGGTCTGCCTTGGCCATAAAATCAGGCGAATGTGGTTCTTGCGCCAAACCCCAAACGGCAAAGACGGCAAAGCCGGCGCCATCGGTAACGATATCTTCTAGATGACCCACCGGCACCGCCTTGGTTTTAGCCACACCGTGGATGTCAACGAATTGGGCAAGAATAAACTTGATCTTGTTGTCACTGAGAAATCTTTTTGCTTCGGAGAGTTTCATGTCTCTTCCTTTCGTTTGAGTGCGGAAAGAAATTCTCTGAGGACTTCGGTCAATGTTTCGTTCATATAATTCCCGTAGCTAGGATCACAGCCCATAAGAACCTGTGTGGAACGTTTTGGCGGCACCCGGATCCAACAGGACACACCCGCCATGTTTGCCAAAATAAATTCATCCGGTTCGCTGGTGGCAAAATCGTAGGCACAGAGTTCACGTAGAAACGCAAGGTAACGATCTCCATCAAAAGAAAAGACTGCATCGCTACGCTGAAAAACATAGGTTTCCCGCCCATAACTAGCCGTTCCCGGCAATGTTCCAGCTGGTCCGAAGACATAGAATTCCCGATCTCCAAGTCTAGCCAAAAAAACACCTTTGGGGTGCAGTTTGTACCGGAACCAGCGAGACGGCAAATCGCCATAAATACGTTCAAGGTCCGCTGCCGCTCCATTTCCCCGAACGTGGAAGAAGGCAAAATCTGTTTGTCGGCTAAACGTGAGTTCGGAGTTCATTCGCCTAGCCCTCCGCCGGTCCCAATTGCTGTCGTAAACCCTTAGGATCATAGAATGGCAATGCCTCAACTTTGGCTTCGACTAACACTCCGTCATTTTTACGGATAAAAATATTCCCGCCTCGCTTTAGGGTCTCATCATCCACATAGGCCATCCCGATAATGCGCGAAAGTGTTGGGCTCTCCGATACGCTCGTAACCCTTCCACAAATTTCGTTTTCATCTATCACCAGGTTGCATTCGTCGGGTAAGGTTTCACCATTCCTCAAGGCAAGCGTAAATCCAACCAAAGTTCTGATCTTTTTTTCCTTTAGAATCTTTAGGCTGCGCTTGCCTACAAAAATCTCTTTTTCTTCATTAACGGCCCACGGCATTGCCGCCTCGTAGGGATTTGTGAGACCATCTGTGTCTTGCCCTACAATAATATGGCCCTTTTCCAGCCGCAACATGCGCTGCGCTCCTACGCCAAAGGGCCGTATGTCAAAATCTTTCCCAGCCTCCATAATTCTATCTACGGCAATCCGCAGGTCTGCGGGAGCCATATGAATTTCGTATCCCAATTCACCTACAAAACCCACCCGTATCATCAATGCGTCAGCGCCGACAAAGGTCCCTTCCCTGGAACCCATATAGGGAAACGCCTTTGCACTTAGATCAATATCCGTCAGGCCGGCGAGTAATTCACGTGAATTTGGCCCTGCAACATTAACAGCGCCAAGCTGTCCTGTCCTGTTGACGACTTCCGCATCCAGATGCCATTCGATCAGCCTGCGCTGGATTTCGCGGAATGCAGTATCGGATGTCCCGGTTGTAGTGGTGACGTAATAATGTTCCTCGGACCGCCGCACTGCCACTCCATCGTCAGTAATGACCCCGCTTTCATCTACCATCAATGCATAGCGGGACATGCCAACTTTCATGTTGGACATGCGCGTCGTATATATCCGATCCATCAGTTCTAACGCCTCGGGGCCGAAAACCTCAATCTTACCTAGCGTGGAGACGTCAATGATACCGACGTTTTTTCGTACCTCGCGTGCTTCTTCACAAATCGCCGTCTTTCTGTCTTTATCGGCCCCGTAATATTCAGGACGGGGCCAAATACCAGCTTCCATAAAAACAGCATTATGGGCTTCGTGAAATTCTTGGAGTGGTGTGTAACGGTATGGTCTTAGTCGCCGTCCAGCCAGCTTGGACATGGGGACAGGGTGAAAGAAAGGTCGCGCAGTAGTACTGCCCGTCTGATCGATGGTTTGGCCCATTTTCCGAGCGAGGATACGTATTCCATTCATGTTCGAGTGCTTGCCCTGGCTCGGGCCCATACCGATAGTCGAATATCGTTTCAAAAGTTCAATATTGTCGAAGCCTTCGTCGGCGGCGCGCTCAAGATCTTTAAATGTTAGGTCTTCGTCGAAATCGACGAAGCTCCATCCCTTAGGATGAAAGACAACCGGATAGGGGTGCGAATGTGTTCGTGTTGCCCGCGGAGGCCGCACACCTAACTCTGATGTCCGTCCAGAAAGATAGCCCGCTGCATGACGGCCAGCCGATATGCCGTCGGAGATTCGACCTTCAAGGTTGAACACCCCATTGACCCTACCCGCCGCAAAAACGCCCTCCGGTAAGCTAACAGGCACGAATTGTCCAACTCGTTCGTCATAACACATGTCACCACCAGCCTGATAAAGGAGGGCAGCCGCCGGCGCCCAACCGACACTCATAAAAAGGCCATCGCACTCAATCCTAAGCCGTTGGGTATGATCGGGTTCTCCAACCCCATCGACAGCGGTCACCACAACGCTACCGAGTCGACCATCAATCGATATCGCCTCATAAATCATACAACCATCATGTATCGTTACACCGCGGTCGCGGATGTCACTTACTAAGGAGCCGCGTGACGCGCTATCACCGGTGTCTACTATACCCGCCAACTCGCCTCCCAATTTTAGAAAATCTAATGCAGCACGATATCCCTCCGAGTTGGAGGTAAAAACGACAGCTTTGTCACAGGGTTTAACCGCATAGCGCGCGATAAGACGCTGCGCAGCACTCGCTAAAAATATACCCGGCAGGTCATTATTGTGAAAGACTGCCGGTTGTTCGAATACTCCAGTTGCAAATACCGTAGCAAGGCTACGGATCTTTACGATGCCGTCCACCGTCGTAACCGGTGTCCAGTGGTCCGCATAATATCCCGAAGCTTCCCCGCCGAGTATCACATCAATCTCCGGTGTCTGCGAAATTCGGGACTTCATGTCATCACGTTTTGAGGCTACTTTTGGATTGTTGGCATGTTGGTAGTCGATGCTTCCGCCAAGGTACCGATTTTCATCCACTAAAGTCACCCTAGCGCCGTCGCCCGCCGCTGCTAGAGCTGCGGCCATGCCAGCTGGCCCGCCACCAACGACCAAGACGTCAGTATGGTGGTAACGTTTGGGAATTCTGTCCAGTTCCGCATGGATATTAACCCTGCCAAGGCCGGCAAGCTTACGTATCCATCGTTCCCAAAAAGGAAACAAAGATTTTGGTGTGTGAAACGCTTTGTAGTAAAAGCCGACCGGTAGGAACGGCGCCATCAAGCCTAATATCTGCAAACGATCCCGCGCTACCGACCCCGAAACGTTAGTTGGCCAAAGTTCCATCCCGTCGACGGCAGCCGTCACATCTCCCCGTATATTTGTCCCACTCGCGTCTTCAAAAAGCGCATTGATATCTTGGTTAGCGAAGGAAAGTATTCCACGCCGACGGTGGTACTTGAAGCTGCGCCCAACAAGACGCTCATTGTTCGCAAGCAACATGGAGGTTATCGAATCGCCCTCGAACCCCTTTACTGTTCGACCTTCAAGCTTCGCCGTAATGCTCGCATTACGGTCGATCCATTCCAGCGGTTGCGGAGGCAGCCTGTTAACCACCAATTGCATCCTTACTATCCAAGACCTGGACAACTGCGTCAGTCTGTGTATCACGTTCAAGAACGAACCAAATACCGCTCGGACCATGATGCCACCATTCACGTCGGATACCCGGTTCGCCATTTACGTTGAAGACATAATCTGCCCAAGCGCTGTCATCACATGCTGTCGAGTCCGGTTCGGCAATGGCTTCTCCTCCATATGAGAATTCCGAAACCGGGCGAAGACCGATATG
>PBOV01000141.1 GCA_002724505.1 Rhodospirillaceae bacterium | reverse complement strand
TATAAGGCAAAGTTTCTAGTAACACCTATAAAAGAAGAACAAAAATAAAACATAATACAATAAACCATTGAAAAATATTGATAAAAAAATTTAATTTGCAAAAAGAACAAAACAGGTACATAGTCTTTTCCATGAAGCATTGCGTTGAATGATTCTAGTCGCTGTGAAATAAGGAGTAGAAAATGGCAGATCCCGCATTAAGGCTTGTAGAAAAGGATAGCATGGATAAATCAAAAGCTCTTGACGCTGCTCTTCAACAAATTGAGCGATCCTACGGAAAGGGGTCAATCATGAAGCTTGGGGAAGGTCAGGTTGTAGAAACCGAGGCTATTTCAACAGGGTCAATCGGTCTAGATATCGGTCTTGGAATTGGTGGGTTACCAAAAGGGCGTGTTATTGAAATTTATGGACCCGAATCTTCTGGGAAAACGACGCTTGCACTACATTGTGTTGCCGAAGCACAGAAAAGTGGTGGTCAGTGCGCTTTTATTGATGCCGAACACGCTCTTGATCCCGTTTACGCTCAAAAGCTAGGAGTTGAAGTTGATGACCTTTTGATTTCACAACCTGATGCTGGCGAGCAGGCACTAGAAATTGCGGATACGCTTGTGCGTTCGGGAGCTATTGACGTAATTGTTATCGATTCAGTAGCAGCTTTAGTGCCGAAAGCGGAATTGGAAGGGGAAATGGGAGATACCCATGTCGGCCTTCAGACGCGATTAATGAGCCAAGCACTTAGAAAATTGACAGGGTCTATCTCGCGTTCTCAGTGTATGATTATCTTTATTAACCAAATTCGTATGAAGATTGGGGTTATGTTTGGGAACCCCGAAACGACATCGGGTGGAAATGCACTAAAATTTTACTCTTCGGTCCGCCTTGATATCAGGCGTATCGGCGCAATTAAAGATCGCGATGAAATTGTTGGTAATCAGACCCGGGTTAAGGTTGTCAAAAACAAGGTCGCGCCGCCCTTTAAAATTATCGAATTCGATATCATGTATGGCGAGGGTATCTCTAAAATGGGCGAGTTGATTGACCTTGGTGTTAAAGCAGAGATCGTTGAAAAATCTGGAGCTTGGTTCTCCTATAACAGTCAGCGAATAGGACAAGGACGAGAAAACTCCAAGCAATTTTTGCGCGACAATCCAGAAATAGCAGAATCAATTGAAAATAAAATTCGTCAAAATGCCGGTTTGCTTGCTGAGGCAGCGTTAAAGGAGACACCGTCTTCCGATTCCATTAAATCGGAAGAAGTGCTTTAGAAATCGCTTTTGTTTAGTTGATTTCCCCGCAGCTCCTAGGGGGTGCGGGGGGGGGTTCGTCTGTCCTGCGTCCTAATTTGTTCAATGTTAAATATTGTAATTTTTAACATTGGCCCTGAAATATCCTGTCCTGGACAGGGTATCTTTGCCTCGTTATTACTTTAGAAAAAGCTGTGAAGTGATCTTATAGGTAAAAGGGTAATGACAACTACTAACGAAATTAGGACAGCTTTTCTAGAATACTTTGGAAAAAACGGGCATGAAGTTCTGCCTTCTTCCTCTCTTGTCCCGAACAATGATCCAACCCTTCTCTTCACTAACGCCGGAATGGTTCAGTTTAAGAATTTGTTCACTGGGTTGGAGACCCGCAATTATAAGTTGGCTGCTACCTCCCAAAAATGTGTCCGTGCTGGCGGCAAACACAACGACCTTGAAAATGTTGGCTATACCGCTCGGCACCACACATTTTTCGAGATGCTTGGAAATTTTTCGTTTGGAGATTACTTCAAAGAAAGGGCAATTGAATTAGCGTGGAAGTTGATAACTGAGGAGTTTGAAATTGATCAAAGTCGTCTTCTAGTTACTGTCTATCACGATGATGAGGAGGCTTTCCAATTTTGGAAAAAAATCGCGAGATTACCTGACGATCGTATTATCCGAATTGCGACTTCTGATAATTTTTGGGCGATGGGCGATGTTGGTCCATGCGGTCCGTGCTCAGAAATATTTTTTGACCACGGCGATCATATACCCGGCGGGCCACCCGGGAGTATAGACGAAGAAGGGGACAGGTTTATAGAAATCTGGAACCTTGTATTCATGCAATATGAGAAACTGAGTCCCGAAAAACGTGAGTATTTACCCCAACCGAGTATCGATACTGGGATGGGACTTGAGCGTATTTCTGCTTTACTGCAGGGGTCACATGACAATTATGAGACCGATGCATTTCGTTTCTTGATTGAGGCCTCCGGGGAGTTTGCCAACGTTGAACCCTATGGACCTCATAACGTTTCAAATCGTGTTGTTGCGGACCACTTGAGGGCAAGTTCATTTTTGATAGCGGACGGTGTTCTGCCTTCAAACGAAGGACGCGGCTATGTTTTACGCCGGATATTGCGTCGCGGGATGAGGCACGCTCATATGATGGGGTGTAAAGATCCATTAATGTACCGGTTGGTTCCATCTTTAATTGCCCAGATGGGATTGGCTTATCCAGAATTAACGCGCGCAGAATCACTAATTACAGAGACACTAGAGCTCGAAGAAAAACGTTTCAAAGAAACACTAGATCGAGGCCTTAAACTTTTAACTGAAGAAACCAACAAACTGGCCGAGAAGGAGCCCCTGCCAGGTCAAATTGCTTTTAGACTTTATGACACATATGGATTCCCCCTAGACCTTACTCAGGATGTTTTGCGGAGCCAAGGGCGTTCCGTCGACACGAGTGGCTTCGACGCCTCTATGGAACGCCAACAGAAGGATGCCAGGCGAGCTTGGTCGGGTTCTGGTGATAAAGCCGATGAAACCGTCTGGTTTGATATAAAGCAAACTTTCGGTGGAACGGAGTTTCTTGGTTACAGCAGTGAACACGCTGAAGGCACTGTTTTAGCTATCGTCAAGGACGGAGTACAGGTGGAAACTGCCACTCCCGGTGACGAAGTTTCTGTCGTTGTAAACCAGACTCCCTTCTATGCGGAGTCAGGAGGCCAAATGGGTGATTCCGGCATCCTCTCAGGCGAAAATGCAGGTGTATTAACCGTTCTCGACACAAGAAAAATGGTCGACGATCTCCACGTCCATATTGGAACTTTATCTAAAAAACCTATGTCTATAAACGAAGTTGTAGAATTGCGGGTTGATCCAGATCGACGATTTGGCCTCAAAAGGCATCATTCAGCAACGCACTTATTGCATGCAGCCTTGCGCAATAAGTTGGGTAATCATGTGACCCAGAAAGGTTCTCTTGTGAGTCCCCAACGGTTACGTTTTGATATCAGTCATCCAAAACCCGTTAGTCCCGAAGAAATATCTGAAGTGATGTGTCAGGTTAACCTTCAGATTCAAAATAATACCGAAGTCATCACCCGGTTAATGACCCCAGATGAGGCTATAAAAACCGGTGCTATGGATTTGTTTGGTGAAAAATACGGTGATGAGGTTCGGGTAGTCACGATGGGAACTATTGACGAAACCCCTTACTCTCTTGAGCTGTGTGGTGGCACTCATGTGGAGCGTACCGGCGACATAGGTTCATTTTTTATTGTTTCCGAGAGTGCGGTAGCGGCTGGCGTGAGGCGGATTGAAGCAGTAAGCGGTCAGGCAGTCTTGGACCACATCACTAAAACAGAGGCACAGATACAGGAAGTGTCAACACTCCTCAACGTCTCACCGGATCAAGCTAGCGGTCGGATCAGTGCGTTACTTTTAGAGAGAAAGAAGCTGGAAAATGAACTTTCCGTCGCACACAGGAAGCTAGCCACCAGTAGGAGCGGAGGGACTGAAAGCGATAACGATATAAAATTAATCGCTGGAGTTTCATTTGTGGGTCGTATTCTTGAAGGAATTCCGGCGCGCGATCTCAAATCATTTGCTGATGATTTAAAAATACAGATTGGTTCAGGTGTAATTGCTATTTGTGCGACCGAAGAGGGTAAGGCTTCTCTGGTTGTGGGGGTAACAGATGATTTACTTAATAAATTTGATGCCGTGGCACTTGTCCGTGTCGGCTCGATAGTTTTAGGCGGTAAGGGTGGCGGAGGGCGCTCGGATATGGCGCAAGCGGGTGGACCCGAAACTGGAAAGGCCGGTGAAGCTATTGCAGCAATCGAGAGGGCTCTCTCCGACTAGCTATCCAAATAGGCTGATCCCTAACAGTCAAACTGTGTTAGATTGTCCTTAAGGTCGGAATTATCTCGGAAGGATTGGCGACCATTTCGTATAGATCCTTAGTTATTGGTGCTGCGAATCCATGTGCAATTGAATTTAATATTAAATCATTCAAGTGATCCCAATAACCACTGCTATTTAGCAGTATGATTGGTTTGTTGTGCATCCCAAGTTGTTTCCACGTAATGATTTCTAGAACTTCTTCAAGTGTTCCGACGCCCCCGGGCAAGGCAACAATACCATCCGCTAAATCAAACATACGTTGTTTACGTTCGTGCATGCCATTAACAATCTCTAAATTTGTAAGCCTCGTATGGCCTAGTTCACGATTATTAAGGTAATTGGGGATAATACCGGTCACTTCTCCTCCGGCTTTCAGGACACCGTCAGCGACACAACCCATTAACCCTGATTTACCTCCGCCGTAAATCAAACGGATACCATATCGACCTAATTCGGTGCCAAAAGATGTTGCGGCATCCCTATAAATGACCTTGTTGCCTGGTGAAGCGCCGCAGAAAACACAGAGAGAATCAATAATCATAATTTTTAATAACATAATTAATAATCATTTGATTGATAAAAATACCTCAAAGGGTTGCAAGATTTGTCTTCAAATGTTGGGATAGGGTATTGCAAGCGTAACTGAACGCGCATAATTTAATTAATCTGTTTTTATTTTTTGGGAGACTGTCATGAGATCTTTAATCAAGCCACTTTTAGTAGCGGCGGTGAGTTTGGGGCTGCTGGGCGGTATCAGCGGTTGTGCTGATTCACCAAAGCCGAAGGTAAAGATGTCTCAGGCCATGAAGGTCAAAGTTAGTGCGATGAAGGAGATTTGTGCTGCAAGTAATTCGGTCGCAAAATATATAAAAGGGAGCAAGAGCAAAAAGAAAAGAAGAAAGCTCGGTACTGCTGGTGATATGGAAATGCGAGCGGTTCAAATTGCTACTCTTGCCAAGCGTCTGAAGTATGGTTCTGCCGTATTTTATGCAAAAGGATTGGAAGAAGCTGCAAAGACAGGAATAAAAGGCGAAATTGCAGATGCATATAAACCTGTTAAGGGCGCAGTTGCCGCGGCTATAAAATTGGATGCCAATAAGAAGGTTTATGGCAAATGCAAATGCAAAAAAGGCAAAGTGAAGTGTAAAAAGAAGAAGAAAAAGAAAAAATAAATCGAACGTCATAATCTGAATTCACTAGCTGAAAATTCAGAAGTTCAATGGGGGGTGCCCGGTTTCCAGGGTACCCCTTCTTTTATTAGAAAACTTTATGTTCTTTTTTAACGTCTTTCGAATTTCCGTGGCTGTTTCATGTTTTTGGATTTTCTGCGGAAATACGGGGTTGGGCTACAGTGAGACGCTTAAGACAGCCCAAAGGCTATCAAATGGTCAGGTGTTATTGCACGCGGGTGGATGTGTTAACTGTCACACAGATTATGAGAATAATGGGTCGCTATTGGCTGGGGGGAAAAAAATAAAAACACCTTTCGGTATTTTTTATTCACCCAATATTACGTCAGATAAAAGGCATGGTATAGGTAATTGGTCAGAAAAGGATTTCATCCTTGCCATGCGGAAGGGTATTTCACCCAATGGTAGTCATTACTTTCCAGCTTTTCCTTACCCCTCTTTTACCTTTTTGACAGAAAAAGACATCAAAGCGATCAAAGATTATATTTTTAGTTTGCCGGGCACGCCTAAACCTAATGAGCCGCATGAACTCACCTTTCCATTTAATATTCGGGCGGGCCAAGTCTTATGGAAATCCCTCTATTTTACTGAGGGGCCTTTTCAAATTAACCCGAACAAATCTACTCAATGGAATAGGGGGGCCTATCTTTCTCGTGCAGTTACTCACTGTGGTGAATGCCACACACGCCG
>PBOV01000140.1 GCA_002724505.1 Rhodospirillaceae bacterium | reverse complement strand
CTTGGTTAGCCATTTTTATCACATGGTTCTCACGATGATGTTTCCATTCATTGTGAGCGACCTTGGCGTCAGCGTTACCGAAATAGCCTTTTCGATGACACTGTATTTTGTTTCGACGGCAATCGTTCAGGTGCCTATTGGACTGCTGGTAGATAAAGTTGGAGCCCGAGTAATACTGATTGCTGGTATGGTGCTCATGGGGTGTGCCATGGTCACCGCGGGCCTCTTGCCAAACTACTTAGTTATTCTTTCTGCGGCTTTTATTGCAGGTATCGGCAATGCGGTTTTTCATCCTGCTGATTTCTCAATTTTGTCTGCCAGTGTTCGCAGGAGCCATCACGGCAAGGCCTTTGCTTCGCACACCTTTGGCGGTTCAATTGGTTATGCCGCGGCCCCTATGGTTATGGTGCCGCTTGGCACCATCTTTGGTTGGCAGACAGCATTAATCTTCGCCGGCTTTCTGAGTGTTGGCATGGCGATTATCCTAGTCCTCTTTGGAAAGACCCTGAGGGATGAAAATATCGATACAAATAAACTAGAAACACCAGGGGTGACGAAAGATCACGCGAAGAAGGCCGATTGGCGGATTATGCTGACCCGACCATTATTACTATTCTTCCTATTTTACGTTGCCAGTTCGGCGTCAGGAACTGGGATGACCTCGTTTGCTATACTCGCTCTGCCTTTAGTTTACGATGTTACCCCAGAAATCGCAGGTGTTTTTGTAACGTGCTTTCTTGCTGCGGCAATTGTGGGTGCATTGCCGGGTGGGTGGCTCGCAGATTGGTCTCGTTTTGAATATTTAGTTGTTGTTGCCTGTTTTCTTGTTTTGGCGGCTTGCCTCATTCTTTTGGGGACTGGCGGCTTGTCTCTTTGGCTTGTCTTTGCCACAGGCGTCCTGGGGGGATTAATGCGTGGGCTATATAACGCCTCGCGGGATATATTGGTCCGAAGGGCGTCTCCGCCCGGAAGCGTTGGAACCGCATTTGGATTTGTTACACTTGGCTATACGCTTGGCCAAGGAGGAACACCGTTATTGTATGGTTGGCTTATGGATAATGGTCTGGGCAATGAGGTATTCTATGTGTCCGCTGCATTTGCGTTGGTTGCAACAATTATTGTCCTTGTCCCGGGACAAGGACAAAACTCATCAACCTAGGTAGGCGTGGGTATCGTCTTATTAAGGTCTAAAGCAGATAATTTTACAGGTTGTTGAGAAAATTTCTAAGAATTTTAGAAATTTTAATTTTTTTAATTATAAAAACTTAGAACCCACTGGGCCAATGAACCAAGACAATAAGAAGCAAAATGTCACCCTAACTAGGCGCTTGACCCGTCCATTTCTTTTATCGCTTGGTTGGCTGGCTGTTTCTCTTGGTTTTATTGGTGTGTTCGTGCCGGGAATTCCAACCACTCCATTTTTGTTGGTGGCCCTGTGGGCCTTCTCTAAAACATCGAAAAAATTTCATAACTGGTTATACAATCACCCAAAATTTGGTCAGTCATTGCGTGATTGGCACCAGCACAGGGTAATAACCGTTCGAGTGAAATTCATAGCAATTGTGACGATGGCTGTGAGTTTTCTTTGGATTTTTTTTGGCATCGCGGATGATTGGGTGCTCCCTACAATTGTTGGCGTGTTTTTGATACCGTCAGCAATTTTTATAATCACCCGACCTAACAGACCTAAGTAGCTGTTTCAGCCCCTTGCAATTTGAGAGCCTTCTGGCATCCTGAAATAATTATGAAATATGATTTTATCATTGCCGGAGGTGGCTCTGCAGGATGCGTTCTTGCAAGTCGTTTGTCCGAGAATCTTAGTAACAAGGTGTTGTTAATAGAGGCAGGTAAGGACTTTGAGCCAGGTGATGAGCCTGCGGATATTCGTTCTTCTTATGCGATGGGTGCATCATTTAATCCCTCTTATCACTGGTCAAAGCTTAAAGTCCGCCAGGCGGAAAACAATAGCAATTGGTCGGGTGAAACACCGTTACGATTTATGGAGCAGGCACGTGTCATTGGCGGGGGCTCTAGTATTAATGCACAGATGGCTAACCGAGGGTCACCTGAAGATTATGATGAATGGGTAGAGCTTGGAGCCGACGGTTGGGGTTGGGATGAAGTGCTACCCTATTTTAAGAAACTAGAATCCGACCAGGACTTTGACGGCGAATTGCATGGGAAGAGTGGCCCCATAACTATCCGACGAGTTAAGGAAGATCAATGGTGCGGTTTTTCTCACGCGGCAACTCGGGTGTTAGAAAATGCCGGTTTTCAGCGTCAAGATGATCAGAATGGGTCCTTTGTCGATGGCTGGTTTCCTACATCAATTTCTAATCACCCTGACGACCACCGCCAATCTGCAGCCATGGGCTATCTTAACCCTAGCGTTAGAAAACGCACAAATTTACATATTTGGTCTGAAACTCATGTCGAGTCGGTCTTGTTTGAGGGTATTCAAGTGACAGGGGTCCGCATTCAGAAGAATGGAAAAGCTCAAACGGTTTTGGCTAATGAGGTTATTCTGTCGTCTGGTGCCTTACATACACCCCCAATATTGATGCGATCCGGTGTCGGCCGCGGAGGCCATTTGCGTGATCATGGAATTGACGTGGTCTCAGACCGTCCCGGTGTCGGAATGAACCTCAACGAACATCCGACGATAGCAGTGTCGTCTTATCTTCACTCAGGGTCTAGGCTACTAGAAACTGGTCGTGGACACGCTCAGATAGCATTTCGTTACAGTTCGGGAATCGAAGGTTGCGGTGCGCAAGACATGTATGTTTCAGCTAGCGCAAAATCTGGTTGGCACCCGGTTGGCCAAAGGCTCGGTTCCTTTTTGTTGTGGTGCAACAAGCCCTACTCCCGAGGTACAGTTGAATTAACATCGGCTGATCCATTTGCGGAGCCCGACGTTTCTTTTAATTTATTGTCTGATCGTCGTGATCTGGAGAGACTAAAGGACGCCATCACACGTTTAGCAAACTTGTTCGCTGATCCCGCTATGGAAGATATTGCCTCTGATCCATTTCCTTCCAACTATTCCGAGAGGGTTCGTCGAATTGGTGCCGTCACGACAAAAAATAAGATACTGACGTCCGTTTTAGGTTTTCTTATGGATATGCCGGGGCCAGTGCGGCGAGCGGCAATTCACGGATTCATAACTCAGGGGGTCACCCTTAAGGGATTATTGGCAGATGAAGTGGCGATGGAAGAATGGATAAAGGACGGCGTCTCGGGATGTTGGCACCCTTCAGGTACATGTCGGATGGGACGTTCTGATGACCCCATGGCTGTAGTTGATAATGAGGGGCATGTTTTTGGCGCGAGGGGTTTGAGAGTTTGCGATGCTTCAATTTTCCCCTGCGTGCCACGCGCAAACACCAATATTCCAACGATTATGTGCGCAGAGAAAGTCGCTGATTCAGTCATGAGTGGTTAAAATAAATCCACAATGCCATGCGGTTGTCGCTCTGTGGAGTGAGTGTTACGTTCCCGCCCAACTATTTACCCAAACCGGAAAATAAATTATGTCAACCAGCTTTAGGCAATTTGTCGAGGATCTCCGGACAGCCGGACAAATCCGAGAAATCACTAAACCAACAGATATTCGGCATATTGCGGCATTAGTCGATCAATCTGAAACAGCGCTGATTTTCAGTAACGTTATTGGCTATGACATGCCAGTTGTCTCTGGTTTGACAAATAGTCGTGACAGATTGGCTATCGCTATGGGATGCGAATTCAATGAAATTGAGGGACGGCTTCGCGCAGGTATTGATAGACCTATTCCGCCGCGTATTGTCAATTCTGGACCGGCACGAGAAATCTTTGTAGAGGGTGAGGATGTCGATCTTTATAGTATGCCTGTGCCGCTCTTTTCGGTTCGAGATGGTGGCCCCATGATGACTGCGGGGATCACGCTCGCCGAGGATCCTGATTTGGGCCTCAATGCCGGTATTTATAGGATGCTTGTGAAAGACCGGAATACCACTGGTATCGATGTTGTTACTCCAAATAATCTTCGAAAGCTCGCAGAAAAAGCCTTTGCTAAAGGCGAGCCCCTTCCGATTTCAGTTAATATTGGAACGCACCCCTCAGCACTGATTACCGGATGTTTCAAAGCGGCGCCTGGTGTTGATGAAGTTGCGATGGCCGGCGGTATGCTTGGGGAGGCGGTTGAGTTGACACCATGTAAGACAATCAGCACGCCTTGTATCGCAGATGCTGAAATTGTTCTTGAAGCAGAGTTGCTTCCTACCGGCTGGACTAAACCAGAAGGACGATTTGGTGAGTTTACGCGCCTCATGGGTGGTCTGCACTGGAACCCCTTGGTTAGGATTAAAGCAATATCCATGCGCAAAAACCCGATGTATTACGCCCTTCATATGCCGTGGGAAAATATTTGGCCGAGTGGACCAATTTATGAGGCAGCGGTGCGGCGAGCATTGCATGAGGCTGGTGTCCAGGTGACGGCGGTCAATATTACGCCAGGCGGCTGCTGCCATTGGCACGCAATCGTCGCGGTTAAGCCGCTACCCGGTGACGGTAAGAATGCAATTTTAGCGGCGCTGTCGGTTGCTGATATGAAACATGTGGTAGTGGTGGATGAAGATATTGATGTTTTTGATGGTATGGATGTCGAATGGGCGATAGCCACGCGCGTGCAGGCGGATCGTGACGTCACAATTATATCTGGAGCACGTTCAAAACCGCTTGATCCAAGCTTGATGATAACACCAGGTAAAATTCCAACCACATCGAAAATGGGAATTGATGCCACAATCAGTGATGAATTGCCGCGCGAACGTTTTGAAAGAATAACCTATGCCTATGCTGATAAGGTAAATTTAGAAGACATGTTAGGCGATGCCCCCCCGAAGGTTGCCGCCGCAGAAATTTCTGAGGAGCAGATTTTGGTACTGGCTGATAAAATTCGTGCGGCTATTAAAGAACAACCGCTCTATTTTGCGGAATTAGCTGAGAAGTTTTCGAGTGACGGCTTCCAGTCAGTTGCGCGTGCCCTGGGGACTATTCACAAAGCGGAAGAGCTTTGGCAGGATAAAGTTGGAAAGTTTTGCCTTACTAACTCTGAGTTCGCAGCTAACCCTCCAAAAACTCGAAGCTAAAGGGTTATTCTTGCCGTATTAATTGAGAAGATTGATGGTTGGCAACGCAAAATTATAATTTTTTCAAGCCAATTGACTCTTCTAGGCCGGTCCGGGCATGGTTAGGAGATTGTTATATTGGGATAGAATTTCGTCAGAAAAAAATGATGAGGGACGATATTTCAGTATGATGGCTGGCTCAGCATCCGATTGGGGGAGATGATCTGCGAAGTCCAGCTTAACTTTGATTTTTAGAAAAGGGAGGGATTACCCATGAAACGTGTTCTATTCTCTGGGTTGACTTGTGTGTTAGCTCTAGGCCTAGCGGCAACAGCTGACGCTGCAAGCAAAAAGCGGTTTATTTCTATTGGTACCGGTGGACCAACCGGTGTTTATTTCCAGGTGGGCAATGCCGTTTGCCGCTTGGTTCATAAGGAAGCCGCCGAAGGACGTAAAAAAGGTCGTAAGCATGGAATTCGGTGTTCCGCACCTTCGACTGGCGGGTCAAACTATAATATTGGTCAGATAAAAGCTGGTGAATTGGACTTTGGTGTTGCCCAGTCCGATTGGCAACATCATGCCTACAATGGCAGTGGTGGTCCATGGAAAGGGAAAGCCTACAAAAAGGTTCGCGCAGTATTTTCTGTACATCCAGAACCGCTGCATATCATTGCTGGAGGTAAATCGGGAATTTCCGGGTGGAATAGCTTGAAGGGAAAACGCGTTAACATCGGTAATCCAGGGTCCGGACAACGTGGAACAATGGAATTCCTGATGAAACGTGCTGGTTGGAAAAAAAGTGCCTTCAAAGCAGCAACCGAACTAACTTCTTCTGAGCAATCTAAAGCATTATGTGACGGAAAGATCGACGCATTTATCTACACAGTTGGCGTTCCTAATGCTGGCGTATCAGTTGCAACTGATGGCTGCGGAGCAAAAATCGTGAATTTTAATAATAAAATGGCGACCGGTCTTGTTAAGGAGCGCCCTTACTATGCTTGGGCAACTATTCCTAAGGGGACTTACAAAACTACAACCTCAAACGTGACTACGTTTGGCGTAATGGCGACATTTGTAACTAGTTCTGATGTTGATGAGAAGACAGTTTACGAAGTCACTCGTGCCGTCATGGAAAATCTTGATGATTTTAGAAAGTTGCACCCGGCTTTTCGGAATCTTGATCCGAAACGCATGATTAGCGATGGCCTTTCTGCTCCATTGCATAAGGGTGCGTTGAAATACTACAAAGAGAAGGGCTGGAAATAAACCAATTAGGGGATTCAAGGCGGCGGGCGCAAACAGGCGCCCGCCGCTTTGCGTTTCAGGAAAAAGAAAATGACCGAAGTGACGGGGCATACTCCAACGAAAGAGATCCCTGATACCCAAACGGTCTTGGAAAAGTTTGAGGGTTCGCCCCAAGATCACGGTCCGGTAGGTAGAAAATTTTTCATTTTCTTTGCTTTGAGCTGGGCAATTTTTCAGCTTTGGATCGCCTCACCATTCCCCTTTTTGATTAACTTTGGAATTATTGTAGATGTGCCAGCACGGGCCGTACATCTTGGGTTCGCCTTTTTACTCTGTTTCATTGTTTTCCCAAAGACAAAGGTCAATAAGAAATTTGGTATACCCATAGTTGACGTTTTGTTGGGTTGTACGGCGTGTCTATGTGCGCTTTACCCTTTTTTAGCTCAGGAGGGAATTACAAAGCGCGTTGGAGTTCTTTTGAAGATTGATTTTTTTGGAGTTTCGGTGCCAATCGAAGCGATCATTGGTGGTTTGGGCATCCTGTTTTTGATGGAAGCTACTAGAAGAGTTATCGGTTTGCCGCTGGTAATTATTTGTTCGGTATTTTTTGTATTTTCGATTTTTGGCCAAGCGATGCCAGATATTATTTCCCATAAGGGGGTCTCACTCGAACGTTTAATCGGATATCAATGGCTTACTGGTGAAGCGATCTTTGGCATTCCCATTGATGTATCCGTTAGCTTTGTCTTCCTTTTTGTTTTGTTTGGTGCACTTTTAGAGAAAGCTGGCGCCGGAAAGTACTTTCTTGATTTGGCATTTGCTATGGTAGGGCGTTATCGCGGCGGGCCTGCGAAAGCGGCTATTCTTGCTTCAGGGATGAATGGTGCTATCTCAGGCTCTTCGATCGCAAACGTTGTGACTACCGGAACTTTCACCATTCCAGTAATGAAGAAGATCGGGATACCGGCCGTAAAGGCGGGCGCGATCGAGGTGGCGGCATCCACAAATGGTCAAATTATGCCTCCTATTATGGGGGCTGCAGCCTTTATTATCGCTGAAACTATTGGTATTCCATATTTTGATGTCGTGGTCGCGGCATTTATTCCAGCCGTCATCAGCTATATCGCATTACTTTATATATCCCATTTAGAAGCCTTAAAGCTTGGGTTGAAGGGTTTGGGAAGGTCTGAGGTTCCTATCTTCTGGACTACCTTCAAACAAGGTCTTCACTTCCTCGCACCGATCCTTGTTCTTATCTATTTACTCATGGTGGCACGCTGGACCGCTGGCAGTGCAGTATTTTATTCGAATGTTGTGATTATGGTAATCATCATAGGCCAACGGGTAATTAGGGGGCGTGGTCAGGGTGCTCGGTTGAAACAAAATGTCTGTGCTGGCTTAGGAGATATTTACGATGGTCTCGTTGCCGGCTCCAAGAACATGATTGGAGTTGCTGTTGCAATCGCATCGGCCGGTATAATTGTGGGAGCAGTTTCTTCGACCGGGCTCAACAACGCGATGGTCGGAGTTATTGAAGCCCTGTCCGGCGGCAACGTGTATCTTTTACTTTTACTAACAGCGATGCTTTGTATTGTTCTCGGCATGGGACTGCCAACAACGGCAAATTATTTGGTTGTCGCCTCCCTATTGGCTGGAGTTTTGGTTGAACTCGGTAGTGCTGCTGGTCTGGTTTTACCCCTTATTGCCGTGCATCTCTTTGTTTTCTACTTTGGCTTACTTGCTGACTCCACTCCACCGGTTTGCTTAGCGGCCTTTGCGGCGTCGGCTATTTCTCGTGCCGACCCAATGAGGACGGGTGTCCAATCTTTTTTTTACGATATTCGGACGGCTGTCCTACCGTTTGTTTTTATTTTCAATACCGAATTATTATTGATTGGCGTGACAAGTTTTTGGCAAGGCATTTTGATTTTCTGTGTTTCTCTCGTTGCCATTCTATGTTTTAGCTCGCTGACCCAGCAGTGGATGTTTGTCCGTTTAAAATGGTTTGAGTCTATTTTATTAGTCTTTGCTATGGTTGGGCTATTTCGACCGGATTTTTTACTGGATCGTGTTTATCCAGAATTCGCAACAGCAGATATGCCGCGCGCTGCTAAAGGTGAGTTCAAAATATCGGAAGGCCTCACCTTCCGTCTTCATGTCGT
>PBOV01000139.1 GCA_002724505.1 Rhodospirillaceae bacterium | reverse complement strand
TAAAGTCGTCGCGGCCCTTGAGTAAGCAGACTGCGCCATGCATGCCATATCGATCCCAAGGGGCAACATCAATCTTCATGAGATTTATTCCGAAATCTTCGTGGACAGGGACCGGCTCCTTGTCGCACCAGTCGAGAAAGTTGTCGTGCAAGAATACGCGTGTTTGATTGTTAACAGCTCCGTCTGCCATCAGGCTTTCCTCCATATTTACCCCTTATTATAGGCAATGTACGAACCTCCGATTGCGGGGTCAAATCCTCTGGGGAGAGGCTTAAAATTTTGAGCTAATATTCAGGCCAGAGGGTTTGATATTAATGGAAATTACTCGTATAAAATGATCAACTTTTGATTTGTAAGAGGGCACGCTAAAGGAAATTTCTGTATAACCTTGTGCGAAGAATTCATTAATGGTTATTAGAGATGTCGATGGTAAGGCGTGAAAAGGAAAAGGTTCTTTGGATCGTTATTAAGTATAGTTTTGAGAGTTAGGACGGTGCTTATTCCAAGTTCCGGTTTTATTAGGTAAGAGGTCCAATGGACTCTTTGTTAAGAGAATATCTCCCCATTCTTATATTTTTAGGAATTGCTGTCGGGTTGGGTTTAGTAATAGTTATCGCCTCTTACATTGTTGCCAAACAAAAACCTGACTCCGAAAAGGAATCACCATACGAATGCGGGTTTGCCCCGTTTAACGACGCTCGACGCCAATTTGACGTTCGCTTTTATCTGGTCGCAATTTTATTCATTATCTTTGATTTAGAGGTTGCATTTTTATTTCCTTGGGCAATTTCGCTTGGGTCAATTGGCCTGCTTGGGTTTTGGTCGATGATGGTTTTTCTAGGAATTCTGACGATTGGTTTCATATATGAGTGGAAAAAGGGTGCGCTGGAATGGGAGTGATTGAACAAGGAGAAAGTCAGGCTGCTATTCTGAAAGATGTGACTGATGAAATTTCGGATAAGGGTTTTGTTGTGGCAAAGCTCGATAAACTCGTAAGTTGGGCGCAGTCTGGATCTCTTTGGCCTATGACATTTGGACTTGCATGTTGTGCGGTGGAAATGATGCACACCGCCGCAAGTCGTTACGACCTTGACCGGTTTGGTGTAGTGTTTCGACCGAGCCCCCGTCAATCAGACGTAATGATTGTTGCCGGAACTTTAACCAACAAAATGGCGCCAGCTTTGCGTAAGGTTTATGATCAGATGGCAGAGCCCCGCTGGGTTATTTCTATGGGATCTTGTGCAAATGGTGGCGGTTATTACCATTATTCGTATTCTGTTGTTCGGGGTTGTGACCGAATTGTACCTGTGGACGTCTATGTGCCCGGGTGTCCCCCGACGGCTGAAGCGCTACTTTATGGTGTTTTGCAACTTCAGAAAAAAATCCGACGAACTAGTACGATTGCTCGTTGATCGATATTTGGTATAGGAATAATGAACAAAAACCTCCAGGATCTGGGAGATTATTTAAAGAATGCGTTGCCGGGCGCGGTAGAAAAGATCTCCGAGGATCACGACCAGCTAATTGTAAATTGTAAACAGGGCGGTATTGCATCATTTCTGACGTTTTTGCGGGATGATTCAAACTGCTTATTTAAGGTTCTCATAGATATTTGTGGTGTTGATTACCCTGAAAGAGAAAAACGGTTTGAGGTTGTCTATCACCTTCAAAGCTTACGTTTGAACCAACGAATTCGTGTAAAAGTGATATGCAGCGACGGTGATATTATTCCCTCAGTCTCAGGCGTTTATAGCTCGGCAAATTGGTATGAACGAGAAACCTACGATTTTTTTGGAATTATGTTTTCTGATCATCCAGACTTACGGCGCTTGCTGACAGATTATGGGTTTGACGGGCACCCCCTCCGAAAAGATTTCCCTCTAACGGGGTATGTCGAGGTCAGATACGATGAAGAACAAAAGCGTGTGGTCTATGAGCCGGTAAAATTGACGCAGGCGTTCCGAAGCTTTGATTTTATGAGCCCCTGGGAAGGCGCAGAATATATTCTTCCCGGTGATGAGAAAGCGGACGATTCCGCCCAAGGAGGCAACTGATGGCTGTCACCGAAATTAAAAATTTAACTATGAATTTCGGTCCGCAGCATCCAGCAGCGCACGGTGTGTTGCGGCTGGTGTTGGAGATGGATGGTGAAATCGTTGAACGCGCTGACCCTCATATAGGTTTGCTACATCGTGGCACAGAGAAGCTGATCGAAAATAAAACTTATCTTCAGGCGGTCCCTTACTTCGACCGGCTAGATTACGTATCCCCCATGTGTCAGGAGCATGCTTTTGCTCTCGCTATAGAAAATTTACTCGGCATAACTCCTCCGTTGCGGGGACAATATATTCGTGTGCTTTATTCAGAAATTACGCGAATTTTGAACCATCTTCTCAATATTTCAGCTTTTGCGTTGGATGTCGGGGCTATGACCCCACTGCTGTGGTGGTTTGAAGAACGTGAAGTCCTTATGGAGTTTTATGAAAGAGTTTCGGGTGCGCGTCTCCATTCAGCTTATTTTCGACCGGGTGGCGTGCACCGTGACATGCCCGAAGGGCTCGCAGATGATATCATGGCATTCGTTGACCGCTTTCCAAAGATGATCGATGACGTAGAACATCTTTTGACTGAAAATAGAATTTTTAAGCAGCGGACTGTCGATATTGGAGTTGCAACAGCCGAAGAGGCTATGGATTGGGGTTTTTCAGGTCCAATGCTTCGGGGTTCTGGTGTCGCGTGGGATTTGCGTAAGTCAGAGCCCTACGATGTCTATGACAAGGTGGATTTCGATATTCCAGTTGGTAAAAACGGTGACTGTTACGACCGTTACATTCTTAGGCTCGAAGAGATGCGGCAGTCACTACGGATCATGAAGCAATGCCTGGAACAGATGCCCGGTGGGCCGGTACGTTCCAGCGATCCAAAAATTTCGCCGCCAAGGCGTGCTGATATGAAGACTTCGATGGAAGCTTTAATACATCACTTTAAACTTTATACCGAAGGTTATCACGTTGCGCCCGGGGAAACTTATAAGGCTGTGGAGGCTCCAAAAGGGGAGTTCGGCGTGTATGTGGTTTCTGACGGAAGTAACAAGCCGTATCGGTGCAAAATTAGGGCGCCGGGTTTTGCATTTTTGCAGGCAACTGACTTCCTTGGTCGGGGGACAATGCTGGCAGATATCGTGGCCATCATCGGTTCAATGGACATTGTGTTTGGCGAGATTGACAGATGACAGCCAATAACGGGCAACCCAAAGAATTTAGTTTTGATAAAAGCCACGATGCTGAAGCTCGTAAAATAATTGGACGTTATCCGGAAGGTAGACAAGCGAGTGCAGTAATACCGCTCTTGGATTTGGCTCAACGCCAGCATGGGGGATGGTTGCCAACAGCTGCAATGAATCATGTTGCTGATGTTCTGGAAATGCCGGCAATTCGGGTTTATGAAGTTGCTAGCTTTTATACAATGTACAACCTTGAGCCTGTTGGTGAGAACTTTGTTCAAGTATGCACCACGATACCCTGCGCATTGAAGGGGTGTGATATCGTTCTGGACTCCTGTCGAGATGAACTTGGTATCGATGTGGGTGAAACCACATCAGATAATAAGTTCACTTTGAAAGAGGTGGAGTGTTTAGGAGCCTGCGTGAATGCGCCGATGATGCAGATCGGTGATGAGTACTACGAGGATTTGGATGCGGAAAAGACGAAAGTCGTTTTAAAGGCATTGCGTAATGGGGAGACACCAAAGCCAGGGCCTCAAGGTAAACGGAAGGGTTCTGCACCTGCGGCGGGTTTGACCTCTCTAACCGAGCGCAACGGCAATAAAGGGGCTTAGGTAGGTAATCATGTTGAAGGACGCTGATCGAATATTTACTAACATATACGGTCTGGATGACTGGCGCCTTGAAGGCGCGCGCAGGCGTGGAGATTGGAATGGCACAAAAGAGGTCATGTCTAAGGGCCGGGACTGGATCGTCGAAGAAGTAAAGTCCTCTGGTTTAAGAGGGCGGGGCGGAGCTGGTTTCCCCAGTGGCCTAAAGTGGTCATTTATGCCAAAGGAGCCAACTGGTAGACCCCACTATCTAGTCGTTAATGCTGATGAAGGTGAACCAGGAACTTGCAAAGATCGCGATATGATGCGTAACGATCCTCACAAGTTAGTTGAAGGTTGCTTGCTCGCTGGTTTTGGGATGGGGGCTGACGCTGCTTATATCTATATTCGAGGAGAATTCTATCGAGAGGCTGAGCACTTACAATCTGCCATTGATGAGGCATACGAAGCGGGTTTGATTGGTAAAGACGCTTGTGGTTCTGGCTACAAATTTGATGTTTATGTGCATAGGGGTGCGGGTGCTTATATTTGTGGAGAAGAAATGGCCCTCATTGAGAGCCTTGAAGGTAAAAAGGGAATGCCGCGTTTGAAGCCGCCCTTTCCTGCTGTTATGGGGCTTTATGGTTGCCCAACAACGGTAAATAATGTTGAGACTATAGCGGTCGTTCCAACAATATTGCGTCGGGGTGGCGACTGGTTTTCCTCTTTCGGTCGGGAAAATAATACTGGAACAAAGGTTTTTTGTATTTCCGGGCACGTTAATAACCCGTGTAATGTTGAAGAGGAGATGGGCATCCCCTTGAAAGAGCTTATCGAAAAGCATGCGGGAGGTGTAGTTGGTGGTTGGGATAACTTGAAAGCAGTTATTCCTGGCGGTGCGTCTGTGCCGCTCTTACCTAAATCTGACTGTGATACCGTTTTGATGGATTATGATTCATTGAAAGAGGTTCGGTCGGGACTAGGTACTGGGGCTGTTATCGTGATGGACAAATCAACAGACGTTATTGCAGCAATCACACGACTCTCAAAGTTCTACAAACACGAAAGTTGTGGGCAGTGCACACCATGTCGGGAGGGAACCGGTTGGATGTGGCGTGTGATGGAGCGGCTGGTTGTCGGTGATGCAGAGATAGATGAAATAGATACTTTACTAGATGTTGCGAGCCAGGTTGAGGGGCATACGATTTGTGCGCTTGGTGACGCTGCCGCTTGGCCAATTCAGGGTTTAGTGCGGCATTTCCGCGGTGAAATCGAGGAACGCATCAACAACCGTCAACAAAGTACCGAAGTGGCCGCCTGAGTGGATTAGAAAAATGCCAAAACTTACTATAGATGACGTGGAGATTGAAGTTCAGGAGGGTGTTACGGTTCTTCAGGCTTGTGAAATCGCTGGAGTGGAAATTCCAAGATTTTGCTATCATGAGCGGCTTTCGGTTGCCGGCAATTGCCGGATGTGTCTGGTAGAGGTATCGCCTGGGCCTCCTAAGCCGGCGGCGTCCTGTGCATTGCCAGTTGGTGAGGGTATGACCGTCAAAACCAATTCCCCCATGGTTAAGAAGGCTCGAGAGGGGGTTATGGAGTTCCTGTTAATAAATCATCCGTTGGATTGTCCAATTTGTGACCAGGGCGGAGAGTGTGATCTGCAGGACCAGGCTATGGCTTACGGGGTTGGCAACTCACGTTATGAAGAGAACAAACGTGCCGTTCGTGACAAGGATCTTGGACCTTTGGTAAAAACGCAAATGACACGCTGCATTCATTGCACTCGTTGTATTAGGTTCGCGACGGAAGTCGCAGGTGTCCAGGAGCTAGGTGCGACGGGACGCGGTGAGAGCATGGAGGTGGGTACCTATGTTGAAAAGGCTCTCACCTCAGAACTCTCTGCTAACATTATAGATCTTTGCCCAGTTGGCGCATTAACATCAAAACCTTACGCCTTTGTCGCACGTCCATGGGAGCTTGCCCGGACTGAAACGATTGATGTTTTGGATGCTGTTGGTAGTAATGTTCGAGTTGATTCACGGGGTTCAGAAGTTTTACGTGTTCTCCCTATTCTGAATGAAGACATAAATGAAGAGTGGATCTCCGATAAGACCCGTTACGCATGCGACGGTTTGAAGCGTCAGCGTTTGGATACGCCTTATGTGCGCCGCGATGGTTCTTTGCAGTTGGCCAGCTGGGATGAAGCATTTGCTGCAATAGCTGGAAATCTTAAAAACAAAGAAGGTTCGAAAGTAGCTGCGATCGCCGGTGATCTTGTAGATTGTGAATCAGTCATGGCTTTAACCGATTTGATGGAGGGGCTGGGCTCTCCCCATACCGATTGCCGACAGGATGGTGCTAAATTAGATGCAACAGTGCGCGCCTCTTATATATTTAATTCAAAAATTGTTGGCATTGAAGATGCGGATGTTTGTCTTTTGATTGGCACAAATCCTCGTAAAGAGGCATCTCTGGTAAATGCAAGGATACGCAAGCGCTGGCTTTGCGGAGGTTTCTCCGTTGGTGTTGTCGGTCAAAAAAACGACCTAACCTACCCTCAAGAATATTTAGGCGCGGGCCCTCAAACTTTAAATGAGCTTGCGGATGGTTCGCATGAATTTTGCGAGATCCTTAAGAACGCAGAAAGGCCGATGCTCATTATTGGACAGGGTGCGCTTGCTCGTGATGATGGTTTTAAGGTTCTTTCTGCAGCCCGAAAAATTGCTCAAACATGTGGTCTAGTAAAAGACAATTGGAATGGTTTTAATGTCCTTCATTCTGCGGCAGGCCGGGTGGGCGCACTCGATATCGGATTTGTCCCGGGGCCTGATGGCCGGGATGTTGCTGGTATTCTTGCGGGTGTTGAAACTGGAGATATTGAAACGGTTTACTTGCTTGGCGCAGACGAAATTGATACTCGCAAATTAAAAAATGCTTTCGTAATATATCAAGGGCATCATGGAGACGCCGGCGCTCACTGTGCGGACGTTATTCTGCCAGGGGCGGCCTACACTGAAAAAAATGCAACCTACGTAAACACTGAGGGTCGCGTCCAGCGGGCGTCGCGCGCGGTCTTTCCGCCTGGGGACGCCCGCGAAGATTGGACGATTATTCGTGCGTTGTCTGATGTTTTAAATTTAACTTTACGATATGACGATCTTGCAGGCGTTCGTCGTCGTTTGGCTCTGCAAAATGCAGTTTTTGAAATCGTTGGCGATTTGCGTTCAAGCGATTGGGATAAATTTGGAGAATTGGGTGTGCCGAGCGGTGAAGCCTTTGTATCTCCGGTTTCGAATTTCTACATGACAGACGTGATCAGTCGGGCCTCTGAAACGATGGCTGCGTGCACGAAGGCTTCCACT
>PBOV01000138.1 GCA_002724505.1 Rhodospirillaceae bacterium | reverse complement strand
GGCAGATAACTGCCAGTTCCAATAACATCTACAGGTGCCCTAGCTTCTGCTAGTAAATGACATTTAGCTGGCCCAAAGCCGCTTGAGGCAATAATTTTTGCTTCTTTAAAACCCTCACGGTTTAGAACCTCGCGCATTCGCCAAATAGCGGCAGCTGAGACACCGGCTCCAACCAGATATGAGAGCTGAGTTTCAGACCTATATCCACGTACAACATCTGGCACGTGGCGTTCGAGGACTGCGTAGGATGCTGCGGGGTCAAGCCCTTCAATATAACGGCTACCTGGCGTGTCCAACCGGAAAGAGAGTTGCCCATTTGCGATTAGGTCAGGAAACTTCTTGCAGACTGCCAATGTATCACTGATTTCCTGACCAAAATAATCAACGAGGACAGTCATTGGCATATCTGGAAATGCTTCGCGAAACATTTCTGCAGCACGCAGGGTGCTGCCCGCATAACCGATAAAAGCATGCGGCATAGTCCCATGCCCGTTTTCTTCGCCAAAATAATGCGCGGTGGCGTCTGTAGCATTCCCTATAAAACCTATCGCGCCACTTTTCTTTTGCGCTTTGGCTGAGCCCACCGAAGCGGCGTAGGACATCATTTCAGCCATACTCGTGCCTGCGCAATGACGCGCATCCATTGCCATAAAGGCAACGTTGGGTAAATCTGCACACATTGAATAGGCGTTATAAGCGGCAACGCAGGCTGGACCGAGTTTTTGGAGCAGCAGCGTTTCGAGATCTATTAGCTGAGAAAAATCTCCTGTCACATATGCTATTGGTTCGCCTGCGCCAACCCATTTACCCTCTTTGTATTTAAGATCAACCTCAAAACGCGTGTCACGCTCTTTGGCGACAGCTTGAAGCCAATCAAGCGCCAATCGGGGCGCAGAAATTACCGGTCGGCGCATAAATAGCGCGTAAGTCACTTTAGCATCACCAAACTTACCAACAGCATGTTTAGTTCGAGAAAAATACTTATCCGTCCAGCTGTCAATTTCGGCTTGCTTGGTAGGCCAACTCGATTCACCTGTTTCCTTTGGCATTATGACTTTTTTTTCGGGTTTAAGGGTTTTGACATGATATTGCTCGTAGGCATTTAGCAAGTAATCTATTCTATTCAAGCACATAATGACTATGTTGGGGTAGGGTGATTATAACCCGTTTTTTGTTTAGGTAGTGAAATAGAAAGTGCAAATGAATTCCTATAAAGAGCTTGAAAAATTGTTTCGGGAAATTGGTGCGCTAGAGGAAGCGGAAAGTATTCTCCATTGGGATATGTCGGTTATGATGCCCGCTGGTGGAGCTGAATCGCGTGCTGAACAACTAGCAGTGATGAAGTCTACTATTCATAAAATGTTGACCGATCCATACCTGACGACGTTACTTGATGAGGCAGAAACAGATCCTCCAGTGAACCTTTGGGAGGCTGCCAATCTTCGGGAGATGAGGCGGAGTTGGCGTCATGCACATTCTGTAGACGGGAAACTTGTCGCTGAGCTTAGTAAAGCATCTAGCCGTTGTGAGATAATATGGCGTGACGCCAGGCCCAGAAATGACTTCACAGCTGTTTCGGGATCATTATCAAAAGTTGTAGAGCTAGTAAGAGAGAAGGGTCGTAGCAAAGCGTCGGGAATCGGGGTAGAACCCTATGAGGCACTGCTAGATCAGTTTGAGCCAAACATTCGGATTACCGATATTAACCGGTTGTTTGACGATCTAGCGGAATTTTTACCAAACTTTCTTGATAAAGTGCTAACCCGGCAAATAGCGGTAGGAGGTTTTATTAAACCTGAAGGGCCATTTAATTTGGCCGCACAGCGTGATCTTGCGGCAGAGCTGATGGAACGAGTGGGTTTCGATTTTGATCACGGACGTCTAGATATTAGTTTGCACCCCTTCTGCGGCGGCATACCCGATGATGTGAGGGTAACAACCCGATATGAAGAAAACGAATTTGCGCAAAGCCTCATGGGTGTTTTACATGAGACCGGTCACGCGATGTATGAACGTGGGTTGCCGGTTGACTGGCGGTTACAGCCCGTAGGCCGTGCGCGTGGAATGACCTTACATGAAAGCCAGTCGTTATTAGTTGAGATGCAAGTATGCCGGGGACTCGACTTTCTGACCTTTGCCGCCCCACTCATTCAGAAGGCATTTAAGGGTAAGGGAAAAGCTTGGTTGCCTGAGAATATGGAGAAACTCCAAAGGCACGTTGAACCTAGTTTGATAAGGGTTGATGCCGATGAAGTAACATATCCCGCTCATATTATTTTGCGCTATCGGTTGGAACGGGCATTGATAGATGAAGAATTAGAAGTCTCTGACTTGCCATCTGCTTGGAACGAAGGCATGCGGGCGTTGCTTGATGTCGTGCCGAATAACGATAGGAACGGCTGCTTGCAAGATATCCATTGGTTTGGTGGAGCGTTCGGCTATTTTCCTACTTATACGATGGGCGCGCTTGCGGCAGCGCAAATATATTCTGCTGCTTGCAAAGCAAATGGAAACATCACATCAGCAATTGCGGAAGGGGATTTCATGCCCTTGATGTCTTGGTTAAAGGAGAATATCCACAGCAAAGGATCATTTGGTAGCACAGATGAAATACTAGTGGGCGCCACGGGAATACCATTAGGTACAGAGGACTTTAAATCTCATCTTGAGGCCCGGTATTTAAATTAACATGGAGTTTAGAACAGCTTCTTTCGTCGTATTGCTCCGAGGTAATATCGTCGATAGTGTGTCCCTCGTTTATTTTTGATTAGGCCGTAAGAGGGCAAGGAGAACAGATTGCGTTATGTGAGTACTCGGGGAGCCGCTCCTATTCTCAAATTTGAAGATGTCGTTCTTACCGGGCTTGCGCGTGATGGGGGACTCTACGTTCCAGAGGTGTGGCCAGAATTCTCTGCAGAGCAGCTGCGGGCGATGCAAGGCTTTTCCTATTCCGAAATAGCGTTTCAAATTATGAAGCCTTTTGTGGATGGTGCTATCGATGATATTGCCCTTAAATCGATTATCGACCATGCCTACGGGGGCTTCAGCCATCCAGAAGTGGCGCCTCTGAAGCAGCTAGAAAAGGACCTATTTTTACTTGAGTTATTTCATGGTCCGACACTAGCATTTAAAGATTTCGCGCTTCAAGTTTTAGGACGGATATTCAATCATATCCTCGCGAGACGGGGCGAGCGTGTCACCATTGTTGGCGCCACCTCGGGTGATACAGGGTCTGCTGCTATAGAAGCTTGCCGGGGGCGTGAAGCGATTGAAATTTTTATTTTGCATCCTAAAGGCCGTGTATCAGATATCCAGCGTCGTCAAATGACGACTGTGATCGAATCCAATGTTCATAATATCGCTGTGGAAGGTACCTTTGATGATTGTCAGGACCTTGTTAAAGACATGTTCAATGACTTTGAATTTCGAGCGGAGCAGAAACTCTCGGCGGTTAATTCAATAAATTGGGCGCGGATTATGGCTCAGATAGTTTACTATGTTTCGTCTGCGCTAAGACTAGGAGCACCTGATCAATCTGTCGCGTATGCAGTCCCAACAGGGAATTTTGGCGATATTTTTGCGGGTTATGTTGCGTCAAAAATTGGCCTGCCCATTGAAAGGTTAATAATAGGTACCAATACCAATGATATTTTGACGCGATTTCTGGAAACAGGAGAGATGGAAAAATCGAATGTTGTGCCGACTATAAGTCCCGCAATGGATATTCAGGTTTCTAGTAATTTTGAAAGATTATTGTTCGATATCTATGGGAGAAATGGGCACGCAGTTAGTGAAGCCATGACGGTATTCCGAGAAAATGGGAAAATGATCACGACCCCGGAAATACTCGCAGGTATACATGAATTATTTGCTGCCGCCCGTCTGGGAGATGAGGGTACGAGACGTCAGATCAAAGCTACCTATGAAGCAAGCAGCATTATTGTTGACCCGCATACGGCTGTCGGGCTCCACGCGGCGAAAATGTGTACCGACGATATATTTGTTCCAGTTGTGGCGCTATCCACAGCGCACCCTGCGAAGTTTCCTGTCGCCGTCGAGGAAGCGATTGGTGTTTATCCAAAATTACCAACAGGTCTTAACGATTTACTCCATCGCTACGAGAGATTTGACACATTGCCAAACAAGCTGGGTGTTATTCAGTCCTTTATTCGTGACCGGACGACCGATTTATGACTGTAGAAATAACCAAATTGCTTAACGGTATGACGGTGGTAACAGATAATCTTGAGACTTTAGAGACCGTTTCACTAGGCATTTGGGTTAGGGCAGGGCCCCGCTTTGAGACTATCGATAATAATGGCGTGTCGCATCTCCTCGAACACATGGCGTTTAAAGGCACGGCAAAGCGTTCGGCACGAGACATTGCGGAGGAGATCGAAAACGTTGGGGGCCAGTTAAATGCGTTCACTGCACGCGAGACTACCGCTTTTCATGCAACTGTCCTGAAAGATAACGTTGGAATCGCGATTGATATTATTGGCGATATTCTGCAAAACTCGGTTTTTGATCAGGAGGAATTGGAACGTGAGCGGGCTGTTGTTTTGCAGGAAATTGGCCAAGCGTTAGATACTCCAGATGAAATCGTCTTTGACCATCTTCAAAGCACGGCTTTTCCGGGTCAGCCGTTGGGACTCTCGATACTTGGTTTTCCAGAGGTTGTCGACAGCATGACACGTGAAACCCTAATCAGTTATATGGAAACGCATTACACGCCACCACAAATGATATTTGCGGCAGCGGGAAAGTTAAAACATGCGGCAATCGTTGCCATGGTTGAGGCGCAATTCGATAATGCTGGACCAAGAGAAATTAGTCCGCCAATGCTTGCTTCCTATCAGGGCGGTGATTGGCGAAAGTCCCGCGACTTGGAACAAACTCACTTTGCACTCGGTTTTGAGTCAGTAGGTTTTCAAAACCGAAAATATTTTGCAAACGCGTTGGCAGCATCAGTTCTTGGCGGAGGCATGTCCTCTCGACTTTTTCAAGAGATTCGTGAAAAACGAGGGCTCGCCTATTCCATTTATAGTTTTAACTCGGTCTATTCCGATGGTGGATTATTTGGCGTTTATGCTGGTACTAGTGAGGATGGTTTGGTGGAATTGGTACCTACGTTATGCGATGAGCTGCTAAAATCGGCCAATTCCATAGAGGATAAAGAACTGGACCGGGCCCGAGCTCAAATGCGGACCGGGATTGTGATTTCTTTGGAAAGCACTATGGCACGCTGCGAACAAATAGCACACCAGTTTGCTATGTTTGGACGCATTCTTCCTATCGATGAACTTTTAGATAAAGTAGAATCTTTGAGCTGTGCTGATATTGAATCTGCTATCGGCCAGTTATTAACCAGTAATCCCACGATTGCAGCGATTGGGCCAATAAGTCGTTTAGCGCCGTATGATGAGATTGCGAATAGGCTGAGAGCAGGCTAACTATTTAGTTCAGGCATGACCTGCTTGGTCGGACAACATGTTGAAATCAATTCCTATCTTACCCATGGCTTTTTCCCATTTTGTATTAGGCTTTACGTCAAAAACCAAATGATCATCTGCAGGCAGGCTGAGCCAGCCATTAGCTTGTATCTCTTTATCCAACTGACCGGGTTCCCAGCCAGCGTACCCGAGTGCTAAGATACTTTTTTTTGGGCCTTCGCCATTGGCGATCGATTTTAGGATGTCGACTGTTGCTGTTAGAGCAAAATTTTCGTTAATCACCAGAGTGGCATCTTGCACATAGTCTGCGGAGTGCAATACGAAGCCACGACCTGTCTCTACCGGGCCTCCAAAATGGACACGAATTTCTCGATTTGCGCTTTCCGACCCGATATTCAGTTGTTCAAGTAATTCGGGGAAGTTGACACTTTCAACAATTTTATTGATTACTATCCCCATTGCACCATTAGAGGTATGGGCACAAACATAAATGACTGAACGCATAAAACGATCATCCCTCATCTGCGGCATTGCCAAAAGTAAACTGCCAGTCAAACGATTAGAATGATCTTCGGTACCTAAATTTTCAGCCATCATATTTCCAATTGTGATCTAGAGTATAACAAAAAATTAACTATATGCATATTTTACAAAGATGTTACACGTTGATCCGTATATAGTAACTTAAAGATGAATTACGAACGGAAAAGCTTCGGTAATTTTGAGGTAAAAACTATATTTCGTTTTTTAATAGTTATACTTCTCTCCCTTAGTGCGGTTTTCTTTGCACCGGGTAAGGTTTTTGCTGCCTCTAGCTCATGGTGGACAACGGATCAAGGCGCGGTGCGTCTGATTGCGTCTAGCAACGCAGTAGGAGAATCTAGCCAACTACATCTGGGGCTGCACTTTAAAATGAAGCCTGGTTGGAAAATTTACTGGCGTTCGCCTGGTGATGCCGGATTTCCTCCATATCCGGACTGGAGTGGTTCTGAGAACTTGGAGAAGATGAGAATCGATTGGCCTGCTCCAACTCGTTTTAGCGTTATTGGCTTAGAGACTCTTGGCTACAAAGGCGAGGTCGTTTTTCCTTTAACCCTTAAGCCTCTAGAATATGGTAAGAGGGTAAAAATCAGGTCCAAAGTTCGATATCTGACTTGCGACCAAATTTGTATTCCATACGAAGCCACTCTAGCGCTTAGTTTGCCCCCTGGCCCTGAAGGGTCTTCCCCTGAGGCATATTTGATCAATGAGTTTCGTTCCAGAGTGCCGAAAAAGGTTAAGGATCATAAAAGTCCAATTAGTTCGGTCGTTGTGAATGGATCTCCTGGTAAACAAGTACTAAGGATAACTACTCAAACTTTTGAGCAACCGGACCTTATAATTGAAGGCCCGCCGGGTTTTCGCTTTGGTAAAGTGGGGGTTATAGAAAGAAAAATTAGTGGAAAAATGGTCTTTGCCACCAACGTATTTTCGTCGACTAGACCATCTGAGAGTGGCAGCCCTAAAGATTTGGTTGATAAGAATATTACTCTAACACTGTTAGATGGTTCTAAAAGGGGAATTGAATATCAGATTAAGCCAAGATCGGCTGTTTTAACTAAAATTCAATCGACTGCATCTCTTGGCAATTTAATCGGTATCGTCGCTTTGGCTTTGCTTGGTGGGTTGATCCTCAACCTTATGCCCTGCGTACTCCCGGTGCTTTCATTAAAATTGTTATCTGTTATTGGGTATAGTGATAAAAGTTTAGGAGTGGTACGCAAAGCATTTCTGGCCTCTGCTATGGGAATTCTGGTCTCATTTCTGATATTGGGAAGTGCGGCGGTTATTTTAAAATCCTTTGGGCAAGCGGTAGGGTGGGGTATTCAGTTTCAACAACCAGTATTTTTGACGGCTATGTCAGTCGTCCTAGTACTATTCGCAGCTAACGTCTGGGGCCTTTTTGAAATTCGTTTGCCATCCTTCCTGACTAATCGCGCTGTACCAGCTGGAGGTCCACAGACTATGGCTGGGCATTTTGCCGCGGGAGTTTTTGCAGCATTTCTGGCAACCCCTTGTTCTGCACCATTTCTTGGGACGGCAGTTGGCTTTGCGCTGGCCCATGGGCCTTTTGAGATTTATTTAATTTTTGTGGCACTTG
>PBOV01000137.1 GCA_002724505.1 Rhodospirillaceae bacterium | reverse complement strand
TTCCAACGCATATCTCACGTTCCTCTCATGAACACATGTTTAAACAAACATAAGCCCTATTTTCCATTCAATAAAGAGTTCTTCGCTCCGCTAAACGGACCTTCTTCAAAGTTTCATATAATTCAAAACAAACCTGCCTTATCGTTTCGGCGGCGACCACGCAGGATCCGACGCAGCAGCCGGTGTTTTAATTACCCGTTCATTAAACCCGGTTAAATCTACGGAATAAAGTTTTGGCTTTCCGCCTCCTACTCCAGCGCGGGGTTGGCGAAAAAAAATCAAAACACGCCCATTGGGTGACCATGTAGGTCCTTCCACCAGAAACCCTTTTGCTAAAAGTCTTTCTCCTTTGCCGTTAGGCCGCATCACACCAATATAAAACGCCCCCTGTGTAATTTTTGTAAAAGCAATAAGGTCACCCCGAGGAGACCAAACTGGTGTCGCATACCTTCCGTTACCAAAACTTATCCGTTTTGGGTTGCTACCGTCAGACTTCATCACATAAATTTGCTGTCGCCCACCGCGGTCGGAGTTAAAAACAACACGTCTACCATCTGGCGAGAACGAAGGCGAGGTATCAATCGACGGGTGCTTGGTCAAACGATTAACACGGCGCGTTGGCAAATCCATTACGAAGATATCAGAATTACCATTTTGCGCCATCGACATAATGACCCTTTTACCGTTCGGCGAAAACCGGGGGGCGAATGTCATACCAGGGAAATCGCCCAATGCTTCACGTTGACCAGTGTCGATATTAAAAATGTAAACACGCGGTTTTCCGGCACGGTATTCTAGATATGTAATCTCCTGTGCCGTAGGCGAAAAGCGGGGCGTCAGCACCAGTTCACTACCCGTCGTCAGATATCGGTGATTAGCGCCATCCTGGTCCATGATCGCCAAACGTTTCACACGCCTCTTGGCAGGGCCAGATTCTGCAACATAAACGACCCTTGTATCGAAATATCCCTGTTCGCCAGTAATTCGTTTATATATTGCGTCAGCGATAATGTGAGCTACCCGACGCCAATTCCGAGGATCATTATCTGTTCGCAGTCCAACAAGTTGTTGTCCAGCAAACACATCCCAAAGTCGGAACTCAACACGTAATTGCCCGTTTGGTCGCATTTCGGTACTGCCAACAACCAGTGCCTGAGAATTAATTTGGCGCCAGGCTGGAAAGTTGGGCCGCACGCGGAGCGAACCTCGGCCTTGAATAAAGGCCTTTGAGTCGATTGGCCGAAAAAGTCCTGACCGTTCCAGGTCCGCTGCCACAACACGCGTTATATCACGCCCTAAAGCCTGTGACTTCTCGCTGGTCCCAAAGAAATCTGGAAGTGCAATGGGGAGTGGTTCAATTTGTCCGCTAGTAATATCTACCTTGAGTGTTGCTTTGACAGGAACCGCCCAGACAACCAAACCAACCAAGGATAAAGCGTATACATTTCGCCAAACCCGAGATATAGATTTCAATTTTTTCTTCCTCATTTCTACACCAGTTCCATTTCGAAGTTAGGGGCCCAAGGCTTCGCTCGGATCAAAATTAAATGTAATATCCTTCCAAATATCATAGTCACCATAGGGCAACTGCAAAGGACTGCAACGTGGATTTAAAAGTGCGCGAACGGCACTTTCTGCCACAACTCTATATGATTGGTCGGTCTGAAAACGCGTCCTATCCACAACTCGAGGTGATCCTAACAACGAACCATCGCGTTTGAGCCTTATACGGATGCTAATTTTCATTTTTTGCGCATCCTTTGCTCCACCCGGGATATTCCAACAAGGAACAATTTGCTGCCGAACTTTCATTGAGAGCTCGTTCTCCACCTGACGGCGTGCATATGTGGGCTGAATAGGTACTGGCTTTGGCTTTATGGTCCGAGGGGCCTTTTGCAAAGGCTTTGGCGCCGGCTTTTTTCGCTTGGTCAAATCTTTCAATAACTTTCGAAATTCGTCCGGTGGGGGCGGTTTTCGCTTTGGTTTTGGCGCAACGCGCGCCACGCGCATCACTTTTTTCCTCTTGGGTTTTTTTACTTTCTTTAGCTTCGGTTTGGTTTTTATTACCGGCGGCTTTACCTTTGGCGCAGGTGCGGGCTTTATCAAGGGCGGGGGTGGCGCAGGTACCGGAGAAATGAGTGGTGGTGATGGCGGGGGTGGCTTGATTGGTTCCGGTGCCGGTTCTGGTTTGGGAGGCGGCACTGGCTTTGGTTCTGATTTCTGAGACTTTTCCTCTGGCACAATAATATCGATTGCCATTGGCGGGCTTGTTTCTATTTTTGGTGAATCGAACAAAATCGGCAATCCAAAATAGGCCAATGCGATCACGAGTACGTGTAAAACTGCTGAAATAATAACGCCACGTTTCATGCGTCACCGTGTGCCCCGACTACTACTTTTCCTTTGTAATTGCGTAATAAGAGCAACACGATTAAAGCCCGCCTGATTTAATGCACCCATAACGGTCATGATCTGCCCATATGCAATATTTTTATCGCCTCTTATGAAAATACGAGCACCCTTACGATTTTGGGTAATTGCTGTTAGTCGTGGGACGAGCTGATCGAGTTTAATTTCCGTATCTTGCAGAAATAAACCACCCCTCTTATTGACGCTAATTACTAATGGTTCATCCTGCCCAACAATACGGTTGGCATTAGTTTTCGGGAGATCAACAGGTACGCCAACCGTCAAAAGTGGCGCCGTCACCATGAATACAATCAAGAGCACCAGCATAACGTCGACGAGGGGAGTCACATTAATATCACTCATCGGCGCACGCCGATGCTTGCTGCCCGCCTTCCTAGAACCGACTCCCATAGCCATTAGAAATCGTTTTCCTCAAACTGTCGCGACAAAATGGCACTAAATTCATCGCCAAATGCTTCTAATCGTGCTGCATACCGACCAAGGTCTGTAGAGATTTTGTTGTAGGCGACAACCGCCGGGATCGCAGCTACCAGCCCGAGGGCCGTGGCGAATAATGCTTCGGCAATTCCCGGCGCAACTACCGCTAGCGACGTATCCTTAGATTGAGCGATAGCTTGAAAGCTATTCATTATTCCCCATACCGTACCAAACAGCCCGATAAATGGTGCTGTAGACCCCACGGTTGCTAAGAACGTCATGTTTCTTTCCAACCCTTCAATTTCGCGTCCCATCGTAACATGCATAACCCGCTCAATGCGTTGGGCCAAACTTGCCTTTTGGGAAGTCTCGGACAAACCTTTCGCGGCCGATCTCTGCCATTCCCGCATGGCAGCAATAAAAACTGACGCCATTGGCTCTTTTGGACGATTATCTATTCGGTCATATAAATTTTCCAAAGACCCACCTGACCAGAATGATTCTTCAAACTCTTCCGCTTGCACCCTTAAACGCCGCAACCGCATTATTTTTTCAAAAATAATTGCCCAACACCAGAAAGACGCAAGCACTAAAATTATCATCACAAGCTTTACGACAACATCTGCCTGTAGGAACAACCCCCAGACTGATAGGTCATGCACCACTGACCCAGCTATGGCGGCGGATGCTACTGCAGTTTGTTCCATATTTTGATTCCATCCTTATAGTTTCAAGTTTTAAATGCCAAAAGTGGCAAAAGTGCGTCACAAAATTCATTTGGCAAACGCATAGGTTTTCCAGTTTCTCCGATACAAACTAATCTGACGAGAATATTCGCGATCTCATCAAGCTCTCTTGTTATTGTTTGCTCTATCAAAAGACTTGCGGATTTGATTTCCACGTTAGCGCTACGAACTGTCAGCACATCATCCAAATAAGCCGATTTAAAATAATCGACCTCACAGCGCCTTACCACTAATGCCAAACTATAATCAGACATCATAGTTGCATGTGAATAGCCCATGAAGCGCAAAAACTCGGTTCGCGCGCGCTCAGCATATTTCAGATAGGTCGCGTAATAGACAATACCGCCGCTATCTGTATCTTCAAAGTAAACCCTGACTGGAAAAATATGAGTGCCATTTTTAACCAGGCCAGTTTCAGGATTCTTCATCATCCTCACCTGAGACCGTATAGTCTTCTTGCGCACTTAATAATTCTAGCTGGGAAATTATTTCCTTATCTGGTTTCAACCCAACGTGAGAAAACCCGCGCGCAGTTACCACACGACCTCGCGGGGTCCGCTGCACCAACCCCTGTTGAATCAGAAACGGTTCGATCACCTCTTCAATAGAATCGCGCTGTTCAGACAATACCGAGGCTAGTGTCTCTACCCCCACAGGTCCTCCCTTATAATTCTCACAAATAGAATACAAATACCGACGGTCCATAGCATCTAGACCCAAACCATCAACCTCCAAACGATCGAGAGCCGCATCTGCAACAGCTGCATCAACAGGGCCATTACCTCCCACAGCAGCAAAATCGCGAACACGCCTTAACAACCTACCGGCGACGCGCGGAGTTCCCCTCGCGCGCCTGGCTATCTCTCGTGCACCTTCGTCTGTCAGCGCAAGAGCGAGTATTTTGGCAGCTCGCCGAACGATACTTTCCAAATCCTCTACTCTATAAAAATCAAGCCGCAGCGGTATCCCGAACCGCTCTCTTAATGGTGTCGTAATTAAGCCGGAGCGTGTAGTCGCACCAATTAGAGTGAAGGGTTGCAAATCAATACGGACAGATCTCGCCGCTGGACCCTCGCCTATCACCAAATCAAGTTTGTAATCTTCAATGGCAGGATACAATATTTCCTCAACGACGGGTGAAAGTCGGTGTATCTCATCAATAAACAAAACATCGTTCGCTTCGAGATTTGTTAAGATTGCTGCAAGATCTCCTGCCTTGGCGATGACAGGACCCGAAGTCATCCTAAAACCCACACCGAGTTCCTTTGCAACAATTTGCGCTAGGGTTGTTTTGCCAAGACCAGGAGGGCCATGAAATAGAACATGGTCAAGTGCTTCGCCGCGCTCCTTTGCAGCATTAATAAAGACTTTGAGGTTCTCCCGAAGTTGTGGTTGGCCAACAAAATCCTCAAGGGTTTCGGGACGGATTGAAACCTCACCTGCATCTTCGTACCGCGATTCCGGTGCAATGACCCGTTCTTCGGTCATGCGCTTAATTCCTTTAATCCCGCTTTGACTAAAATTTCAACGCTTGCACTCTCTCCTAATGTCTGCACCGCATTAGATACCGCTTTAAAAGCAGCGCTTCGACCATAACCAAGATTCACTAAAACAGAGATTGCATCGGATACGACCGCTGCCTCCTCGTCACTTTTGGTATCAAGTTCGACATGTTTTATAATACTAAGTTCAGCCGCTTTTTCTCGGAGTTCTGCAAGAATTCGAACGGCAAGGCGTGGACCTACACCTGGCGCACGCGTCAGAATGACTTTATCCCCGGCGATCATAGCATTAGAAAGTTCATCCGGTGTCAGAGTCCCCAAAATTGCCAATGCTACCTTGGCCCCGACCCCCTGAACAGTTGTCAACAAACAAAACCAATCGTTTTCTACTCTATCAGCGAAGCCATAAAGATGGATATGATCCTCGCGAACATGGGTCTCAATCAAAACAGAGATTGGATCCCCTGCCCGGCCAAAAGTGCCAAGAGTTCGTTTTGAACAAAAGACCAAATAACCAACGCCTCCTACATCAATTATTGCATTATCATCAGCTATTGAATCCAATACCCCGGTTAGTTTAGCGATCATTCTAACCGACCTGTTTCTCTAGGCTCCTGGGAAATAGCAACCCGAATCCCATCTTCCCATCTAGCCTGGCTTCGACGATGATGAGCATGGCAAATAGCAACCGCTAGTGCATCAGCAGCATCCGCGCTTTTTAAAGAAGCGCCTGGCAGCAAGGTCTTTACCATCATCTTAATTTGACTTTTATCTGCGTGGCCCGCGCCGACTAGTGACTTTTTAACTACATTGGCTGAGTATTCGCCAACATGTATTTCTGACAGGGCAGGAACTAGTAAAACCACGCCACGCGCCTGCCCTAGTTTCAACGTCGATGCCGGGTTCCGGTTAACAAAAGTTTCTTCGACAGCAGCTTCATCGGGGCTATAAATTTCAACAACAGAACTCAGGCCCTTAAATAGGGCGGCAAGTCGTTCACCAAGTTTAAGGCTTGTTGGCACACGGATAGTCCCGTCAGCGACATGGGTAAGGTTGTTGCCCTCTATTTTTATAATACCCCATCCGGTCGCCCGAAGTCCTGGGTCTAACCCAATAAGCTTCATCTAATTCCTTTCACCGCTCTTATGCCTAGCCGGAAACGGTAGCCATTACCTCGTCATCAATCTCGTAATTTGCGGAAATCGACCTCACATCATCGTTATCATCTAGCGCCTCAAGAAGCTTAAACAGGGTCTGCACATTGGCTTCTCCAACCGCTATTGTAATTTGCGGCTTCCACTGAAGTTCCACAACCTCCGGGGCTTCAAACCTAGCCTCCAATGCTTCTCGAACGATATGGAGATCATCAGGCGCGCAGACAATCTCGTGGCCTGTCTCTGATGAGTTGACATCGATAGCGCTTGCCTCAAGTGCAGCTTCAAACATTTCTTCAGCGCTAATATTTTCAGCTGGATAGTTAATTGTGCCGATTCGGTCAAATTGAAAGCTAACGCTATTAGTTTCGCCAAGAGAACCGCCGTGTTTAGTGAATGCGGCTCTTACCTCACTAGCCGTGCGATTACGGTTGTCGGTCAGTGTCTCGACAATGATTGCGACACCGCCGGGTCCATAGCCCTCATAGCGAATTTGCTCAAAGGCCTCGCCTTCATCTGCACCAGCACCACGTTTGATCGCCCTCTCAATGTTGTCTTTAGGCATATTTACGGCTTTCGCTGCGGCAACCGCTGTCTTTAACGCAGGATTCATTTCGACATCAGGCAACCCACTTCGCGCCGCAACTTGAATTTCACGAATATGTTTAGAGAACACCTTCGCGCGTTTTTTATCCTGGGCACCCTTCCGGTACATGATGTTTTTGAATTGGGAATGTCCGGCCATGAGCGCCTTGTTCCGTTTATTTAAAAAATATTTATACTACATATAGCGGTTTAATGCAGTTAGACCCCATTTTCTAGTTTTTAAATATTTTTTTTGATTGAAACTTTTCTATTTTTAATAAATTACCGATTAAAATTTTCTTATAGATATACCAAAATCTTTAGGGGTGCATTGGGGGTGTGGCTTCCAAACGGCCGCCACGGCGTAAAGGCGTAATATTTTTAGTCAACCCAGTGCTATCATCAGTCTCGATAACTACACCGCACAATGTGGCTTCGCCCTGAGAAGCCTCAAGTCTAGGAGCGGGCACCTTTTTACGGAAACGCGCAATTGACGCCTCTTTTCTCATACCGATAACAGAATCATAATCGCCACACATTCCCAAATCAGTAATGTAGCCCGTACCACCTGGCAAAATTTGATGATCCGCTGTGGGGATATGTGAATGTGTCCCGATAACGGCAGAAACGCGGCCATCGAGCATGTGACCCATCGCGACTTTTTCGCTCGTCGCCTCTCCATGAAAATCGACGATGATGGCTGCTATTTCTCCGCCCATTTGTGTATTGAGTAGAGCACGATCAATACCCGTGAAGGGGTCGTCTAGAGATGGCATAAATAACAGACCCATAAAATGCAGCACGAATACTTTTCGGCCGTCGTTATCCTCATAAAAACCGGCTCCAGTCCCAGGTGTTCCCTCCGGGTAATTATGTGGACGCAAGAGCCGCCTCTCCATATCAAAATGCGGAACAATCTCTTTCTGATCCCATGCGTGATTGCCCGTTGTGACTACATCTGCACCAGCGGCAAAAAATTGATCGCAAATCTTTGGTGTAATCCCAAAACCGCCCGCTGCGTTCTCACCATTGACTATGACGAAATCAACTGCGAGCTCGCGTCTTAGATGCGGCAATGATTCACAAAGGCTACGTCGTCCGCTACGACCAACTACATCACCAAAAGCAAGGATTCTCATATAGGTACTTTCTCATTCGTATCGAATTAGACCGGTTCAAATCGATAAACGTTCTGTTCCGTAATCAACCAATCAAGCCGGATATCCCGTTCATCATTAGGGACGTGAGAAACAATTTGTGCCTCATAGGCTAAACCAACTGTAACCACTGGGCCTTCACCACTATGCTTGCGGCTTAACAATGTCCTGTCGA
>PBOV01000136.1 GCA_002724505.1 Rhodospirillaceae bacterium | reverse complement strand
TTTCAAAAGCGTCCATCCGCAAAACATGTTGGTTTTCTGGGGTTTTTTTTTGTTTTATAAAGTAACTGTATGCGATTCCCATACTAAACGAACATCGAAGACCAAATCCATCCACCACCAATAGTGTTCTCTTGATCTTCAATTTTTAATCGTCAGAAACCTCAGGAACTAAATCTTTTCTGGAGTCAACCACGTCATCAATCAACCCGAATTCTTTAGCCTCCTCCGGCGATAAAAAACTATCCCGGTCCATTCTCTTTTCGATCACGTCAATTGGCTGTTCGGTATGGTTAACATAAATCTGATTCAAGCGTTCCCTGAGACTCAAGATTTCGCGGGCATGAATATCAATATCTGCTGCTTGTCCCTGAAAGCCCCCGGACGGCTGGTGTATCATTATCCTAGAATGCGGCAACCCATAGCGCTTACCCTTTGTCCCGGCGGCAAGCAAAAGTGAACCCATCGAAGCCGCTTGGCCAAAACAAACAGTCGAAATGTCTGGCCGCACATAATTCATTGTATCATAAATTGCGAGCCCAGCTGTAACGATTCCCCCCGGAGAGTTGATATAAAAGGAAATATCTTTGGACGGATTTTCAGATTCCAAATAAAGAAGTTGCGCACATATCAAACTAGAAACCATATCATCGACGGGGCCAGTCAAGAAAATAATCCTTTCCTTGAGGAGCCTAGAGTAAATGTCATAGGCCCTTTCGCCACGGTTAGTCTGCTCGACAACCATCGGGACAAGGGCATTCATACGTGGTGCATTCAAGTTATACTCTTCCATAATACTCACTTCTTGTCAGCGGCCTTTGCGCGTGTGCGCTTTTTAGCCTTAGATTTCGGTTTTTTCTTCGAAGCAGGCTTCTTCTTTTTACTTCCTTCGGTTTTCTTTGATATCTCCTCGGGATCCTTAGAAAGGTCTTCAATCGTTGTTTCAATATCCGTAATCTTGGCTAACTCCAAAATAAAATCGACGATTTTATCTTCATAAATTGGGGCTTGAAGCTGCTGCATTGCTTCTGGATTTTTTTGATAATACTCCAAAACCTTAGCCTCCTGTCCAGGAAGACGCGCTGCCTCGGCCTGCATAGCTTTATTAAGGTCATCTTGAGTGACAGTAATATTGTTAGACTGACCAACCTCCGAAACAACTAACCCAAGCCTGACCCGGCGGGCGGCTATCTCCCGATAACGCTCCTTAAGTTCATCCTCCGTTAGGTCTTTGTCATCCTCTTCTAACGCATCTCTCTTTTTTGCGTCCATGACCTGTTCCCAAATGGCATCGACCTCACTCGTTAGAATTCCCTCAGGTAATTCAAAGTTGTGGGCATCAGATAGCTTATCCAAAAGCCCCCGCTTTAGGTGGGCACGGGACAACTGATTGTATTCACTTCCCAGCTGTTCACGAATGGCTTCTTTCAAGGCGTCTAAATTTTCCATTCCGTTAGCTTTTGCGAGTTCATCACCAATCGATACTGGCTTAGACTCTCTAATTTCTTTCACGGTTACGTCAAAGACTAATTCTTTTCCCTTCAATACTTCATTAGGGTGTTCTTCGGGCATTTTTACTTTTACTTCTTTATTCTCGTCAGCCTTCATACCCAAAATTTCTTCTTCAAACCCTGGGAGGAAGCCGCTGGCACCCAATTCAAGTTCAAAGTCAGTCATTGAGCCGCCGGCAAATTCCTCGCCATCAACAGTACCTTTGAAGTCTATAACAACTTGGTCACCTTTTTTTGAGGCTCGTTTGCCGTCAATTTTCTCAAAGTTTTTCTGGCTTTCTGACAAACGTTGCAAAGTCTTATCTATTTCCTCTTCACTGACTTTCACAATCTTTCGATCTAGTTCAATAGTTGAGAAATCAAGCAATTCTATCACCGGCATGAGCTCAACATTAACCTTGTATTCTAAATCTGCCCCCTCCTCGAAGGTAACAATCTCGATCTTAGGCTCAGAGGCAGGACGCAATTCCTTATCATTTAAGGTCTGCTGCCAACTTTCATTAATTGTTTTATCCAGGACTTCACCTCGAAGGGCTTCACCATAGCGTTTACGTAATATAGTGGCTGGCACCTTGCCCGGCCTAAACCCAGGGATCGTTGCACTCTTCCCGATCTCGTCCAGTCGCGAGACGAGTTTATTTTCAATATCATCCGCCGGCACTTTCACCGTATATTCTCGGTGAAGGCCTTCAGCACTCGTTTCTGTTACTTGCATCGACTTCCTTGCATCATTTCTGCAGAAAAATTTCATCTGCCAAAGGTCAAAACTTGCTATTAGTTCGGGTTTCATTTTGGTGCGGGCGAAGGGACTTGAACCCCCACGGCTTGCGCCACCAGAACCTAAATCTGGCGTGTCTACCATTTCCACCACGCCCGCAATGAGCCAAAATTGTAATAACCCAAAAACTTGCAGCGGCGTGCCTTATAACACAGTTATGGTGGATGAAAATATAGACGTGTTAGGACAATTTTTTATGGTTAAGTGAAAATTTAACCACGCTCTCTGAAGATTTCATTAGAATCTATATAAAAATGACCTACTTCTTCATTGTCATTTCGAATATTAATCGCAGTGCTTCAACTCCCTCAGAACTGACGGAATCAACTCCGGCAAATCACTCGCAATAAGACCGGGGCCAAACTCAATTGCGGCTTTTCCATGAACCCAGCAAGCTGCTGAAGCAGCCCAAAAGGGATCCATGCCTTGAGCTATCAACCCAGCTATTAATCCGGCTAAAACGTCCCCAGCGCCTGCAGTGGCGAGCGAAGGGGGAGCGTTGCAGTTAATTATGGCGCGACCATCGGGTGCCGCAACTACAGTATCTGGTCCCTTAAGTAAAACAACCGCACCACTCTTTTTTGCCGCCTCTCGGCATCTTGCAAGCTTATTCCCCGAAATATCAAACAAACGAGAAAATTCACCATCGTGCGGAGTCAAGACAACATTAGTTTTCCGTATAGCCTCAAAAAATTCTTCTTGGCTTTCCTTAAAAACAGTGAGCGCATCCGCATCTAAAACGACAGATTTATTAGTTCTTAGAGCTTGCAGCACCATATCTGCAGTTTCAGGTTTTACACCCGCACCGGGACCAATCAATAACGTGTTCAAGCGTTCATCTTCTAGCAGAGATACGAATTCTTTACTGCCGGCGAAACATTTTACTAAAAAACTTGGGTCGTCACCAGCGAATACACTCGACACTTCTGCGGGGCTGGCGATGGTAACCACCCCTGCACCGATCCGAGATGCAGCGCGAGCAGCCAAACGTGACGCGCCCGTCATTACAGCACCTGCGACGATCAAAATACTTCCACGGGTATATTTGTAATCGGATATTTGGGGCCACGGATACTGAGATAACCATAATTTAGGATCATTTTCTGCAATATTGGGTTGTATGTTCGTTAGAACTTTTTCAGAAATTCCAATATCGACTAAGCAAATTTTACCACAAAACCCTCTCCCTGGATAAAGTAAATGACCGGGCTTTTTTCGGAAAAACGTAACGGTTAATTCACATTGTGGTGCGACACCTAATACTTCTCCTGTATTACCAACAACCCCACTCGGAATATCAATCGCAACACATGTGAGTTGGCGCTCGTTGATCTCATTAATAATATCGGCCGCAGGCCCCTTCACCTCCCGCGCTAGGCCCCCGCCGAATAGGGCGTCAACGATAAGAGTTTCATTATTAAGGCAAGAAGGATCAAGCGCTTCGATCTCTCCCTTCCAACGTTTTGCCATTTCTAAGGCATCGCCAGAAAGTGAATTTAGATTACCCAAAAGCGACAGGTTTACTGGCCAGCCTCTCTCTTTTAGAAGCCTCGCAATGACAAAACCATCTCCACCATTGTTTCCAGGACCACAAAGCACCCTGGTGGATTGGGCTTGCCATCTTTTAGTTAATTCAACAACGACCGCTCGGCCAGCATTTTCCATTAAAATATGGCCGGCCGTTCCATTAAGACTCGTTTCAGTATCTGCTGAAACCATTTGTTCAGTAGTAAGAATTTCATAACCATTTTCAGCAAAAAAAGGCGACTTATTTTTTTTAGTCATCTATATATACTAACGCCTGCAATTTTATTCAGAAACCGTGAGCGAAATAGTCGTATACCAATTTTATACCCTTGCTTAACGGAAAAATTTTCTGCCCTCCATTTTTCGAAACACTTAATCAGGAGAACTTAATGTCCGGAGACGAATATAAGAATATTAAATTTACGCTGGAGAATGGTATCGCCCATTTAATCTTAGCACGACACGATATTCGTAACGCTTACTCTGAACGAGATTTTACTGATGAAATTCTCGATGTATTAACTAAAGTTCAGGTGAACCCAAAGGCAAGAGTTTTAGTGATGTCGGCAGAAGGTAGCGCCTTCTCAGCTGGTGGAAACATAAAAGATATGAAAGACAAAAAGGGAATCTTTGGGGGCGGTTCCGCTGGCGTCAGGCGTGGTTATATTGAAGGCATCCAACGTATTCCGAAGGCCCTTTACGCACTCGATATCCCTTCTATCTCAGCAGTCCAAGGACCCGCAATTGGGGCGGGATGTGACTTGGCCCTTTATTGCGACATAACGATCTGCTCTACTAAAGCCAAATTTGGCGAAACTTTCATTAATGTTGGAATAATTCCCGGCGATGGTGGAGCATGGATTTTGCCAAGACGCGTAGGCCTTCAACGAGCGGCGGAGCTTACTTTTACCGGACGAATCGTCGAAGGATTGGAGGCGGCGGAGATAGGCCTAGCACTGGAATGTGTGGAACCAGATCAGCTTATGACACGCACATTGGAACTCGCCGAAACAATAGCATCCCGACCACCAATAACGGCGCGGATGTTAAAAACTCTATTCCGACAATCAATGAATACACACCTTACGGACTTTTTAGATAACTGCGCGTCAATTCAGGCAATTTGCCATTCAACGGATGATCACCTTGAGGCCGTTACGAGCATGCTAGAAAAAAGATCACCAAAATTTCAAGGGAAGTAAATTCAATTTTACGGTTTCTGAAAGTAATATGATTTAATTAGAATTTCTAATTTATCAGGCCACCCTAGCTGGATTTTGCGTCGGAATATTTTTTAAGTGCGCGATTACCTCATCGACCTTCATGACATCAGCATATTTATGATGCATGTCAAATAGGCTAACTTTGTGAATTGTCTCAGAGCGATCAAAAACACACTCTTCGACAACCGACACATGCAATCCAAACATGTGAGCCTCAAGCACGCTGGCCCGCACGCACCCAGACGTGCTTTCACCACATACGATTAGGCTATCTATTCGTCTCTGATTGAGGTGCGCGATTAGCGGAGTGCCAAAGAAGGCACTGGGTCGTTCCTTGCGAAACACTACATCTTCAGGTTGTGGCGCAAACGCGTCGTGTATTTCACAGTCCTCTGCCGTTGTTTTTAAGTGGACACGCTTTGTGGAATTTACCCGATGCGGATTAAATTGGGCTGTTACATAATAAACCGGCACGCCTGCGGCCCGTGTCGCTGCAAAAAGGCTTTTGGTTGGTTCAATTGCGTTGTGAGCATAGACGCCGCAACTGTTCGGGTATTCGGCATCAAGTTCATGCGGTAACCCTGGGCCACCTTTATAGACAAGATTATAGAGATCAATGCAAAGCAACGCAGGGTTTTTCCCGATAAAGGTTTCGCGTGCGTACGGGGCGTAGGTCTGTATATCCTCCGGTGGAATTACGTCTTTCCAACAATGCTCTTCAAATTCTTCAGGTTTAGCCATGAAAACACTCCCTCTCCGTTCAATAATTATATTTTTTCTAATTTGAATTGTGGGACAAAATTGGGCGACGCGCAATGGAGTGCGGACAGGGGAAATAGAACGTTATTTTTCTACTTTTATTTTTCTTAATGTATTGAATAAGGTTCCATTTTTTTCTTACTGTTTTTATTACTTTAATTGTTAAACTTTGCGGTATGCACCTCTGGGTGACGAAGAATATAAAAGGTCATGAGCAAGATCATTAATGTAGCAATAAACCCGATGGCATAAAATGCATATTCGAGTCCTAACCAATCAGCAACAGCGCCCATAGCTATCGGTGTGCCGATTGAGGTTATCCGGTTGGCTGTGGCGCGAAGTCCAATAGCCTTTCCCTGCTCGTCTGGTTCCGTAGTGCTAAGAATGAGTGAAATGACCAGCGGCTGCTGTATCCCATGAAATACAGCACGTAAAGCAAGCACCATTCCAATGGCTACAACAAGGGCGATAAACGGTGTAATGAGAACAAAATTTTGAAAATAATTTAAAGGGGATAAGAGAAAGTGCAAAGAATCTCTTACAAACTGCGAACTCACAAGCGGAGTTATACAAATCATAAATATAGAAACCCAAACAACGAAGAGGAATAACCAGTAAGGAGAAAATTTTCGAGCAAATTTTGGCATTAGTAAGGAACCGCATGCCGCTGAAATCGAAAATATTGAAATTAGGACACCTATCAGGGTCCCTGTTATTCCGTTTTGCCCCAACCAAATCACATAGAAGGTGCTCTGAACGTAATTACCAACGTGAGGCATCATTCCTATCATCACAGTCGCCGCTACCGCAGGAATAGCGAGCAATCTAAAGGCGCTTACATAATCAGATTTATTAGGTAGCAGCTCTCTCCATCCTATCCGTCTCCCACCTGTCCTGGAATAAGCGTTTTGCCCGTTAGGGTCCTCATTAAATTTATGACTCTTGGGCAGGAAGATTGCGCAAATCAGAAACCCGCCATTCCAGAAACTCATCAGTCCAAAAGCAGCCCAGGCCCCCCAGTGATCCCATGCAACTCCTACCATGATCGGGGCAATTACGTGTCCCAAACGAATAATTGCACTTAGTCTACCAGTGTATTTAGTTCGCCCTTCCATGTGCTGACCAATAAGGGTTTGCGCGCCGAGCCATCCCATTGAATCGGCCATACCCGCCAGCATTTGGCTAATTATTAGTAACCAGATCCAATCCATTATGGGCGCAAGCGGATAAAGCAAAGGTGCGATTACGCCCACTGCCCCAAAAAATATCATTACGCGACGGCCGCCAATACGATCCATTAGCGCACCAGCATGAATTGAAAAAAAGAGGGATAAAACGGGGCGACACCCAAGTATTATCCCTGCCCAGAAATAAGACAGACCCAGCGATGCCACAAAAACCGGCACAATGACGACCATCATATAATAAACGGACGTACAAAATAGGCCTATGCCATAAACAGTACTTTGTATCCGAAGGGATACCTGATGATCACCCAAAGGGACTGGATTCATTGACATCTTGCATAAGCTTTTTAAAACGCTCTAGTTTTTATTTAAAAAAAACTACACCCAGTTAATCTAAAGAATAATCTATAAAAAATTAGAGACCTTGGCCACTTAACAAGATTTTAGTAGTAAAAATAATAATAACTTTCTGCGTCTTCCCTATTGCCAGAAATACAAAAATATTATTTTTTGTAAATTCATCTAATTTCTTTGAAAAAGCATTACGCAAAACCTACCTAAAAGAAGATTTTCGATTAAAATCGTAACAGAATTTTTTTAAGGAGACCCGCAATATGGGCGAATTCGCTTTGGGACAACCGATCCCACGCTCGGAAGATCCGAGGCTATTAAGTGGCGGCGGACGATATGTCGACGATGCACGGCTTCCAAATACTGCGCACGCCTCAATCCTTCGATCACCATTTGCCCACGCTTACATCAATAATATCGACATCAGTGCGGCAAAAAAAGCACCAGGCGTGCTTTTGGTGCTCACAGGTGAAGACTGGAAGGAAAGCGGTTGGGGTTATTTACCAGTGGGCTCAGGACGAAAGCGCCCCGATGGCTCTGCAATGTTTGTTCCTCCCATGAAACCAATCGTAACGGACAAAAGGGTCAGGCGTGTCGGTGATGGCGTCGCGATGGTCGTCGCTGAAAACGAAAATCAGGCGAAAGACGCCTGTGAATTAATCCACATAGACTACGAAATTTTGCCATCGGTGACGTCAGGCAAGAAGGCCCTCGCGGCTGATGCACCTGCCGTCCACGATGACTGCCCTGATAATATTTGTTTTCTGCATGAAGTGGGCGACAAAGCAGCAGTCGAGGCAGCCTTTGAACAAGCAGACCACATTACCAGCCAAAAGCTGAATATAACGCGGGTCATGGCGGCCACGATGGAACCTCGGGGATGCACTGGAAACTACAACTCATTCGATGACTCCTATACGCTTTACACCACATTGCAAGGTGTTCACCCCTATCGTGCTACGCTAGCCCAACGAATTCTAAAAGTTCCTGAAAGTAAGGTGCGTGTAATAGCGCAGGATGTAGGCGGTAGTTTTGGGATGAAATCTCCAATCTATTCTGAAAACCCTCTTTGTTTACTGGCATCTCGTAAATTGAATCGCCCTGTTAAGTGGGTTGCCGATCGCAGTGAGGCTTTTCTTTCGGACTACGGCGGCAGGGATAACTTTTGGGAAGCTGAACTCGCTTTGAATAAGGATGGAAAATTTTTGGCCATGCGTGCCAGTAGCGTAGCCAACCTGGGCGCCTATATCGGTGGTGCGACCCCAAATCCCGCAATTAATAACCTGGGGACGATCGCTGGCGTCTATACCACACCCGCGATCTATATTGCCGTCACTGGCGTTCTATCAAACACCAACACAATGACACCCTATCGCGGCGCTGGTCGTCCAGAAGCCGCATATATAATCGAACGCATGATCGACCTCGCGGCCAACGAAATGCAAATGGATCCGATTGAGATCCGACGGATTAACACAATTTCTCCAGAATCTATGCCCTTTAAAACAGGTCTTACGTTTACATACGATTCTGGTGAGTTTGAAAAAAATTTAGACCTCGCTTTAGAAATGTCGGACTACGCCAATTTTGAAGTTAGGCGCCAACAAACCAAAAGCGATGGCAAGCTTCGAGGAATTGGTATTTCCAACACAATTGAGAGGGCGGCCGCACCCGGCATAGAGGCGGCAGAACTCCGCGTTGATCGTTCGGGGACGGTAACGATCTTATCCGGCTCTTGTACACAGGGTCAGGGACACGAGACGGTCTACAAACAAATTGTTTGTGATAAACTCGGTCTGAAGCCAGAGGACGTCAACTATATTTGGGGGGATACTGACAAAGTTGCTTTCGGCCATGGCGCGGGAGGATCCAGATCGGCAACACTTGGCGGTTCCGCTGTTTTAATGGCGACCGACAAAATTATCGAAAAAGCCAAAAAGATCGCCGCACATCAACTTGAAGCAGCCGTAGAAGATATCGAATTTCATGAGGGTACATTCGCCGTCGCTGGCACGGATAAGACAATTAATTTCGCTGCCATTGCTAAAGCCGCGATTTCGCCTGCCAAAGTACCCAATGGTATGGAGCCTGGCCTAAACGAGCGGGCAACTTATACAGCAGAAATCATGAACTACCCAAATGGTTGCCACGTTTGCGAAGTAGAGGTCGACCCGGACACGGGCATAGTTGAGATTCTAAATTATAACGTCATCGATGATGTCGGGACGGTTATGAATCCGTTATTACTAAAAGGCCAAATCCAAGGCGGTATAGCGCAGGGCGTCGGGCAAGCCCTACTGGAAGAAATAATTTATGATAATGATGGCCAACTTATCACTGGTTCATTCATGGACTACGCAATGCCGCGCGCCGAACACCTAAGCTACATGGAAGTCAAAGCCAACCCTGTGCCAACAAAGACAAATCCTTTAGGTGTCAAGGGAGCTGGAGAGGCAGGGAACGTCGGCGGTCTAGCGGCAGTTATGAATGCCGTAATCAACGCACTAAATCCTCTTGGTGTAACACACGTAGATATGCCGCTTTCACCGGAACGTCTGTGGAAAACTATTCAGCAAGCCAAGAATTGAAAATATGAAAAGTCTAATGGCTAACTGTGAATTTTGTTGAAGCTATGGGAATCCTTTCAGAAGGCCTATTCGTTAGACTAAATCTACGGTTAAGGGATTATAGGAATATAACCAAGCGTTTCGATCCTCCCCTTCATCCCTATTTGCAAAGGCCTGACGGATCTCCTCAACACTATCAAGATGAAATAGCTTTTTATTCGCATCTGACGCCTCAACTACACGCGCTGTCCGATCTATCCGATTATTTTCATAAAGGCTTAAGGCTTGGGGTAAATTTTTATCCTGTTTCAACGCACGCGTTAAGACCACGCCATCTTCAATTGCCATAGCAGCCCCCTGCGCTAGGTACGGTAATGTAGCATGCGCAGCATCGCCAAGTATCGTGGCTCTTTTAGTGCTCCAGTAATCGAGCCGAGGGCGCTTGTACATCGACCACCGATAGCAGGAATCATGATCAACCAAGTCTATGATAGTTTGGATTTTTTCATTCCAACCCTCAAAGTCTGATTTAAATCTCTCCCACGGAAATTTAGCGGTCCAGCTTTCAATTGGCTCGTCTTTAGCTTCAACAGCACCAACAAAATTTAAAATTTCACCATTGCCGATGTAATAACAAACAGCGTGCCGTCCCGGCCCCATCCATACCGACATTACCTCATCGATAAAGTTCGTCGGTAATTTGTTAGTTGGGACCGTAACGCGCCAGGCAGCGTCACCGGTATATACAGCCTGGACCGGTCCACAAATTTGATCACGAATAGCTGACTTAACACCATCTGCACCGACCAATAAATCGCCACTTGTTAATGTACCATCATCAAATTTAAGGGTAACCCGTTCTTGATTCTCATCAAAACCGACTGCCTTTTTGTTAAGGTGAATACAATCTGATTTTAGTTCTTTGACCCTCTTAACCAAAAGGTCATGAAAATCTGCACGGTGGATTTGATTATAGGGAGCCTTGTGACGGGCTAAATGCTCTTCTGCTAGAGAAAATTCCTGAATTATTTCAGCAGTGTCAAAAAGTCGAAAAACATAGGCCCCAGGCCTCACATAAATAGCCGAAACAGCCTCTCCGATACGGATATGATTGAGGACATGCATAGCGTTTGCGCTAAGCTGAATGCCAGCACCAATTTCGCCAAGTTTGGGAGCTTGTTCAAATACCTGAACGTCATGCCCATCCTGCAAAAGGCATGCAGCGGCTGATAGCCCGCCCAACCCAGCTCCTGCAATCAAAATCTTCAAGACACTACACGCTTTTATAAATCCAAGTGAAAATAATCAAATGGTCGATGATCTAATACCAAATGTCTAAACGAAAAACATGCCCCAAAAAAGCGCCTATTTTTTCTTGCCAACTCTCTTCTTTGGCGAAGCCTTCTTTTTCCGCGCCGCCGAAGCTCTTGGCTTACCACCTTTCTCTGTCGTTTTGCCGTCTGCTGCACCAACATAAGGAGAGAATACTGGCCGGTAGGCTTTCTCGTCGATAAATTGGCGGATCCCCTCGGCGTAAGCGTCATGCCCACGCGCAGCATCACGCACTTTAATTTCCGCACCCTTTGCAGCGAGGTAATCCGCCGCGGCTCGCCATGACATATCTTGGGTAGCACGAATAGCGTGTTTGGTACCTCGGAGCACATTCGGATTTTTTTCCAGGAGTTCCTTCGCTAATTTCAGTGTTTCCTTGCGAAGATTTTTCAAAGGCACAGAGTAGTTAACCATACCCATTTTAGCAGCCTCTTTGCC
>PBOV01000135.1 GCA_002724505.1 Rhodospirillaceae bacterium | reverse complement strand
TCTAAAGGCTTAGATAGGTCAACACCTGTTATTACTGCAACCAATGATGCATCAAGAGGTTTTATCATCAAATCCGCAGATTTAGGTCGTTCCTTAAGCAAGGGCCTCGCCCTCGATTGTTACCCGTCGTAAAGTACGGGCTTGCTCGCGTGGCCAATCGGTTCGTGCATGAAGACAAGATAGATTATCCCAAACAATTATATCACCAGGTTTCCAGACATGTTCATAAATGTTTTGGGGTGCTTCAACTATATCTGCAACGGCGTCAATTAACGCTCGGCTTTCATCGTCACTATACCCTTCAATCCGAATAGACATCAGCCGACTAATATAAACCGCCTTGCGAAGAGTATCCGGATTGGTAACGAATACCGGCTGCCAATGATGCAATAGATTTTCGAGCGGCTGATCAAGGTCACCGGGCTCTGTTTTTGTATAATCATACATTTGTAAAACTTTGCGGCCTTCCAGTTTTTGGCGCAGCGAAAACGGCAAACGATCATAGCCGTTGTAAAGGCTTGCGAATTTCGTATGACCACCTGAAAGGGGAATTTCAACCGCATAAAGAAACGACGCCCTGTGGGGTTTCTCGACATAACATTTATCAGTATGAAACCACATTTCACCGTCGCCCAGCGACCCAACCGGCTTCCCCCGTTTGTCGAGTTTATTAGTGACGAGCTGCATCGGATTGTCGGGGTCAGCACGGTAGGAACGCTTTTCAACTGGTGGGCTTACCCGTGCGGCCACCTTCCCATAAATCCGGGCGTAGGCAAATTGCTCATCTTCGGTAAGTTCCTGACCTCGAACCAATAGGATACTATTCTTGGCCCATTCCCGACGTAGCACGGAACCTGAAACAGCATCGATCGGTTCAGAAATATTTAGGCCTCGCACCTCAACACCGATGGCCTCAGATAATTTTATAAATTCCATTGCTAACTCATCGCCCCTATATAGAACCTTACAGAAAATTAATAATGTCAAATTATTGCATAGCGGGAGATGTAGACCAAAATAATTGTAGACATCATGCGGTAACTACAGGGGCCCATAGAACATCTTCTATTTTATCCACACCTGCGCACAACATGACTAGCCGATCAAATCCAAGTGCTACGCCAGACGCTTCAGGCATCCCCGCCGATAACGCATCGATAAAATCCTTATCAATCGGATAGCTGTATCCGTATATTTCCTGTTTTCGTTGGATGTCCAAATCAAACCGCCGAAGTTGCTCTGCAGCATCAGTTAACTCACCATATCCGTTGGCGAGTTCCAAACCACAGACAAATACTTCAAACCTCTCTGCAACACGCCCATCATCGGGATTTGGGCGTGCCAAAGCTGCCATGGATAAAGGGTAGTCGTATAAAACTGTAGGCACCCCTACACCGAGTTTTGGCTCTATTTTATCTAAATATATCCGAAAAAATATTTCGTCCCATTTATCCTCAGGGTCAACGCGAACACCAATACGCTTTGCTTCAATTGCCAACATAAAAGGGTCCGGTTTCAATGGTTGGGGGGCTGTAGCCAGAAGATTAATTCCGCAATACTTCTTGAAAGCGTCGTTTACACTTAGATATTCCCAATCAGCAAAAGGGTCACATACTAGTCCACGCCACCTTATAGTTATAGGCTCATCATCAGAGAGGGATTCCAAAACCACCCTACGGATCAAGACTTCACAATCCTCAGCAATATCGCGCCATCCGGCTCCCGCCCGGTACCATTCCAACATTGTAAATTCAGGATGGTGCTTACTGGAGCGTTCCCCGTTACGCCACACTCTTGCCAACTGAAAAATTTTTTTCATTCCTGCAGTCAAAAGTTTTTTCATCGTAAATTCCGGAGATGTTTGCAAATAAAGGGTGCGCGCACGGTCCATGGCAAATGGCTCAAAAATTTGGGTCTCAAATGCAGTAAGATGCGGCTCTGTACCCGGGGACAGCTGTATTGCTGGTGTTTCTACCTCGACAAACTCGCGCTCAGCAAACAATTGACGCGTCGCCCTAGCAACTTGGTTTCTAACCTCTAACGCCGGTAACCGCTCCGCAAAAACCTCTCTTTGCCACCAGGGTTTCTCGACAGCTTCATCAGGGGATTGATTACCCGTTAGGGGAGTGTCATTCATATCTTTAGTCCCGAATTGTTGCCATGGATTTGTTTCCGATGGCAAAAAAATTGGAGAATACACCATGAAGGCGGCTAGAAATCTTGTCCAGAGGTTACAAACTCGAACCATCGCATCACCGGATGAATTATTAATAAAGGGTCTGATTCCACCGGACCATTTAGCCGCTGTAACGGAGGCCAGCAAAACTTTGCCCATAAGCATAACCCAGCATATTGGCGAATTAATTGACCCTGCGTTGCCGGAGGGCCCCATTGCCAAACAGTTTGTCCCGTCAAAACTGGAAATCAACAAACAGGAAGGAGAGCTAATCGATCCAATTGGTGATATTCCACACAGCCCACTTCCAGGTATTATTCATCGCTACCCGGACCGGGTTTTACTCACTCCTTTGCTTACTTGCCCGGTATATTGTCGCTTTTGTTTCCGCCGCGAAGCTGTCGGCGACGGTTTGCTCGGTGCAGGAGAATTAGATGCGGCCCTCGACTATATTCGTAATCACTCTGAGATTTGGGAGGTAATACTATCTGGTGGAGACCCATTGATTTTATCACCGCGGCGGCTCGCAACAATTATTGACGCGCTGGATAAAATTGATCATGTCGCGGTCATCCGTATTCATACGCGAGTTCCTGTCGTAGAACCCAAGCGGATCTCTGATCCTCTTATCAGCTCAATAAAGCGTCAAACACCGGTATTTATTGTGCTGCATTGCAACCACGTCGAAGAACTTACCTCCGAAGCAGGACGGGCTATTGCTGCACTGGTAGACGAGGGAATTCCGATGCTTAGTCAATCAGTATTACTAAAAGGTATCAATGACACTTCTGAGGCTATGGCTAACTTGATGAAAAAACTCGTGCGTTGCCGCGTAAAGCCTTACTATTTACATCATGGCGACAAGGCACAAGGAACCAGCCATTTTCGTACGACCATTGCCCGCGGACGGGCGATAGTTGCTAAAATGCGGGGCCATTTATCCGGCCTTTGCCAACCGACCTATATGCTGGATATCCCAGGGGGGCACGGAAAGGTGCCCGCTGCTGAAAATTATATTCGTGCCGAAAATGAAGGCGGATGGATAGTCAAAGACTGGCAGGGTAATACCCATAAATACCGTGATTAAACTCATGAGATAGAGTGCGTTGAATCCATGCGTCCAACCTGCTAATTTTCGTCGCCAAAATAACCCTGGATGAGACAAGGACAAAATTAAAATGAAGGTGCTGGCAAACACGCTCAGACCCGGACATGCTATCGAGCATGATGGTAAAAAATATGTCGTGGTAAAATATGAGCTAATTCTCCCCGGAAAGGGAAACGCTTTTATAGCGGTCGATATGAGGGATGCTATCACCGGGGTAAAAACCAACGAGCGTTTCAGGACTCAAGAGACCGTAGAGAAACTCATGACATCGGAAAAGACTTGCACGATGCTGTTTTCAGATGGGGATCAAATCAATTTAATGGAATCGGAAACATACGATCAATTTAATGTTCATATTGATATGGCAGGCGAAGCAGGAATTTTCCTTGTGGAAGGTATGGAAGTGACCGTCGATACAGTCGACGATATGCCTGTCGGGATACGGCTACCCCAACATGTAACACTTGAAATTTCCGAGGCAGATGCCGTTGTCAAAGGGCAAACGGCTTCGTCATCATACAAACCAGCAATATTGGAGAATGGCGTCAAAACAATGGTTCCACCTCATATCGGCGCGGGTACGCGGGTGGTGATAAATACCGCAGATGCTACCTACGTAGAGCGCGCAAAAGATTAATCTAACCGCTTAGCCCGTTTGCTTTGCATAATTAAAAGGCGCCCACCAAATGTGGCCACCAATTATTAACGTTATGGACGCAGCAGCGCGTAAAGCGGCTCGTAGTCTATTACACGACTTCGGCGAAGTAGAACAATTACAGGTTTCTCAAAAAGGCCCGGCTGATTTTGTCTCAGAAGCCGACCGGCGCGCGGAGCAAATATTAAAATTTGAGCTTGGCAAAGCGCGCCCGGATTTTTCGATGTTACTGGAGGAGGAGGGGTTCGTCGGGGCCGAGACCGCAACTGATCGCTGGATCGTCGACCCACTCGATGGAACGACAAACTTTTTGCATGGGATCCCTCATTTTGCAATTTCAATAGCACACATTCAAAATGACCAGCTTGAGGCGGGTATGGTTTACGACCCCACCCGCGATGAAACATTCTGGGCGACGCGAGGCGGGGGATGTTTCCTAAACAATACACGGCTTAGGGTTTCTGCGCGCCGTAGTCTCAATACCGCCATTTTGGCAACTGGTATCCCGTTTGGTAACCGCTCAGGCAAAGAAGAAATGTTAAACGCTATTGTCCCGGTAATGGATAAAACTGCTGGCCTCAGAAGATTTGGAGCAGCTTCTTTAGATCTGGCATATATAGCAGCGGGACGCTTTGATGCCTTTTGGGAAATCGGTCTGTCACCTTGGGATGTAGCGGCAGGCATTTTAATGGTTCGGGAGGCCGGGGGGCTCGTAAGCGAGCTAAATGGCCGAGATGATCCTTTGAATGGGGGCACTATCCTAGCAGCAAACAGCGCTTTGTTTGATTCTGTGGGGAAAATGTTACGGGAAGCAATCAATTCCGGAACCTAGAAATTTAGGTTCAAACACCAAGAAGCTAGGTTGTTGTAGATGCAAACGCACCGCGCTAAATTGAGTACATGCATGAACCCTTTTGGTTAAACAAATTACAAATGGGAAACCAAAGAGATCCGTGAATGGAGGGGCGCTGGAAAGTGAAATGACAGGGTTTGATCCGATAAAATTGATATTTAAAATTACAGTATTGGTGATGATAAACACTGGTACTGCAACTGCGCAGCAGTACGCGAGCGGTGCTAACCACTCCAATATAATCGTAGATTATAGCGTTATCGAATCTCTTGGCCCTTCGCCCGCTTTTTCACAGAAAACTCCTGACCAGCCGAACAGTGGAAATGGGAGGAATAATCTATATGTCGGCCCTAATTTAAAGTTGCCTGAGAGTTTCCCCACGCGACCGGTCAGTAAAACAGACGTAATTGTCCTGCAACCACCTAGAAATATTAAAAGATCTGTCCCAAATCTTGCAAAGTTGCGGGGCGAAGGGGTCAGTAAAAAAAGTCATGGGCAATCCGCCCTAAGGGCTCCTAAAAAAACAGAGGTCCGCCCCCCGCCTCCGCCACATTTTTCAGCGCCATTAAAAACTATAAAAGCACTTCCAACTCCAAATTTCTCGGCACTTTTGAGAAGACCAGCACCCCCGCCGCCTTCTATCCCGCCGTTGGAACAAGAAGTTAAGGTGCCGCCAATTTCTTCAACAAAGGCTCTAACTAGAAACATTGCACCTTTAAGGCCAAAATTCGGAGAGCCAGAGTTGAAACCAGAAACTCGGATCGCCTCTATACCGCCAATAAATCAATCTCGCAAAGCCGAAAAAATTAAGCGTATCGAATTTAAAGCTGGATCGTTTGAGCTAAATAGTGAGGCAACTACAGCTTTAGAAAACCTTTCGAAAACTCTTGAAAAGGATTCTGCCCTCACCCTTCAGCTTCATGCTTACGCTGGTCTAATGGGTGGGTCAGCTATTAGAGCAAAGCGACTTGCTCTTTCGCGTGCCCTCACTGCGCGAACCTACTTAATTGATAGGGGGGTGGATATAACGCGCATTTCTGTTAAGGCTCTTGGCAATCGATCCACCATAGGACCTAATGATCGTATTGATCTCATTTTAACAAAACGGTAATCCTTGACGTTAATAACACCGCTATATTTAACCTGTTTATTCAACCAGCCGTAGGAAAAGTCTAATGCATGGTCCCCGGCGTTATTTAATAAGAATGTTAATATTTGTCTTTTCAGTGGGACTGGCGGTGGCGGGGCTTTACTTACCGCTATTTGAGGCCTTCATGGCTAACCCCGCCTTGAACGGCCTTATTGTAGGCGTCTTACTGCTGGGCATAATTTATATCTTCAGGCAAGTTTCATTGCTAATGCGAGAAGTCGCCTGGATTGAAGGGTTCCGGAATAACAAGCAAGCCCTATCCAGTCAGCGCCCTCCTCAATTACTCGCGCCAATGGCTGCCATGTTGGGTGAACG
>PBOV01000134.1 GCA_002724505.1 Rhodospirillaceae bacterium | reverse complement strand
CGCCAAGTTGATGAAGTTCGACACCGAAAACGACCCTAACAACCTTCTTGGGCAAAGGTGGTTATGTCGCGGCGGTTCTTGCCTCTTCGTGGGTCAAAGCGGCATTGGAAAGTCATCCTTGGCAATGCAAATGGCGGTTAGCTGGGCACTCGGAAAAGAGGTGTTTGGCATCAAGCCGGTGAAGCCTCTGAAGTCGCTTTTGATTCAGGCCGAAAATGACTTTGGAGACGTTTCTGAAATGCTTCGGGGAACGTTGGGCGGGTTGGGAATAAAAACGCCGGAGGAGGCAACCTCGGCCCTGCAAGACCGCTTTGCGATCGTCGCTGAGTCGGTGCAAACGGGTGAGGAGTTTGCCAACGCCGTGCGCCTGCTTGTGGCGAAGCACAAACCCGATTTGGTGTGGCTCGATCCGTTGCTTTCGTTCATCGGGGACGACATCTCCAAGCAGGACGTTTGTTCGTACTTTTTGCGCAACCTTCTCAACCCGATAGCGCACGAGACGGGCGTTGTGTGGATGATGATGCACCACACGCCGAAGCCTTCGACCGATCCGAAATCCAAGTCGGGTTGGAACGCCACCGATCATTCGTACGCAGGCACAGGTTCGTCCGAGCTGACGAACTGGGCGCGTGCCGTGTGCGTACTGCAGTCGACCAAGGACGAGGGAAGGTTCGTCCTGCGTTTGGCCAAGCGGGCCAATCGTGCAAGTGCGACGGACGTCGAGGGAGGCCGCACCAATCTCATCCAAACCCCACGCTGCTTCGGAAGGACTACAACAACGCTGTCACAAGGTCTGAGGCTGAGAGTTTCTGGTCAATTGCGCCTAGGGGGTAGGAGGGGGGAAGTGCTTTTCGTCGGCATGGAATTGCATTATGATCTTTTCTACACAGTAAGCCATATCTTAAAATGAAAACTCAATTAATCATATCAATAACAATAATTACGGGAGTATTTCAAGTTAGCGCTGAATTGCCGGGGGATTATCCGTTGCAGCCCATTTCCTTTAATAAAGTGGAAATGACAAGTGACTTCTGGAGGCCGCGCTTGGTAACTCAGCGAAAGACATTGGTTCCTTGGGCCTTTGATCGCACGAAAACAGGTGTTGCCCATTTGGAAGCAGCTGCGGACATTCTTAAAGGTAAAAAAGCAGCCAAAAGTCGTGCTCACCGATTCATAGACTCTGATCTTTATAAGGTAATGGAAGGCGCAGCTTACCTTCTTCAGTTGGAGCGCGATCCCGAATTAGAGGAAAAAATGGATGAAATTATTAGGGTTATCGGTGCCGCACAGGAGCCAAATGGATACCTTTATCCATCACATACTACCAAAGCAGGTTCATCTAAGCATATGATGGGCGATTCGCCTTATACTTTCGTAGTTCACAGTCATGAGTTATACAATATGGGTCATCTCTATGAAGCTGCCGTCGCCTATTATGTTACAACGGGTAAGGATGCTCTACTGAAAATTGCTGAAAAGAACGCAAAACATATCAACAAGGTTTTTTTCGAGGGAGATCCAAAATATAACGATGGGAAACCAATTCGCCAGGCACCGGGGCATCAGGAGCCCGAATTGGCGTTGGTCAAGTTGTACCGAGTGACTGGCAATCAGCTTTATCTGGACATGGCTAGGAAGTTTCTCGAAATCCGTGGCATCACCTATGTTCCCAATGGCGAGGGAGTCATGTCTCCGACTTACGCTCAGCAGCACAGACCAGTGAAAGAACAGAGCGAGGCGGTTGGTCATGCAGTGCGAGCGACTTACCTTTATGCAGCAATGGCCGATGTTGGTGCGCTGACAGACGACAAGGGCTATACTAGAGCGCTTAATAGGATTTGGAGCAACATAACCGATAAGAAAATGCATATAACCGGCGGATTGGGCGCGGTGCACGGAATTGAGGGTTTTGGATCAAACTACGAATTACCAAATAAAGATGCTTTTAACGAGACTTGCGCCGCAGTAGGCAATGTAATGTTCAACCACCGGATGTTTTTGTTAACGAAGGACGCAAAGTATCTAGATGTGGCGGAAGTTGCGTTGCTAAATAATGTGCTGGCTGCAGTAAATTTCGAAGGTAATAAATTCTTTTATGTCAATCCACTATCTGCTGATGGAAAATATCCATTCAATCATGGAACGGCCGGTCGTGCGCCGTGGTTTGGCACCGCCTGTTGTCCTTCGAATATGGCACGGCTAATACCGCAGGTGCCAGGGATGACCTACGCTCAGGATCAACATAATCTTTTTGTGACATTTTATGCAGAAAGTAGCACTGAAATTTCAATGGCTGACACTAAAGTCAGAGTTGAGCAGAAGACTGCCTATCCTAATAAAGGGCTCATTTCCGTAAATATACATCCGGCGAAGCCAGTTAAGTTTAGTCTTTATCTACGAATTCCAACATGGGCACAGGGCAATCAGTTCCTCCCCGGCGATCTGTATGACTTTGTTGATTCTATTGCGAAGCCGGTTTCTCTTAAGGTGAATGGAGAGTATATTGATGTAAAAAACCTTCAAAACGGCTTCGCCGTAATCAAGCGTGAGTGGATAGCTGGTGATAAGGTTGAGTTGAATCTACCCATGCCAATTCAAAAAAATCGCTGCCATACCGCAGTTAAAGCAAACGTTGACCGCATTGCACTGACCCGTGGCCCTTTTGTGATGTGCGCAGAAGGAATTGACAACGGTGGCGTCACCCAACGCTATTTTCTTGATGAAAATATGGATATTTCTAAAACAAAGATTGCGATGAAGAATTTAAAGCATGGCTCATTCATTCAAGCTAATGTTCCGGCGAACAGACTTACGAATATTCAAGGTGATAGTTCATTTAGTCAATTGAGCCTAATACCCTACTATGCATGGAACAATCGCAACACAAGTTCCATGACCGTCTGGTTCCCTACCAAGACTGAAATGGCGATTTACGATCCTCTAGCGCTTCCTAGCGAAAGTGTGTTTAAAGAGATTAAGGCTTCTCATACTGCTCCTGAAGATTCCGTAAATGCCATTGGCGACGGTCGCGTGGATAAGTGGTCTAGCGGAAACAAGGTCGCTCGTTGGACTAGTCGCGGTCAGGCTGGTAAAAAACAATGGATCGTTGGACGTTTTCACAAATCTAAAAAAATCCGCAGTGTGGGTGTCTTCTGGATGAATCGCTGGCAAGGTGATGTAAAATTTCCCAAAAAGTGGTCACTAGAAGTCGAACAGGATGGTCAGTGGAAACCCTTCGAATTATATACCACTGACCGTTACGACTTTCGCGCCAATCAATTCAACGTTGTTCATCCGGCTGCAACAACGAATTGCGATGCTATCCGTATTAATATTGATCCTCCTGCAGATTCTGCTGTAGGCATCTTGGAAGTTCAGGTGCTTTTCGATAAATGAATTACAAATAAAAGCTTGATGCCAAGAGGTCTTTTCCCTAAGATTTTCTCAGTTCAAACCATTTAAAATAAGTTTTATGCCTCAATTGTCGGCTTTTTATGAATCAATTAAGTCATTTTTTTGAGTCAAATGTAGTGTTGAAGTCCTTGAGAGAATAATATATGAAAAAAATACTATCAAATCTAATCTTGTTGTCTTCTATCTGTTTGTTTTTGGGAGATCATACTGCCAACGCACAGAAAGCATTTTTAGAAGAGTTTAATGGGCCGGACCTAGATCCGTCTTGGCTTATTTTTGATAATGAAGGAGGTACGCATGTTGGATTTACTGACGAAGGTGAGTATGAAGTCGTTGACTCCCAATCAAAGTCTGATGCCGGATTGGGCCTTAAACTCTCTGGTTCTGGTGATTTTACAGTTGATGCTACAATTCGCCTCGAGAATATTTTTGATGGTCGATTCGATTTTAAGTTCCGATTTCTAGCTCCAAAATTTATGGAATTAGTTTTCAATCAGAATGATTTTATGAGGGTGTTCTCGGGTGAACGTGGAAGCAATACTGTGCAAATCCCGTCTTTTGGATACGAAGAAGGTTCCAGTATGCATATCCGTTTTGCTTGGACTGAATCCACAGGCACTATGCGAATAGGAGTGGCAAAAGGGGAAGAAACGATGCAATTGATTAATACCATTAGTGGCTTGCAGAAATTTCAGCCGACACGTTTAGATTTAATTTTATTTAGAATTGGAGCAGGCGAGCATACCCCTCGGCTTTTTTATGATCGTATACAAATTCAAGACAAAGCACTCCCTATCGGTGTTTCTTCGTTTGTAGATGATTTTTCGGGGCCGAAACTTGACGAAAGATGGGTTCCTTTGGGTAAGTCAGAAAATTCACAGGTTGGGTTCTCAGATGGAATATATGAGATAAAGGGTCAGCAGGGGAGCGATGCAGGACTGCGACATAAAATTGAAGGAACAGGAAGTTTTACTGCCAATGCTCGTATAAAGCTTAAGGATTTTTCCAAATCAGCTTCTGATTTTAAATTTAGGTTTCTTGTAGGCGGCTTGATTGAGATTGTTTACAACAGTTTTGATGATATAAGGGTTTATTCAGGGGAATTGGGTGAAAACATTGCCCGTTTCAACAAGATTGGTTTCAAGGATGGTGATGTTATAGATCTGAAATTAGCCTATGATGATCTAGCGAAAACTGTTCAAGTAGGAGTCGCTCAAAATGATGGTCCGATGATTTTACTCGCTCAAGAGAGTGGGCTATTTGAATTTGAGCCCGAAAATTTGGATTTGGTTTTATTCAAATTTGGGGAAGGAAACGGTAATGAACCTAGATTACAACTTGATCACTTTGATATTAGTGATGGATATGTTCCTGTTGAGGTGCAAACAATTATTGATGATTTCGACGGTCCGGAACTGATTTCACCTTGGATTGTATTGGGAGAAGAATCAGAGCATATAGGCTTCGACGATAAGGGTCGGTATCAATTCAAGTCTGCCTTAAGTCCAAATAATAAAGCAGGGTTAGGGCTTAGACTGCCTTCTCCTGGAAGTACAACAGTAGATCTTAATTTAAGTTTGAGCGAATTTGTCGACTCAAATTCAGCGTTAATTATGAGATTTCCCGGTTCTGATGCACTTGAGATTCTAGTAGGTGGTGACAAAACTTTCGAGGTTATTTTTTCAGGTGATAGTCTCCTAAAATTAGATGACTTTAATTTGGGGGATGAGGAAACATTGAATTTACGATTTGGATGGGATTCCACTCTTGAATTATTTGAAATAGGCGCAGGTATAAACGGCCAAGGTTTAGAACTGATGCTGGAGGAATTTGGTGAGGGATGGAAGCCTCGTATGTTAGAAATTTTACTCTCCTCAAGTGGCGAGAAGGACCCTTCAACTGCTGTTTATCTCGATAGCTTTTCCGCCCGCTCGGGTTTTTCCCAAATTCCGACAGAACGATTGGAGCCATTCATAGACGAATTTGAAGATCCATTGCTATCCGATACTTGGATCACAATAGACGAAGATGCTCAATTAGGAATCTCGAATGGTACGTATCGATTTAAGGATCCATCTAGATCCTCAAATGCTGCCGGTATTAAGCATATTTTTACCGGCCAAGGCAGCTTTACGGTTGATGCACATGTCATATTTGAGCAATTCAACGAGACTGGATCAGATTTTAAACTACGCTTCTTTGGAGGTAAATTCATAGAGTTGGTCTACAATAGTTTTGATGACATCCGTATGCATTCCGGTGAAAAAGGTGGGATTAATCGTATCGAGGATATAGGGATTTTGGAAAAAGAAACAGTGCAATTTCGTTTCGTATGGAATGAGCCGGCAGGACAGGCACAGTATGGAGTTTTTACAGGCGATAAGTGGACCTTAGTTGGTTCAGTTAGTGGTTTGACTGAATTTACCCCTAACTCACTAGATATGATTTTGTTCAAATTTGGTGATGGGCCCGAGCCGATAGTTTCAATAGATCGCTTTGAAATACGATCTGGAATTGATGAGATTCCCATGGATCCACCGATTCAACCCTATCGAGATGACTTCGACGGACCTAAACTCGCCGAAAGCTGGATATTGCGAGATGAAAGTCCAGAAGCCCAGAGAGGATTTGAAAATGGGTTTTACGAACTTCGTGATCCGTCTACATCAGCTAGCGACGTTGGTCTTAGACATGCTATTGAGGGGAAGGGGGGAAGTTTCACTTCCGATTTTGGTTTTACCTTTGACGGATTTTCTGGCTCTGCGACTGATTTTAAATTCCGATTTTTGGGGGGTAAATTCATTGAATTTGTTTATAATAGTTTTGACGATTTGCGTGTTTATTCACAGGAACGTGGAGAGAATGTAAGTAAAATTCAAAAAGTCGGAATTAATGATGGTGACGCCGTCAAAATACGCTTTATTTGGAATGAAATTTCTAGCGAAGTCATCATAGGACTTTCAATTCGAGATGAGCCGATGAAGGAAATAGCTAAGATTTCTGGATTGAAGGAATTTACTCCAGAGATAGTTGATTTCATTATGTTCAAATTTGGAGAAGGGAATGGAAACACTCCTGGATTATTGGTTGATTATTTTGAGATTGTTCCTGGGGTTTCTCCTATTCCGGAAGTTCAGCCGCCTGTTGAAGGGATTGTAGAAACGTTTGATGGCCCTGAACTTGGGGAAGATTGGAGCGTACGTGATGATTCAGCCGATGCGCAGATTGGGTTCACCGAGGATGGAAGATATCAGGTTAACGAACCGAGTACATCTGCCGGAGGCGATGCTGGCATCCGACGATCATTTACGAGTGGAGGAAGTTTTACTGCAGATCTCAATATGCATTTTGAAGACTTCATTGGCTCTCATACAGATTTCAAGTTTCGCTTCTTTGGCGGGAAGTTCTTGGAACTTGTCTTTAATAGTTTTGACGACGTCCGTGTTTTTTCTGCTGAAAAAGGAGGTAATGTAAATCGCCTCGACGACATTGGTGTAACAGACGGAGCCCCATTGCATTTTCGGTTTATATGGGACGCGGAAACAGGTAATGCCACTTATGGTGTTTCGATTGATGGTGGTGCAATGGTAGAGATTGCCACAGCGGAGGGACTAAAAGCGTTTGAACCAAACATTGTTGATTTTGTTATGTTCAAGTTTGGAGAGGGTAATGGTAATACCCCAAAGATGCTGATTGATCATTTTGAGATTCGGGATGGAGTCTTTCCTCTCAGTGAAGGTGGCAACGAATCGGTAATTGAAATTACTAGTATAGATGTAACCAACACAGCTCCACAGACTGTGACTATCACCTGGTCATCAACACCAGGAGCGACCTATAATGTCGAATGGTCAAATGACCTCTTAGAATGGAATAATTTGATTGATGATATTCCATCTGATGGTGACGACACGACTGTAAAGAATGAGAATATCCCAGCAGATGATGATCGTCGCTTTTATCGAGTAAAACAAAGCTCAGACTAGTTTTTACATTTAACTAAGAGAAAAACATCGTTTTGCGAAGTATTTTGGCACCTAGATTCTGCGCCTAGGATTTCGAACTAAGAGTTTATTTGTGGTATCTATTCCATCGAGCGGATAGTCACGCTCGCATCTTTTGCTTTTTTAAATGTATACGACAGATGCCCCGTAGGTGCTAGGATATCGCCCCCGCCGGGTGCCTTAATGAGGGTTCGTTCCTCCAACCAAGGCTGGATTTTTAAGGTTTGCAATGAATTGCCTGTTGCCGTGATTGTTTTTTCAACTACGCCATCACCAATATCTGTGCGATCGATTTGTACTTCGACCCAGTCTGTTAGGCCGTGCTTGGTGACAGGTACTTTGACTTTCATGAAACTCCATTCATCAGGCATTTTGTCTTTAATTATAAATGTGTCTCCAGGGATAGAATAGTCTAGGCCCGCAATGCCGTTAAGTATAATGAGGATTTTACCTGCATTGAAATTGGAATACTGATCACCCCAAATTTCCCAGTCACTGTCGTATGATTCTGGAGCGACAGGAATGCCCCATTTGAGGTTGTATTTTTTCAGGTGTCCAAGTCCCATGACGTTGGCATTCTTCCCGACATTGCGATCATACATACCAATAATGGAGTAGTAGGCGAGGTCTGGTGCTGAAGCGAAACTTGGAAAAGTATGATCGAAGTCCTGCATGGCAACGAGTGTAGGTGGAATTGGACCGTTGAAGCCTATTTCGCTATCTACTGCCCAGTTATCAGTCATGCGGCGTGCCCAATCCTCCGGGAACCAACTGTTGCGCATGTAGGCCAATCCAGTCCAGAAGAGTACACGGTCCTTACTGCCAGGCGGATAGATTGCAGGAGCCGTGTTTCCCCAATAGTTAGGCTTTGCTCGTTCCCACTCATTATTCACCCAATTTTTGTGATTGTTCATGTCTCCCACCGAGTGCCAGTGTTCTAAATCAGCAGAGTTACCGGTTAGAATTGCCATTCGCTTGAGGCAATTAACTGCATCGAATCTGGCGCCCCAATGGTTATTGATACCGTTCCAAAACAGAGGTTTGAAATAAGGTTCGTACACCTCTTCGATGAAACCTAGATCGCCAGAGTGTTCGTAGATATCCCAAGCGCCGATCACATGATCGGTAGTTGTACCCCATACAGGCGAGAGCCAAGACTGCCCCATGTTGTCAGGCAGTCTTCCTCCAGACTTGGCGTACGGAAGCAGCGCTGACCAGATCAAAACGTTACCATAGGCGTAATAATCCTTGTCTCTAATCCAAGCTCCGACCTTGATCTGAAAGTTTGCATCGAACCTGTGCATGCCCAAAAAATTGTTTACCGCGGTCTGGGTGTGCGGATGAATCTCCCAGCCTTTACCAACGTCGATATAATACATCAAGTAGATCGACCAGAGGTAGTAGTAGATGTTGACTATGTCGGGATCGGAACAACGAAAGTACGGGATCTGGTTAGTAAGCAGATCGTCCATGTGTGCAGTCTTAGCGGCTAAGTGCTTAGTTGAATCCAAGAGCACTTTGTTAACACGTTCACGCGCATCTATGTAATTATCGTGCATCGCCCAGCCTAGGGCAACGCCTTGCTGATCGCAGGCAACCTTGAACGAATATTGCTGTCGTCCGTCGCGATCGCGGAAGGCATTATAGTCTGTGAATCTCTTGGATGTCGAAATTACCGTACTCATCCCGTCATAAATTAGCACTCCTTCCACATCTTTGCCTTCCACAGGCCGAGTTAAGGCAGTGCCACCCTCTATCACGTGGACCATGTTGTGTGATTTATCATGACGGACGGTGGAGGTGCGCTGAATGCTGCGGTTTGCGCTGACGTAGCTATGCCCGGAAAATTTGATCTCAATTGCCTTTGAAGAGGTAATAATAGAACAGGCTACATCGTTCAGAGCAATAAACTTTTCTTCGCGGATTTCTACTCCATCAATCTCATATTCGCAGATTATACGATCTGGTCGCCAGAACATCTTTCGAGGTGCGGGATTGATGTAGGATTTTCCGTTTACTATAACAGTCCCGTAGGCAACTTTTGAATCTTTGTAAAATTCCCAACCCTGAAAGTCATGACCAGTTCCAGTTTTTTCATCAGTGACGATGCCCAATCCACGTCCGCGTAAGTCGTGGTGAAATGGGTGGGTTAACCCCAGAGTTTCGTTTTCTAGAAGGTCCCAAGTGGTGTATCTACCCCCTATGTAATAGGCTAAGTTCCCTGCCAGAAATGCGTGCTTCTTACCTTGAATCTCTTGGGCAAGCATTGCGCAGTAATCCCTGTGCGGCCACGTGCTAGCGTTGTGCTCAAGAATTCGGAAAAAGCTTCTTCTTTTTGAATTCAAGCCATCGAATTTGTAGGTGTTCAATGGCGGTGCAGCTGGAATTTGATCAACGACGGTTTCCCAATTGACTAGGTTGTAAGATTGCTGAATAGAATATAATTTTGATGCGGCGCTTGGCCAAATTATTTTAAAATATTCTTTGTCTGCCATTATTGTAAGCCCTGATGGAACAGGAACAGGTTCGGGGCCAAGCACCTTATAGCGTTCGAGCAATATGAGCGGTAAGGTGGAAGGATTTTTATCGAACTTAAATAGGACTATTTCAAAGTATTTTAGAGCCATTGGCGTAACTCCTGAACCGGTGGCTAGACTTTTCCACGAGCTTTTGTTGATGGCGTAGCTGACTGACATAGTCGAAGTGGCTTCGCTATAATCAAACTTGAATCTAAGGCGGTCATCGTCACCGATAACTCTAACGTTAATGGGGGCTTGAAGATTACCCCCAATCTCTGACGAAGTAACACGCAATGATCTGAAACTGTTTAATACAACCTCAAACCAAGCACCTGGGCCTGTAAAGCGAATCTTGAGGTCTGACTTTGAGCCTCCGGCTCCTTTGAGGAAGAAGGTTTTTAGTTTGAAGCTAATTTCTGTGGTGAAGTCGCCTTGGCCTTCAATCTTGCGGCGGAGTCCAGAGGATTTTCCAATGGGGCCCCGTAACGAATAGTAACCAGTCTCGACCAAACCATCTTGGGGCGTCGCATTGATCAAAGTCCATTCCGGGTTCAAATCTGGACCGTCGAACTCATCGGTAAAGCTGGATATCTGCCCCAACCCGGTGCTGACTATTGCAAGCATGATTGTCATTGAGTAAGCGATCCGTAAATTCATCCTAGAGATTAACTGCACAGTTAGATAAAAGTAAACCCAATATTTGAAATTTTCAAGGCGTTTAATAATATTGATGATCTGCTTTGGAAGGAGGCTGTGAGATTCTGGGCGATTGCGCCTGGGGGGGTGAGAGGGGAAGTTGCCGCCATTTATCGAACTGAAGTATGGAACTCCTCGGGATGCAGTCGCTGAATTGCATCAGGTGGGTGAGATCAGGTAGATGTTCCTCGGATTCCAGAGATACCTTTACGAGCCGGCAGAAGTGGCTGGTTAATCTGCTTCCAACTCTCATTTTTGAAAAGCATCGATGAACGCCAAACTCAAACCCCGCAAGCAGACACGTTCCAAGCCATCAAGAACCGGCCGCCGCGCCGCCAAGGCTTCGTCAACAGTTGGAAGACCTGACGAGCTGAAGGTTTTGAACCTGACCTACAAGGTCATCTTTTCCTCGCAGGATGAAATGATCGTGAGTGGTGCGATGGGGTTCTGTTCAGTCGACGCGCAGTTGATTGTTGTCGCAGAAGATCAAGCAAACGACGCGATGCAGGACACGTTTTTGCACGAGGTTATGCACGCGCTGACAGCAGCGTTTGATCTGAAGGAGAAAGACAAAGAATAAAGCTTCGTGCGCAGACTAGCGACAGGTATT
>PBOV01000118.1 GCA_002724505.1 Rhodospirillaceae bacterium | reverse complement strand
CGAAGTTTTAAAGGAATGGAATTTGTCCTCATTCGAAAAACCATACAACATGGCAGTTATTGGAGCGAATGGTGGAATTGGTGGGGCCTTAATACAAACATTATCAAAAATTTCCCCCGAAACTAACTTGGTGGCCATTGCGCGCAGTCAAAGAATTAATGCAGATTTTGATGGATTGACCATTGAATTAGAGCTTGAAAACGAGAATTCCATCATCGAGGCCGCCAACCTTGTCGAGAAAAAAGTAGGATCCCTCAGTGCCATATACGTAGCAACCGGTCTTTTGCATGAAAATGGTGGGATACAGCCGGAAAAATCCTCGCGCAATTTGGATTCTTACGCCCTAGACAGGTTATTTAGAATAAATGTAATAGGGCCCGCGATAGTTGCGAAACATTTCATTCCACTCCTTCGAAAGGACAGTAAATCTGTCTTTGCCTGTCTGTCCGCTCGAGTTGTAAGTATTAAAGATAATCATTTGGGTGGTTGGTATGCTTATCGCGCCTCCAAGGCGGCCCTAAACATGATAATAAAAACGCTCTCGATTGAACTATCCAGAACTAATCAAAATGCTATATGCGTTGGATTACACCCGGGAACGGTAGACACGGCTCTTTCTAAGCCATTCCAGAGCAACGTCCCCCCAGAAAAACTTTTGGCGCCAGAAAAATCAGCCAATGCTTTGTTATCAGTTGTGGATAATCTCAAACCAATCGATACCGGACAATGCTTCGCTTGGGACGGCGAGAAAATACCGTTTTAAAGGTTGGAAGAGAGGCCATTATCATAAAGAGATAGCGGTTATTCCGCAGGGCCCTAACTAAAAAAATAAAGAATATTTTCAGGTGGTGAACGCCCTTTGTATAACTATCTTAGGCACTGTAAGTTATCGTTCACGACTTAAATGTAATGTAATTCGCTAAGGAGTTTTTTTATGACTTTTAAAGTCGCCTTGCCCGACCTCGTATCCAATTCCTATTTTCCGGCGATTGCTGCAGTAGAGTTAGGTTACTTCAAGGAAGAAGACATAGACGCTAAGATTGAACTAATCTTTCCGGTGCCAGATTCATTTGCAGCACTTCGTGACGGCCGCTGCGATTTTGTTGCAGGTTCAGCCCACGCACCACTTTGGGCTTTTCCTCGCTGGGAGGGTTCTAAGGTGCTTTGTGCCCTATCACAGGGCATGTATTGGTTCCTAGTCCTCCGCCATGACATTAACGTTAAGAAAGGTGATGTTAATGGGCTAAAAGGACTGCGCCTTGGTGCGGCACCAGGCGTCGATGTTGGTTTACGGCAGCTTTTGATTGCAGCTGGTATCGATGCGGACGCCGAAAAAATTACTATAGGCCTACCACCTGGAGGAATTCCCGAGGGAAAATCTTTTGGAGTGGTCGCAGCTCAGGCACTGATTGATGGTGCAATTGATGGTTTCTGGGCTAACGGTATGGGCGCAGAAGTAGCAATCACCAGTGGCATTGCAAAATGCATCATTGATGTGCGGCGGGGTGATGGCCCTCCGGCGGCCTTTAATTTTACGCAACCGGCATTGGTTACCACTCAAAAATTAGTCGACGAGCAACCCGAGGTCGCCGCCGGAGCAGTGAGGGCTATCGTCAAAACACTTAATGCCCTTAAGGAGGATGCTTCTTTGGCGACCGATGTTGCCAAAGATTTATTTCCAGAAAAGGAGGCCTCTTTGATTGCAAAACTTATCGAACGTGACCAACCTTTTTATGACGCCAATATTACCACCGACCTAATCGATGGTATGAATAATTTTGCCAATAACGCCGGTCTACTAAATGGGGGACCCGTGCCCTATGACGACATTATAGCCACCCAGTTTTGCAATTTGTGGCGTAGTTAAAACGCTATTCAGCCGCAGCGGCACCTGGAACAAACTGTGACGCCCAACCCCCTTTTTCTCTCAAGACTTCCTGCCAATACTTCTCAAAATCTGGAACTACTGCTGATAAAACTGAGGGACGCAACATCAGGGCATCACGCCAGGCAGTAACAAATGGAAACTCCTCAATTAGTCCCAGCGGATGGATGCGATCAAAGAAAGTAAACCGCATTAAAGCTGGTGCGTATGACGCATCGGTCAGGGAAAATTCGGCACCGTTAAAGTATGGCCTTCCATCACCCCGCTGCATCAGGGCTTTTTCGAGCTTCCCAAAAATTATACGAACTTCGCCGCACCTCTTAGAAAGATCTTCCTCATTTTTTGCATCAGTGAGATGTGTAATTTTGCTGCACACCGGGACAAAGTCATTCCATGCTCGATTGTACGCTCGTTTTAATGCATCTTCCGGATGCAAGCGCGGCAGCGTAACTTCATCAAGATACTCTGCGATAGCGTTGGATTCAAACAATGCCGTATCATCATCGACTATCAATACTGGTACCTTTGAGTGTGGTGATATCGCCAAAAACCAAGCCGGCCGGTTGTCTCGGTCAATGTAATCTATTTCGTAATCAATATTTTTTTCCTGCAGAACAATTGCGGCACGATGCACCCAAGGGCATGTTTTAAAGCTGCAAAGTTTAAATTTGGTAGCCATTAGGATCTCCAGAATTTTAATTTAACGGATGGTCACATAGGTCCCTTCCAGTTTCAATTGCGAAATCATTCAGTAAGACGGACTTGCACAACTCAGCGGGCGGCGGCGATAATGCAAATATAGAATGATGAGGGAGGCTTTTATGTGCGCGAACCCAGTAATAAAAAAACTTAAGACAGCGGGAAATATAATGAGTGAAGCGGAATGGGAAATGCGGGTCGATCTGGCTGCCTGTTACCGCCTAGTGGCCCATTACGATATGGACGATCTTTTTGCCACCCACATCTCCGCCCGCGCGCCCGGGGAAGAAGAACATTTTCTGCTTAATCCTTATGGGATGCACTTCAGTGAAATTACTGCGTCAAGTCTGGTCAAGGTAGATCTTGACGGTAATATCGTACAAGACACAAAGCATGTCATTAATCCGGCTGGCTTTGTTATCCATTCTGCGGTACATGCGGCACGGCACGATGCAAAATGCGTTATGCACACCCACACAGTTGCGGGCATGGCTATTGCAACAATGGAAGAAGGCCTCCAACCTTGGTTTCAGAAAGCAATGCGATTTCACAATGGCGTCGCTTACCATGATTTTGAAGGCGTTGCAGAAAATTTAGATGAACGGGAACGATTAGTTAAAGATCTGGGCGATAAAAACTATTTAGTGCTGCGCAATCACGGACTTCTAGTCTGCGGTCCAACAATTGGTCAGGCATTCAAGGAAATGTTTGCGATGGAAAAGGCTTGTAAAACCCAGCTCGCTATTATGCAAGCAGGCGGTAAAATAATAAAAATCTCAGATAATCTATTGACGCATACATCGGAACAGTTTGCGCGCAATCGGGCCGTCACTAGGGAAAGGCCGAGTGGTTGGGCTTCAATGAAAAAGGTCCTTGATCGAGTTAACCCAGGTTATGACCGCTAGAATCAATTAAACTTAAACAACAAAAACCCGCCTACAAGAAAGCAACGAAGCGCTGAACGGGCGGTATAATATGGAAGTTACTTGCCTTTAAACATCGGTGGGCGTTTCTCCAAAAATGCCGTGCGGCCTTCTTTGTAATCCTCACTTAACATGCAATTCTCCACAAGCTCATCACAAATGGCAATATCACGATCTACGGGATCCTTAGCCGCTTCGGCTACAATAACTTTTGTAGCTAAAATTGTTAGCGGCGCATTTGCGGCGATTGTTGATGCGAGCTCATGAACTACTTTATCTAAATCGGCCGCCGGGACGAGCTGGTTAATGAGGCCCATCGCAAGTGCTTCTTCCCCCGAAAAGCGGCGGCCGGTAAAGATGATTTCTTTGGTCTTTGCGGGACCAACCAAATCGATAATTTTTTTCATGTTCCTAAAGGGGTAACCAAGTGCCAGCTTGGCCGCCGGAACCCCAAACTGTGAGCCTGCTGCCGCAACCCTCATATCTGCGTGTAGAGCCATTCCAACCCCGGCACCCATACAAAATCCACGGATCATAGCAATGAGTGGTTTTTGGATATTACTAAAAGCTGCATTAACTTTCGCGGAAAGCGCATCATAAACCTCACGCTGTTCGGGCGTGGCGCGTTTTTCTGCAAATTCAGAAATATCGGAACCGGAAACAAAGGCTTTATCTCCAGCACCTCGCATAACGATTACTCGAATTGCAGGGTCACTCTCAAAATCCTCAATAATTTCAAGAATTGCTTCCCTCATAGCATAACCAATAGCATTTCGCCGGTCGGGGTTGTTAAAAGTGATCCACCCAATACCATCCCTTTTTTCAGCCTTCATTTTTTCGGTAGCAAGTGTTAATTCGGTCATTTTTACCCCTATTCTTATTCGATTTTTGAACTATTGATTGGCAAGTTGGGCCGCATTCTTCCCTGCCTCCAAGCTGAAGACAGCATTACGTGTCTGACCCGTACAAGATGGATAGTTATGAAAGAACAGGCCTACAATATCTCCCGACGCATAAAGGCCTAGGATTGGCTGATCGGCGACATCTAAGACTTCACAATTGGTATTAATGCTAACTCCACCAAACGAGAACGTAACCCCCCCTGTGACCGTATATGCACGAAATGGGGGTTCATCAATTGGGTTCGCCCAGTTTGATTTAGGTAATTCTAGTCCCACAGTTGAGCGGCCATCAAGAATTCCAGGATTGAAGGGAATGTCAATTTGACAGGCTGAATTAAACTCATCAACGGTTGCCTCCAATGCAGCCGGAAGAATGCCAATTTTGGTTGCTAGCTCTGCGATTGTATTGGCTTCTTGATAAACGTCGGTATATTCGGCGCCAAGCCGGAATAGGTTAATACCTTTTTGATCATATATTTGATGGGCGGTCCCACCAGGTTGCGCCAATACGGCACGGCCAGTTTTAGCATAGGTATAGGAATGATTATTCTCTCCCTCATCATAAAACCGTTCAGCTAAATTATTAACGGTAATACCCTGCGTATAATCGTAGCGATTACACGTGTTGCTGTGTCCATCCTGCCTCAAAGGCGTACCACCGTCCGGCGCATATGCATCAATTGGTGTGGCATGAGCGCCCTGCCAGTGGCCTGCTGGCTTAGCGCCGAGATCAAGCAAAGCACGCAAAATCTCGCCAGTATTATGTTTTGAACCGCGTACTTTCATGAGGTCGGCATTGGCGCCGAGATATCTCGCACGCATTTCAGCATTAGCCTGAAACCCACCGGCACATACGATTACTGCCCCAGCGTTTAAATTATAATCCTCATCGCCAGAGGCAACGCAAACACCCTCAATTTTTCGAAAGTCGCCGTTAAACTTCGTAACTCGTGAGGAATACCGAAGATCAACATCAAGGCCCAACGCTATCTGCCTCCAGCGCAGAAGCTGGCCTAACCCGCCGCCCACGGTATGGACGATGATGCCAGGCTCAAAATAAAACTTGCCTTCTATTTCCCTGCGCTTTTCTGGCTCAAACTCTATGCCAGTTTCAAACATCCATTTAACCGCGGAATTCGATTTGCGAACCAAAAAATCAGCTAATTCCGAATTAATCCGACCTTGAGTTACGCGATTAAGATCATTTTTAAAGATCTCTTCAGTATAGGCTGGTATATGAAACCGGGAGAATTCATCTGCATCCCAGTCTGGTACAATATCCCGGATATCATTGGGGCCAGAATAAACAAATCGGAAACCGGTATGAGAGTAACGGGCATTGCCTCCGAACTCTTCTTCAGGGGCCTTCTCCAACATTACAACACGGGCCGCCCCGTTTTGCCGGGCTGATACAGCAGCCTCAAAGGCCGCACTGCCCCCGCCTATAATAGCGACATCGCAATTTTCTGTCCGCACTTTACTTGTCTCCGCCAATTCTAAAAGCGTATTAGGCGATTACTTTTTCTTGTACACGTTTAATGCCGCGTTCGCGGTCCGCCTCATATTCCACATCTTGAAATCCGTGCACTGAAAGATCGAAGTTATTGCCTTCAGGGTCGCAACCACGGGTCTCCGCATATGGTCTGTCGCGCGGTCGCTGTGCTGGTGCCGTTATCCCAAATTCCTCCATACGGCGTGCAATTTCTTCCTGATCATCGATCTCAAAACCGAAATGGTTTAGCCCATTCGGTTTTCCTTCTGCCTTATTGGGTAGCAGGGCCACATTTATATAACCATCTGTAAGATACATTGCGCCCCTTTTTGAGGTATTCAAAACCTTCATATCGAATACCTTAGTGTAAAATTCTGCAAGTTTTGGGGCGTCCATTGTTACAATTGCAATATGTTTAATTTTAGCCATTTTAGCCTCCTGTTTTTGGATTTGGTTTAGAAGTTCAAATCCCTTGTTGACAGTCTAAGCCGGAACAAGCTTTTCAAGAACCCATTTTGCAACATGAAAAAGTGCATCGTCACCGCCATGCCGACCCATAATCTGTATTGCGACGGGCATATTATTTGGACCCTTATGCGTGGGTAACGCGTAGCTCGGCACATGCAGTAAATTCCACATTCCTATATGAGTATGGTCACCTGTGCTATTCCGATCCGCCGGTGCTTCACCCGCAGTGCAGGGAGCTATAATTGTATCAAAATCGTTAAACAGGGTATCGAGATCACGGCGGCAATCTGCACCAACCTTCATGGCTTGGGTGTACTCTTCATATTTCCACCCAAAACCCTTAGCAACACCTCGTTGCAAAGGCTCACTCAACAGTTCGCGATGGCTAAACCACTCGTACGCCGTCGCTCTTGCCCGTTCATAGCTTGAAATGATATCTCGAGCAGCAACTAATTCATCGAAGCTATCAGGCAAAATTAGATCCTCAACTTCCGCACCTGCAATTGATAGGGTTTCTCTTGCAATCTCTATCGCTTCTATTGTTTCCGGCCTCACAATATCCCAAAGGTGTGTTTTGCAGATGGCAATCCGTGGCGTTTTAACGGGCGAACACTCAAGCTTGGCAGGACGCCCAACGAGTACTGCACTAAGTAATTCGATATCATCAATTGACCGCGTCAGGAGACCTAACGTGTCTAACGACTGCGCTGCCGGCCACACCCCATGTAGGTTTAACCTATCGAAGGTTGGTTTGTATCCGATAATGCCGCAATGGGCCGCCGGCCGATGAATTGATCCGGCAGTTTGAGTTCCAAAAGCAGCGGGAACCATAAAATCGGCAACAGCAGCTGCCGAACCGCTACTGGAGCCTCCTGGAGTGCAGGCTAGATTAAGCGGGTTAGCTGTCGGCGGTGGTGCCATACCAGCAAACTCTACCGTCACAGTCTTACCCAAAATAATTGCTCCTGCCGCTCGCAACAGAGCCACGCAGGCAGCATCATGGCCCGTCTGGTAACCCGCATAAATAGGGGATCCCATTTCAGTTGGCATATCATGGGTTGCGATAATATCTTTGACGCCAAATGGGACACCATGCAGCGGACCCTTAAAGCCAGATGCGGTATCACATGCTCGCGCTTGCGACAAAGCTAATTCGGGATCAATAAATGCCCAAGCTCGCACATCCCTGTCTCGGGATTCGATCCTATCTAGGCAATCACGGACCAATCGTTCAGAGGATATATCACCACTTTTAATCGAAGATGCGGCGTCGGAAAAGGAAAGTTCATTTAGCATTTTATAACTCGACAGCAAATTCAGTTCTTGCGCAACCACCTATCCATAGAAACTTAAAACTCAAGAACTAGCATATTTTTGAATAGGGTACGGTTTTTAGCTTATTTTCCCTCTAAAGGGAGGAGGATTTGCATAAATACTAAATCAGCGGCTCCTTTTCCTTAACCCTAAAAGATAAATTCTTGATAGGCCTTGTGCGAAACGTTGGGTTTTGTCAAAGTCTCGCCGCTAATTTGGAGGAAGGGTAAATGCTAAACGTTAAACGGATTTCAAATAACGAGGCCAAGCTGATGATTGCAGCCGCTGAGAAAAAATCTGCCAAAATTGGCATACCCATGTGTATTGCGGTAACAGATGAATCAGGCAATTTGGTTGAGTTCTCGCGAATGGATGGAGGCAAGGTGTCAAGTATTTCAATCTCCATAGACAAGGCATTCACGGCGGCGGCGGCGAAAAACGCGACCTCGTTTTATAATGAGATGTGTCGTCCTGGCAGCCCCACCTTTGGTATTCATACGTCAAATCAAGGCCACTTCAGTATTATCGGGGGTGGCCTACCGATAAAGTCCGGAACAACTATTGTTGGCGGTATCGGCGCTAGCTCGGGTACACCGGCACAAGATATCGAAGTTTCCCAAGCAGGTATTGATGCCCTGGAGGCAAGTTGGAAACGCAAGAAAACTTCCAACAAAAAAAGAAGTAAATGAGTCCATTTGATATTCAAGGCGATGCGCGTCGCGTAATGGATGTTATTCTAGGCGGCGGGATTGCAATCATTCCTAGCCACGTTGGCTACGTAATTCTTGGGGCAACGACGGAAGCAATCAATAAGACTATTGAGGTAAAGGAACGAGGGCCCTCGAAGCTAAACGCTGTTATTGGTTGTTCATCGATGCATGCGGCTCTGCATATTCTCAAGGGCAGAAACCGCGAGATTGTTCGGACTATTACGCAAGAATATGATTTACCAATGGGTACGGTGGCACCAGCAGACTTAGATCACCCAATGCTCCAAAATCTCGACGCAGAGGTTCTCGAACGCACTACTTTAGGTGGAACGCTAGCAATGTTATTAAATGCTGGTCCACTGATGGATACAATGGCGCAGCTTAGCTTTGAAGCGGGGAAGCTAGTTGTTGGATCGTCGGCAAATTTATCTCTGCATGGGACTAAGTTTCGTGCTCAGGATATAGAGCCGCAAGTGCTTAATGCTGCCGATATTGTTATCGATTATGGATTGATGCGATGGGCTAATTACGGACGTTCATCCACAATGATCAACGTAGATGATTTCAGTGTAGTCCGCTAT
>PBOV01000133.1 GCA_002724505.1 Rhodospirillaceae bacterium | reverse complement strand
AATTCTCGAAATTTCTCAATCATTTCAATATGCTGATCAACGTGTGTAAGCCCTGAGTGGAGAGAATTCGCTGCAATATGAGTCGCCCCCCATTCAGACCAGGTATTAAAATCAATCAATGCCTGATCAAAACCGTTCTGCAGTCGTATTCGCGCATCTATTCCAACATCTTCCGTTTTACGATTTGCGTCAAAAACATACTGCCTAAACTTATTCAAAATTTCTCTACCTTGGTCGTTAGGGGGGACTTGAGGCATCCATCCATCACCTAATCGAGCAATTCTCTTAAGTACGGTGTCCGTCTTCCCTCCTCCAAACCATATTGGGATGGGTCGTTGCACGGGCATAGGACGCAATCCGGCGTGGTCAATAGTGTGCCATTTGCCATGGAAATCAACTACTTCGTTTGTCCACAGCAATCGAAGTAGTTCAATTTGCTCCTCTGATCGTTTTCCTCGATCTCTAAAGTTTTCACCAAGAGCTTCAAATTCAACTTCATTCCAGCCAACTCCAATTCCTAATCGGAGTCTGCCACCACTAAGTAAATCCACCTGCGCAGCCTGCTTTGCCACGAGTGCAGTCTGACGTTGAGGCAAAATCAATATAGAGGTAGTTAATTCTATTTTTTCAGTTACGGCAGCCAAGTATCCAAATGTAACAAGTGGTTCATGGAATGTATCTAAATGAGTGTAAGGTCCTGCCCAATCCAGTCGATTGGAAGTGTCAGCTCCTAAAACATGATCGTAATAAACCAAATAATCGTAGCCCAAGCCCTCTGCCGCCTGGGCAAATGCTTTGACTGCTCCAGAATCGTCCCCTATTTCATTTTGTGGAAAAACAGCTCCAATTCGCAAACCAGCCTCCATAAAAAGGGGAATTATCAGTTGGTGGTACCCCCAGCGGGATTCGAACCCGCGATCTCCACCTTGAAAGGGTGGCGTCCTAGGCCGCTAGACTATGGGGGCGTGATTTTAATTTACTCCCTAAGGATATATTGCCAACTGCTCCAATCCCATGGTTTCAGGTAATCCAAACATTATATTCATATTTTGCACAGCCTGGCCGGCAGCTCCCTTGACGAGGTTATCAAGTACAGAAAACACTACCACCTTCCCTGTTCTTTTATCCACTGTAGGGTATATCAAGCAATCATTATTGCCCCAGGTCTGTTTTGTCTGCGGAGGAGCATCCATTATGTGTACGAAGTCATCAGCAGCATAATGGTCTCTGAAAATTTGTATAACCTCAGTGGAAGCCTGTTCCGGCGACAATTTCATTTTATCATTAAATGAGGCATATATAGTGTCATGTATACCTCTCGTCATAGGAATTAAATGTGGCTGGAAAATAGTTTTGGGCTCGAAATTGTCTTTCAATTTTCTGAGCTCTTGGTTTATTTCAGGTAAATGTCTATGACCGGCAATTGAGTAAGCCATCACATTTTCATTAACTTCCGAAAAATGAGTAGACATGCTTAATCCGCGACCTGCCCCAGATACACCAGATTTACAATCTATAATTATCTGCTCTTCAATTAACCCAAGTGAAACTAAAGGCGCCAATCCAAGCAGAGCTGCCGTAGGGTAGCAACCTGGGTTTGCAATAACTTGTGAATCTTTAATCAACGTACGATTAAGCTCAGGGAGTCCGTAGACTGATGACTCAAGTAAATCAGGCGCAGGGTGCTTCACCCCGTACCATTCGAGGTATTCCAATGAGTCTTTTAGTCGAAAATCTGCAGAGATGTCAATTACTTTTACACCACCCCGAATATATGGAATACATGCCTCAGCAGACGCAACTTGCGGCAATGCTGAAAAGACTATATCTACACTTTGAGTAATTTCGGGCTCAATTGGCAAATTTGTACGTGCCAAATGAGGCAATGCTTTTGCAAGCTCCTCACCTGCCTGGCTACGACCTGTAATACTGACAATTTCTGCCTCAGGATGACGATACAAAATCCTGGCAAGCTCAATACCTGCATAGCCCGTAACATTTATAATCCCTATTTTCATAGCTCTCCAAACACCATCAGATCAATTTCTGATGAAACGGATTTACGATATATTCTGATAATAATGCCATTTGATCATGGATCTCATCAAACCCACATGCAGGGTTAAATACAAATTTAGTAGCACCTGCTTCAATGTACTGCTTCAATCGATCCATAACCTGAGATGAAGTACCTAGTAAATTTAAATCCTCGAGAGGGACATCAGTCCTTCGTTTCAGTAAAAATTTTTCTTTAATTAAGTCAGGAACATGACCAGTTTTTGAAATATAACAACTGATTTGAAGGCCGAAATGATCTTGAGGAATTGTTCTTCCCGCTTCATTTGCGTACAAATTTATCTTCGAAACACCTACACGAAATTCGGCAGGTGTTAGCTGGGTAGGTAGCCAGCCATCACCCAATCTACCTGTTCTTCGCAAACCAGCCTCTGATCTGCTACCTATCCATATTGGAAGATTTTGCTGAAAAGGATGAATACCTATGGAAGCATTATCAAGTTTTAAAAACTCACTTTCGTAGGTAACAGTATCCTTCGCCCATAATTCTCTCATCACTTGAATTGCCTCGTCCAATCGGCGGCCGCGATCTTGCTTCCGTACACCCATTGCCTCATATTCTGCAAGCGCTTCTTGGCCTACTCCAACTCCGACAACCAGTCTTCCATTTGATAGATTATCTAAAGTTGCAAGTTCCCTAGCCATAGTAACTGGGCTTCTCACAGACATCAGTAATACACCAGTTCCAAATTTCAGCTTATTAGTCCTACCGCTAATCATGGACATGCCAACAATAGGGTCGATTCTCAATGTAGGTCCGACTATTCTGTCTGAAAACCAGATGGAGTCCCACCCTTGAGCCTCGGCCTCATCGACGTAAGACAAAAAGGCATCCCTACCTTCTTTTGCGACGACCGAAACTCCTGACAATCCAATTTTTATTGGCACGACTACCTCTTAAGGCACCATATTATAGTAGAAAAATATGGGAGAAAACTAAGTGCCCCGGCCGTAGCCGAGGCACGCATCCTAATCCTTTTTGTCTAGCAATCTATCCAAAAAGGCGCACCCTGCTGCAACTCCCACTGGAACCCCCATCTGAGTTCCCTGGAAACATCGAGGGGCGACCGATATCGACCAGTCGGTCCCTACAGATGAGCAGCGGGTGAAGCAGCAGTGCTAGGTAATGAATTTGACACTACTAGATCACCCCCTTTCCACAGCCTATCGCTGTGGCTTTATATTAGGCTTCTCAATAAGCGATGCCAAGTCTAGTTCGATGGCAATTTATACATTTTCTTCCATTTTGGATGCCCAATTAGTCAATTCAAAATGTGTACCAGAAACTGTTTGAATTAAACCCCCTTTTCTTGGACCACAAGCTCGGCAATATAGCTGGTTTCTTAGAATGAATCGAATAAATCGTATCTTGCAGCTTGGGCACTCAAGCCCTTTGTAAATCCTTGAATTTTTCTGGCGAGGAGCATATTTAGGAGGCGAAGCAGAGGTCGCTCTAGGTTTAGCACCTAATTTTTTTGCCCAATTTTTCCACTCTGAACCATGAGGTCTCGAAGGTTTTCCCTCTATCACAATATGCGCTAATTCATGTCTCAGTGTCTCTTCAGCTTGATCCTCACTAAGCCAAGAGGAGAGTCGAATTATTCTCCCGGTCTTATATGCCTTACCCAATACTCTTTTTAAACGACTCGACCATTCAATATGAGGAACAGGTGAAATTTCATTTTGCTCACAAAGGCTTTTTAGCAACTCATTGATATGATTTCTAAGTTCTTCAGATGGACGCTGTAGAGAAGTCATAAAGGCTTATAATTCAACGATTCGATAGGGATTCGTGTATCGTTTTCACTAATCAGCTTCTTTTGGGAAGGGCATCGTGCACTAAGCGGACAGGTATGGCATAAAGGTCGTAGTGCTTTACAGATTCTCCGACCATGCGTGATTAAATAAATATGAAAATTTAACACCTTATCAGGGTTCACAATTTTTTCGAGTATATCGTGAGCTTCATCAGCCGAAACTTTGGGTCCAATTAACCCTAGTCGCTTTGAAACTCTATAGATATGCGTATCTACTGCCATCGCTGGTTGATTCAGAGAGAATGACAACACCACACCAGCTGTTTTGGGACCAACTCCGGGAATTTCACGTAACCATGATTTTGCAGATTCAAGGCTCCAAGTCGATAGAAATGATATATCAAATCCTTCAGTTCGCTGGTAAATCAAACTTAGAGCCGTTTGAATCCTAGGGGCCTTTTGCTGCGCTAATCCACCACTTCTTATAACTGTCGCAAGTTGATCCGACGGAGCTTTCATAATCTCCATCCAAGTTTCGTATCTATCAGATAATGCCGCGAATGCTTTTTCTGCATTACTATCAGATGTATGCTGTGAAAGAATTGTCCAAATTAACTCCGATGTTGGATCCATCCGCCGTGCCACTTTTGGAATGCCGTAATAATCGGTAAGTATTCGATATACATCCTCCGTAGAATGTGGCTTAATTCCACCAATGCTACGTGGTCGAAGCACCTTACGCCGCCTAAGACTTGATTTCACCTTAGGCATTGATTCCCTGTAAATGCGCGGTATCCCTAAATATTTCCAATACTGCAGAATCTGCTTTTATCAGAATGGAGGTGACCGAAGCTAAAGGTGCCTTTAAGTAATCTTGCTTATGCTCAGAATCCGGTAACCCTAAAGCTATAGAAGCAGCGATTCTTATTGGAGAATCGTGAGTTGCAGCTAAAATTGTTCCTCCCGGATGAAATTTATTTATATTTGCGATGAATTTATTTATCCGACGGCGTAAATTACCTAGGTTTTCACCATTCTCAAATGTTACTGTCTCGGGCGAATCACGCCATTGTTCAAATAAGCCCGGTGCTTCCTTTTGTACGTCCTGTATGAACGCGCCAGCAAAGCGGCCGTAATCTAAATCCTTTAACAAACTACTTTGATGAATATTTAAACCTAGTACATTAGCAGTGGCTCTCGCAGTTTGCTTTGCCCTTAAAGCTGGGCTTGAATATATATGACTAATTGGCTCAGTAACTAAACGTGCAGCAAGCTTCTGCGCTTGCTCCTTACCCAATGCGTCTAAACTTCCTCCGCCCTGAACACGGCCTTGTGCATTCCATGCCGTCTGGCCATGTCGAATCAGTATTAATCGTGTTTCATTCATAAATATTCCCGACTATTTGTACCATATCTGAGATCAAACTCTTTCTTTTTCTTTGAAATAAACTGTTGGAATCCAGATGTTTTTATATCCGGAGTCGTCATGATCACTGCATCTTCATGGTTGTCTGAATAGTAACGCTTTCGTAATCCCGCTTCCAAAAATCCATACTTTGCATATAAAGCTTTTGCTATGTTATTCGATTCTCTGGCTTCCAAAGTTAGTACCTGAGCATCTCTTGCTGTCGCAAGTTCCAAAGAACCAATAAGCAGTAACTCTCCAATTCCTCTACGTCTGAATTCTCCTTTGACAGCTACTGTAACTATATGTGCCTCACCTCCCATATACCAAACACCCAGAAAGCCTGCAACTAAACGTTTTTTTACGGTAACCAACGTCCCTTTTTTGCGAAGCCACCTACGCCAACCATTTGATTGTTTTGTGACAGTAAGATACTCATGGTCACACACGCAAACTATGTACTCAGCAATCTTATTTGTAATTTCTTTCCTATAGGATGTTGGAGGCCAAAGCGTAGGAAAAGATTCGCGTTCGATAGTTGAGACCTGGTCAATATCATCTTTAACCATTGGGCGTAAAGAGAACGGAAAGGCTAATTCATTAGTCGTTGTGCGCACTCGTGTCATGGCACTAGTCTATAACGATAGTCCAAGCTGACTCAAAATATTATTGTTTGCATAGACCGATTCCAATACCCGGCATAATGATCTATTATTTAAGAATCAACATTCTGACTAAGTTACAGGAATGAAATTTCGGCTAGGTATCGTGGGTGCACATGAATATCCTTTGGCGAATCACGAAGATTGCCGCCCTCGAAAGATCTCGCATGGCAGGGGCGTGGGTTTCTTTAATTATTGCCACAATTCTTTTTTTATCAATTCCTCGTCTCATAGGCGTTTCTATAGATCATGCCATCAGTGGAGATAACAGTCAGAGACTCCTAATCTACTTGGGGTTCGTTATCATTGGAGTAGTAGCTTTGCGAGGCGTATTCAATTACGCCAATCTGTATCTAGCTGAATCTGTATCACAGCATGTTTCCTACAGGATCCGAAATATGCTTTATGACAAATTACAACATTTAAGTTTTTCTTATCATGACCATGAACATACTGGTAACTTGATGTCAAAATCCACAATTGATGTTGAAATGATGCGAATGTTTGTAAGCATGGGCTTAGTTCGATCAGGTCAAATTACTATGCTCGTTATTGGATCTGCAGTGATGATGTTCCTCACCGATATTGAACTAGCACTCATTAGCCTTTCATTCGTCCCTCTCATAGCCATACGCGCAATTTATGCGAGCACTCGAATGAGGAAAATGTGGCTCCAAGCGCAAATTGAGATGGGGCACCTAACAACCGTATTACAAGAAAATTTAGCAGGGCAACGAGTAGTCAAGGCCTTCGGAGCTGAGGATCACGAAGAAGAGAAATTCGATGACCAAAATGAAGCTGTCTATGCAACAACCTATACTGCACGAAAAGCGCAATCATCTAATAGTGCACTAATGCAAATTATCTTCTGGGCATCCTCAGGTGTAATCCTTTGGTTCGGTGGAAGAGCAGTTATTGATGAGAGGTTGACAATTGGAGCTCTAGCAGAATTCATTCTATACACCAGCCTTTTAGTACAACCGATGAGAATGGTAGGCTTCTTAGTAAACACTTTCGCGCGAGCCTCCTCGGCAGGGCAAAGACTTTTTGACATCCTAGATGCCAAATCGCCTGTCAGTGAAAAACAACACCCCATTGATTTAAAAAATATCAAAGGCTCTGTCAAATTTGACAATGTAACATTTTCTTACGGAAATGCTGATGCCGTCCGAAATATCAGTCTTTCTGTACCTGAAGGACAAATAATCGCACTTATGGGTGCTCCTGGCTCAGGGAAAACTACGCTCATGAGTTTGCTCTCTCGATTTTATGACGTTGATCAAGGTGCGATCTTGATTGATGGTATTGATATACGTGAAGCTAGTTTATCTTCATTACGCTATACGATTGGCATAGTTCAACAAGATGTATTCTTATTTAGCGCAACTGTGGCCGAAAACATTGCGTATGGCTGTGTAAATCCAAGTATGGAACAAATCGTTGAAGCAGCAAAAACTGCGCAGATACATGATGAAATCATTGCGCTTCCAGAAGGCTACGAAACAGTAGTGGGGGAACGCGGAGTGTCTCTTTCAGGCGGGCAAAGGCAACGATTGTCCATTGCAAGAACATTAGCTATGAATCCTGCCATACTTATATTGGACGATTCTACTTCAAGCGTTGATGCAGGAACCGAGTCAAGAATTCAAGCTGCGTTATCGGCAGCCATTAAAGGCAGGACTACTTTTATAATCGCCCATCGATTGTCTTCCATTCAAAATGCAGAGATTGTTGCAGTCATGCAAGATGGAGAAATCGCAGAGATCGGAAAACCAGACGACCTGATTAGAGCAGGTGGATTGTTCACTCAAGTGACTGAACTTCAATATGCAACAAGCTTAAATGGCATTTCTGCTACCACAGCAAGCATTAGCAATTCAGGCAAAGCCTTATGATGATGAACTCTAGTGGCGGCGGGAATTTTCTAATGCGAGCGCAAAAAGGCGATATCGACGAGGAAGGAGCCAGGCTATACGACCAGCGAGTAGTCTTACGCTTGTTAAAATACTTAGCACCATACAAATTAGGCGTAGCTCTGAGTTTGATTGGAGTGATCATCTATACCTTAGCTACAGTTGCAATACCTGCGATAGTTGCAATTGGAATAGATAGATATATCGAGACAAAAGATATTAATGGCTTAAATAATTTAGTAATAATTTTTGGATTTGTCCTCATAGTCCATTACATCTCAAACTACAGCCATCAAATTATTTTGGCACGAATAAGCCAGCGAATTATCTTCGATCTTAGAACGGATTTATTTACTCATCTTCAGCGTCTACCAATGTCGTTCCACAATAAAAACAAAGTTGGATCAGTAATGTCACGGGCGCAAAATGACGTCTATCAGCTACAAGAATTTTTAGACATTATTGTATTGAGTATTGCTGATCTTTTAAGCCTAATTGGAATTATCGCCGTAATGGTTTCCACAAATTGGACATTGTCACTTTGGTCATTTGTAACATTGCCTTTATTAATTTGGGTTATATGGGTATGGCAAAACCATGCAAGGCCGGCATTCCTTCGGGTAAGAATAGCGATCTCAAATGTTAATGCATCTTTAGCAGAAAACTTGGACGGTGTTCGCATTGTCCAAAGTATGAACCGGCAAACTAAGAACCTCACTACTTTCAATAGCGTAAATAGGTACCACTTAGATACAAATCTACGCGCTCAACGTCTTTCATCTTCGCTAATGCCTGCGGTAGAAATGTTCATGTCTTTTGGACTGGCGGCTACTATTATTTTTGGTGGACGATTAGTTCTAGCTGGGGCTCTTGGAGCGGGACAATTAATTCAATTTACTCTTTACATTCAACGCTTTTTTGATCCAATTCGAAGCTTAACTCAGCAATTCACACAACTTCAACGAGCAATGGCTTCGGGAGCACGTATTTTTGATTTATTAGATGTTGAGCCTGACCTAAAAGATGCCGAAAACGCTAAGCAGATGCCTAAAATAGTCGGTTCCATCAATTATGAAAATGTTTCCTTTGCCTACGAAGAAAGCAAACCAGTATTACATAACATTAATTTGAAAATTAACCCTGGTGAAACTATTGCACTTGTAGGACGAACCGGAGCAGGAAAAACAACCATGGCTGCTTTGATTTCTCGATTCTATGACGTCACTGCTGGCTCAATTGAAATTGACAATATTGACGTTCGTACAGTCAAACGGAAATCTCTTGCTCAGCAAATGGGTATTGTGCTGCAAGAACCTTTCCAATTTTCTGGAACAGTCTTGGAAAATATCAGATACAACCATCCTGAAGCATCTGATGAGATGGTCTTTAACGCGGCCAAGGCCGTAGGTATACATGACCACATTCTAAGCTTGCCTGATGGCTACAATGCCATGATGGAAGAGCGGGGTGGAAATATGAGCTTAGGACAAAGGCAATTAATAAGCTTTGCCCGAGCGTTAGTAGCCGATCCCCAAATTATAATATTGGATGAGGCTACTGCTAGTGTTGACACCCAAACTGAACAAATAATCCAACAAGCTATGAAAACTTTACTTAGCGGACGAACTGCTGTCGTAATTGCACATCGTCTGTCCACAATTAGGAATGCAGATCAAATAGTAGTTATGGATAAGGGTGAAATAGTCGAATTAGGCAATCACGATGAATTAATTGCCTTAGCAGGATTGTACGCAAAACAACACGAACTACATGCCAGACTAAGCGCTAGAGGGGCAGGTGAAAATCAATCTCCTAGCAACGAATTTGACGAACTAGATGATGAGTTAGATTAATCCAATAAGGGTGGTACTAGTTCTAAACCAAGAATCTCTTCCGTCCATTTAGAAATTTGTAATAATTTCAATTCATTGAAAGGGGCACATGATAATTGTGCTCCTAAAGGCAAGCCCTCTCCCGATAAGCCTATGGGAATAGATATGCTAGGAAAACCAGTAAAACTCCATAAACTCTGAAATCTCGTATCTCCTGTTTGAGTTCTGTCTTTAGGTGGTGGTGCGGAAACTGATGGCATTAAGAGAACATCAACTTTACTCATCAAATCGCTCGCTGCCCTTTGGACTTTATATCGAAATTCAGATGCTTCTACGTAAGCCTTAGCTGTATGAGAAAACCCGTTTTGAAGATAAACGCTTACTTTTGGCCCGTAAAGACTTTCGTTTCCAAGGTAATACTGGGCATGCCAAGCAGCCATTTCAGACTCTTGCATGATTCGATGCGCAGCATATGCAGCAGGCAAATCAACCCCTAAATCCACCTCTTCAATGAAGGCACCAGCTTTCGCAAATTTTTGGGCCGTTTCTTCAAGCATTAGCCGTGTTGCAGCGTCAGCTTCCTCAAAAAACCATCCCCTGATAAGACCTATCTTGGGCGATTGGTGAAATTTAGTTAATCCCTCCACGTAATCATCTACAGGAACATTATGGGAATAGGGATCGTTGGAATCATATCCAGCAAAGGTCTTTAGTAAGAGTGCCATATCATCAACTGTACGTGCTAAAAACCCTACATGATCAAATGAGTTAGCCATCGGAATTACGCCTATCCGAGAGATTCTTCCGAATGTAGGTTTAAAGCCAATAATACCATTATAAGCAGCTGGTCTAAGAACTGAACCCACTGTTTGAGTTCCAAATGCCCATGGCACCATACGAGCTGCGACAGCAACACCAGATCCAGTACTAGAACCACCAGGTGTATGATCTAAATTCCATGGATTAAAGGATGGAGCGGGGTCCCCATCAGCAAACTCAGTAGTGTGCGTTTTCCCTAATAAAATGGCGCCTGCTTGCTTAGCGATCCTTATACAAGATGCGTCTTCATCAGGAATGCGATTCGCAAATATGCGAGAGCCGGCTGCAGTTACCACTCCAGAGGTATCAAATATATCTTTTGCTCCATAGGGGACACCTTCCAATACCCCTCGGTTAGAAGATTTTTGATCTGATTGGGTCGCCAACGCTAATGACTCCTCAACCAGTAAGGTCGCCCAGGCTTGCAAACGAGGCTCAGTCTGTTCAATGCGCTCATGCAACGACTGCACTAGCTCCAAAGAAGAGAGTCGCCGAGCTGCAATTTCATTGACTGCCTCAGTTAAACTAAGCTGGTAAGGCTGTGACATGCTTAACGAGCGCGCTTGGTAAATCCAAACCTTATTCGCTTACCGTTCCGAACTTCGTCTTGTTTATTCACTCGTTCGACAAACTGTTCAGTAGTTTCAGCAGGTTTTTGCTTTTTTTCTTTTTTAATACGTGGCAATGTTCTTACCTTCAATTTAATAAGTTGAGTATATCAGTTAAGCTCAATCTGATTAAGTAGGAAAATGCCCTATGTCGTTCCAGCTTAGCAATACGTTCCCTGATCGCCTGTTACTGACACGAGTAATACTACCTGATCCCAAACCAGTGAGAGACCAATAAGCATCGTCAGTTAACCCTAGCAATTTAACAACTAATGCTCGTAATGCGGCACCATGACCAACAATTAGCACGTTGTCACGAACATGATTCGTCTCAAGTAAAAGAGCGAATTTAGCCAGCCTATTCAGCAAATCTCTGTATGACTCTCCACCAGGTGGAGCGTAATCAAGGTTTCGCATATCTTGATGCAACCGCAAACCATCCACTGTCGACGACATTTCTTCCCATGTCATTCCTTCAAAATCACCGAATGATACCTCCCGCAAGGTTGGATCGATATTAATCTCTGGTCGATTCAATTGGTTTGCTTTTAAAATAAGCTCAGCTGTTTCTGTCGCACGTACTAAATCACTTGAGTAAACGAAATCAAAGTTTATTGAAGCGAGTCGTTTGGCTGTATATTGCAATGACTGCCTACCTCTATCGTGCAGGGGAATATCGGTATGGCCTTGGACACGACGCTCCGCGTTCCACTTTGTCTCACCATGCCTTACGAAGTACCACTCTGGCATATCTATTACCCTTTTAGCCGAGGTGTGGGATCTGAACTATCAATTATGGCATTATCGCCATCCCACCACGAAGTAAGCCTGTCTAATTCATTTATCTCATCCTCAGATAATGTCCATTCAATTGATTTTAGATTCAATTCAACATGCTCCGGTCTGTCAAATCCTGTAAGGGCAACGGCAATTTCATTGTGCGACAGAACCCACGACAAAGCCAATTCACTCAATGTATGCCCACGTTCTGCAGCGAAACGTTCTAGAATCGGCACTAATCGATCGACTCTTTCTGAACGCATTCTCGTCACAATTCCCGTTGGTACTTTGGAAGCCCTGCTTCCGAGAGGGTATGACTTCCCTGGTCGGTAAATCCCAGTCAACCAACCGCCGCCAAGCGGAAAATAGGCAAGCAGGGATTTCCCATGTTCTTTACAAAACGGGATCAGCTCAAGTTCAGGATAACGGTAGAGTAAACTGTAATGATTTTGCGTAGATTCAAATTCAGCGTAGTCATTAATATGGGAACATTGAAGTTCTTCCAACCATCTCCATGAATAAGTGTTGCAATTGCCTAAATAACGTACCTTACCTTCAGTGACAAGATCATTTAGTGGACCCAACAGCTCTGCATGTGGGATTTCTGGAGTAGAAAAATGTACCTGAAAAAGATCAAGGTAATCAGTCTTTAATTTGAAGAGTGCATCCTCACATCTATCAAAAATCCTCCGGCGAGGAGACATGCCATTAAGATCTCTTAAATTAAATTTGGAAGATAAAATGATATTTTCCCTGAATCCTTGCGTCGCATTACCTAAAAACACTTCACTATAACCTTGGCCATATACGTCCGAGGTATCAAAAAAATTAATGCCCATCTCGTAGGCTTTTTTGATTACACTGTCTGCTTGCTTTTCATTTAGTAGAGGTGGACCAAATGGATAACCACCTGCGCCAATAACGGAAGCGTTCAAATCGGTTTGCCCAATTTTCCGAAATTTCATATCACTCTAACCTCTGAGTTGATCCTGGGAAAACTAATGATTTAATAACCACAGGTACAGCACCAGAAGATTGTATGAGCTCACCTATATCAATATAGTCAAATTCTCTCAATTCAATCCCATCAATCGAAATCACTGGATTTGGGAATTTCACTTCTTCTACCAAATGCAAGCCTAGCAAACCACCTATATCACCGTCACTAACCAAGACAATAGGGTTTCCGCTGTCAATAATTCCTCCCATCCCGTCAACAACACCACGCGTAAATGCATCTAACCTTGCAAATGTTGCAGAACCTTGCCATGCAAAGCTAACAGCAACAGGAGTACTTGCATCAAGCAGATCCAATCTTGCGAGAGCAATTTTGGTCGCATCAGATACCGTTTTTCTATCAATATCTGCATCAGGGTTTAGTGCATAATCAGGTGTCATTACAGGAATATTCCTCAGCGGAACTGCATCAAGCGGAGATATGAGAATCGTGCTCCCACTTACCTGGACGGTATACTGAGACGCACCTACAACAGTAGCCCGTATTCCGGCATTTGGAACCATAATCATAGCGCCGATATCTACTATTTCTTTGCGAACTGCAGAGGCGATTATTGGACCTAAGTCGCCAAAATTTGACGATTCCCTACCGTAGATAAATTCTGAAACCCCACCTGAAAAGATTACTGTATCGATTTTGCCTCTAAACGTTAATTCAGGTAAGCGAAGTAACTTTTTTGTACTTTCCGAAACTCCACCTAACGCAATGACTTCTCTTAAGCGATCCATCATTTTCTGAACAATAGCTTCCCTTTGTTCAATTGAAATTGACGCCCCTATAGCAACTTCCACACCAGCCTCTCTCGCAAAAAACTTACCAGACTCTTCAATTCGGGTAATTTTCCCGTCCTCATCAAATGCCAGTACGCGAGCCCCGACGTCAATTGCAGTAACCTCAAGTGCTTTCCCCTGCTGGCAAATCGTAATTTTGCTAGTACCTCCGCCAATATCAATATTCATTACCACGCCAGATGTCTTCTCAGACTCTTCGACTGCACCCGAACCATGTGCTGCCATAGTGGCCTCAAGTCCATCACCTGCACTTACCGCAACAAACCTTCCTGCTTCTTCTGCAAAAATTTCCGCAATCGAACGAGCATTATGCCTTTGTACTGCTACTCCAGTTAATATCAATGCCCCTGTATCAATTTGATCACGCTTCAAATTGGCCAAGATGTATTGATTATTAATGAACGCTCCTAAGGCATGTGCATCTATGGTAGTCCCGTCCTCGGTATAAGGCGTAAGTAGAATTTCTGATTCTCGTAAAATTGTTCTTTTCACAATTACGTAACGAGTATTTCTTCTTTCGAGTTCAAGCTCAGAAAAAACTAAATGCGAAGTAGATGATCCAATATCTACCCCCACACTAATAAGATGAAGTTCTTCTTCCCCCATAAATGATCGTTCTGTACCTGAAAACCCTCCTAGTTGTTGGGTCATATTCCTCCACGAATCGATAATTAGTTCATTAAATCTTACGCTATCGGTTCATAAATGATGATACATGAGGTTGACAGCCGGCATCCTCCAAAATATTGTGCATACGACACTAAGAGATTTGGAGGAGGCAAACAAATATTATGCGCCTTATTACACCATTTTTGGTCTTAGCCGCAGCCATGCTTGTTTTAGTTGGCTGTAGTAGCGACGACCCAACTCCGCTCCCGGCATCAGATACTGCAGCAGCAGTAGCGACGCCTACACCCGCTCCAGCACCCACTCCTACACCTAGAGGGGTAGTTCGCAAGCCTGCTGCCACCCCTACGCCTACCAAAGTTTTTGACGCCGAAAGTCATTTCAAAGACAAACGAGTAGTAATCAATGTAGGCTTTTCTCCAGGTGGAGGATATGACACTTTCGCTAGACTTATGGGCCGATACTTACCAAATCATTTGCCCGGAAACCCTACATTCGTGGTACGTAATATCCCGGGTGCCGGTGGGGAAAGAATATTTCGTGAAACATTGGCAGACGCACCTCCCGATGGTTTAGCGGTTGCCGTAGCACACCCAAGGTTTTTCAAGCGCGAGTTAGTTGGTACAGATGTTAAGCATCTTGATATCAACACTGTAAAGGTTTTAGGCACAGCCTCTGCGGTAGCCGTGACCAATGCAATGTACGCATTTAAAGATTATGCAAGTAGTTGGGAAGATGTAGTAGCGAAAGGAACTCCAGCTAAAGTTGGAGCTACAGCACCAGGAGACACTGGAGGCGTTGGCGCTTCCTTCGTTGAATTGGTAGGTGGCCCAATTAAAAACGTTTATGGGTACGGCGGGACATCTGAAATTGCCGCAGCCTTTGACCGTCGAGAAATAGATTTGTCGTCACGAGGTGATCCAGATACAGCAAAAAGCCTTTTCCCTGGCTGGGTAGAGGAAAAGAAGATCGTACCTGTCTTCCGATGGGGAACTGATCCAAAAAATGATGCTGAATTCACTAACTATGTAGAGAATGAACTTGGAGCAGCTATTCCACCTCATTTATTTGATGTAATTCAACTATCGGATGCTCAAAAAGCGCTGTTCAGTGTTACCGAGACAATTAACGATAAAATGACCAGGCTATTCATAATGCATCCCGACACTCCAGATGATCTATACAAAATTTGGGTAGATGCCTTCAAAGCAACTGCTGCAGATCCCGAATTTCTAGCTGCAGCCAAGCTACTAGGCCGTGAAGTTGGTTATGCAGGTCCAGAAGAAATTGTAAAAATACTTGCAGAGGGATCAGAAGCTCTTAAAGATCCTGTACTGCGTGAAGGATTCATTAACCTTGCTGGTGTGAAATAACCCAGACGCACTAAACAAGATTATATAAATAGAGGGGCTCCTAACGGAGCCCCTCTATTTATATAATTAGCAACTCTTAGTTAAGAGTTGCCTCCACGCTTAATTCCACATTGCCTTTCAATGCTCCCGATATCGGACATCCATCTTTTGCTGCTTCAGCGGCGGCCTCAAAACCGGCTTGATCAAGACCAGGCACAGTTCCAACTACTTTAAGATCACTACAGCATACCTTCCAACCGCCTTCAATTTGCTCAAAAGTAACCGTAGCGTCAACTTCAAGTTTAGTTGGCGGAGTTCCAGCTTTTCCCAAACCAGCTGATAGCGCCATCGAAAAACAACTTGCATGCGCTGCTGCAACAAGTTCTTCAGGGCTTGTACTACCACCGGGTTCTTCAGTCCTAGCTTTCCAAGATACCGAAAGTTGGTTAAAAGCACCTGATGTAGACGCCGTTACGACCCCTTTACCTGATAATAAATCTCCGTCCCATACAGCATGAGCAGAACGAGTAGCTGCCATATTCCCTCCATAAAAAGATATTAATCTGACTTAGAAAGTATCTTTTGCTAACGGTAAAAAATCAAACGATCATTCACTAAGGGAATCCTTAAGTAGATGGCTATACTCTTTTAGTAGCTTCTGTATCTTCGGGGTAATTACTATTTGGCAATATGGCTGATACAAGTTTGTTAGAAAATAATTTTGGTGATAATTTTCGGCAATGAAAAACTCGCTTAACTGCGTGACTTCCGTCACGATATCGCCCGGCCACCATTGCTCCCGCGAAACACGGTCAATGGTATCGAAAGCAAGATCTCTCTGTTGATCAGTCTCGTAAAAAACTGCAGATCTATACTGTGTACCAACATCAGCCCCCTGTCGGTTCAAGGAGGTGGGATCATGGAAGGCAAAAAAAAGATCTAAAATAATCTGTTCGGGAATTACTTCCTCTTCAAATGTTATCTGAACTGCCTCGGCATGACCAGTATTACCACTACAAACCATCTGATATGTCGGGTGGTCAACGTCACCCCCGCAATAACCTGAAACTACCTTCTCAACACCATCTACTTGCTGGAAAACAGCCTCAAGGCACCAGAAACAACCCCCCGCCAAAGTAATATTTTTACTCATGTTCTTTTTCCATTTAAGCAAACGCAATCGACTTACTTCGAGCCACGCGCCCCGGCAGTGCACCCGTATGTACACCATCTTTCAAAAGTATTTCTCCATTTACAATGGTATACAAAACACCTATGGCCTCTTGCTTCAAACGATTTAATCCTCCTGGTAAATCAGCAACTTCTTCAGGCTCCCGCGCACCTACCGTTTCGGGGTCAAAAACCACAATATCGGCATTAAATCCAGGTCTTATTAACCCACGATCATGTAACCCATATAAAGAAGCTTGCATAAAAGTAAGTTTTCTCACTGCTTCCTCTAATGAAAGTGCTTTTTCTTCACGCACCCAACGTCCAAGAACCACCGTGCTATACCCATACCCAGCTTCAAATACAACATGAGCTCCTGCATCAGAAAGCCCAATCAAGGTATATGGACTAGAGATTAAAGCAGCCATCACTCCACCGTCAGCACCTTGCTGAGAATTCTGTAAGCCTGTACCCATTTTTTCATCTATCATCAAATCAAGAAATCCATTTAATATCTCTTTACCTTGAGATTCAGCCATCTGAGCAACGCTCATACCTTGAAATTGTCGATTAGATTCTTTCAATGTTCGTGTTATAAATATCCTGTCCCACTTAATAGGAAGCGCACCCATGGGGAGGTCTTTCCCTTCAACAGCCTGTGCTCTTAATTGTTCCCGCAAAGACATATCCTTAAACGCGCTAATTTTTTCCTCTACCGAGCCCAGCATGATCGTTCTCCAAGCGGGCAATCGGTCAAATATTTGTGCATTCCGCATAGTGAATCGCTGCGCAGATGGACGAGGGTTTACAACTGGGTAAACTTGGTAACCTTGGCCAATTCGCTCCTGAACTAAATCAAGGTGCATACGCCACCTGTCCGGTTCATTGGAATTATGAACAATCTGATTGTATATAACAGGTCTTTGCGATAACTCACTAAGCTTTGTAGCAAATCCATCTCGAATTTCGAGTGGGTATGCTGCACCACATTGGATAACCCCAGAACCAACGTCCTTGAGAGCAGTAGCGAGTTCATATAATTCATCCACTGGAGGAACAATACCCGGAATAGGTCTTCCCAAAAGATCCATATGACCACGATTACGATTGAAAGAGACTCCCAATGCACCAGCTTTGATTGAGTCTTTTATCAAAGCTTTCATTTCATTAAGCTCGCTTTCAGTCGCTACCTCACGTACGTATGCATCTTCCCCCATAACCCATCTTCTTATTGCAGAATGACCTACTAGAGAACCAGCATTAATGCCTAAGCCTTGATCAATAAAGTCAAGATATTCGCCAAACGATGTCCATTCCCATGGAATTCCTTCCTGAAGGCTTTCCATAGGAATTGCTTCCACCCGCGATAGCATCATCGCTAAATCTTCTCGATCTTCAATTTTTGTGGGAGCCAAAGTTAAAGAACAATTTCCAAAAATTACAGTTGTAACACCATGTTGAGGTGAATATGTACACAAAGGGTCCCAGGTTACCTGAGCGTCAAAATGGCAATGATTATCTATAAACCCCGGTGCAACTACAAGACCAGTAGCATCTATAGCTTGATGAGCAGTTGCATCAAGATGACCTATGTCAATTATTTGCCCGTCAATGACGCCTACATCAGCGATGTAAGAAGGCATTCCCGATCCATCAGCAATTCGGCCATTTTTTATCAGTAAATCGTACATATTTCCTCCTGCAGTACCATCTACCAAAGAATCCATTAAGGAAACTGAGTCCCTAGCGGCACGTTACACCATTCGGGCTAGGTATTCCTAGTCCCAACGAGTTTTGGGTCGCTCTTGCAAAATTCCATCAACATACAAGTCCACCTTCCCTTGAGGAAAGCAAATATGATTTTGTATATCTTCCACCTCGGGATACGGACTTTTATACGACCAGGCAATATCTTCTATCACGCCCGACTGATTATGAAAATCGAAGTACCGAGCTTCCCCTTTATACGGAGAGCCAACTAATCGTAAATTTTCCTTTAAATATGAAAGATTTACATCGCCAATAGGTACGTAAAAACGGGTCGGCAGGCCAGTTTCAATAAGCATTACAGGTTGGTCAGTTTTCGCAACAAGTAATGAATCGATGTAGATTTCAATTAAGCGATTGCTATTCAAGCAATCGACTCTGGTATACGGGTCCTTCACTCCATAAAAAACCTGCTTGTTTTCCTCAAACCAAGCATCAACTTTATTCCAGTAAAATGCTACATAACCCCGTACATCTATGCATCCTTCTATTGGATCCGAATAACACCACACGGCGTCCTCGCTAATTACGTCTCCAACCTTGATGCTCCAATACTGGGCATCTCCTTTTATCGGTCAGTGTGTTAACCGATCAGACGGTTCGAGAAGATCCATTCGAACATCAGTTATGGGGAAATAATAGACAGGTTGATGATTGGTTTCGTGCATGATTAAAGCCTCAGTACTACTAGCAATCGATTCGCCTGAAAATTCCACTCTAATTTTCCTTAATGCAGGCTCGACGAATGCCAAGTGCCCATCAATACCCTGAGTCTTCACGCTCAATGCTCTAAATGCCTGTGTCATTTCCCTCTCCTATTAAGAATAAAAATGCAAGAAATCTCAAGTCAGGATATATTATCTCTAAAATCAGAGGTAACGCTATGCTAGAAATAGAAGCCAGTGTCTGGGCTGCGCTGGTGCTTGGATTCTTGTTGGGTTTAAAACATGCCACAGATGCGGACCATGTAGTAGCTATATCTGTTATCGCGAAGGAACAAGCAAGCGCCTTTAAAGGCATATGGATAGGCCTTTCTTGGAGCCTAGGTCATACGACTCCTCTTTTTGTACTTGGCTTTATAATTCTTGTATTAAAAGACGTCGTTTTGACTCGCTACGTAAATTTCGCACCCACACTTGAATT
>PBOV01000132.1 GCA_002724505.1 Rhodospirillaceae bacterium | reverse complement strand
TATGGTGGGCGGCCACCAACTCTTCCAGAAGACGACGGAGATTAATTTTCTTACTTTCTTCACGCGACAATTCCGCATCGAGTCGAGACGCATCGGAAATATCCGAGATCAGACGATCGAGCCGTTGAACATCCTCCTGAATGATCCCCATCAGCTTTTTTTGCTGGTTAATGTCGTCAAGACGCCCTGCCGTTTCGACCGCGCTGCGCAAAGACGTTAAAGGATTGTTTAATTCATGAGCAACGTCAGCAGCGAAGCTCTCAATGGCATCAAGACGCTGCGATAAAGCATCAGTCATCAAATTTAAATCTGTGGCAAGATCTCCAATTTCATCATTACGTCCATGAAGTTCGGGGATTGACCTCACCTGACCGGGCGCAATCCGGACCTTATCCGCTGCCGCAGCTAGACGCCTCAGTGGATGCACGATCGTATTGCCTAGATAAAAGGACAGCAAAACTGTTACGCAAAGTGCGGCAGCAAAAATATTCAAGATATGCACACGCACGCCCTGCACAGATTCTTCAATTGTTTTTCCGTTACGTACAATAAATACAGAGCCAATAACCTTTTTAAACCGTTGCACTGGAACAGCAACACCAATTAATAATCCATCAAAATCGTCAACGCGTAACGCTGATGCTGGTTCGCCCTCAAGCGCGCGGGCAACCTCCTCATAAACTGAACCGTTTTGGTTACTTTCTTCTCTATAAAGCGGCAGGCTTCCGCCACGCAACCAGTCTGAGATCTTTTGATTTACTCGCGTGAAGGTGGCGCTAATTAAGTCACCGGAATTAGGCGGGGGCATTCGGCTTATAGTGACAGAAGCCCCTTGCGGACCCACCAGAGTGCGGCTATCTGCCACCAGAAAACCATTGTGATCAAACAATCTCGTGCGGTTCTTGGTCGGCATGACCAGGCGCCTTAGCATTGTGGACGCAATCGCACCTTGTAATTCTGTAGTACCGTTAGCGCGAGTAATATAAGCCCCTTCGGCTAGGGCTTCAGCAAAAATCTCACCCTGTGTTTTCAGAGCTTGAACCTCCGAAGTTATCAAATTTTGTTCGTAGCGCCCTTGAAAAAAAATCCCCGCCAACAAAACAACGGGTGCGAGCAAATTAACGATCAAAATTCTTCGTGTAAGCGGAGATAAAAACCCCCTGCGACTGCGCCATTTAGGTTTCGAAGGAACAGGTATGACGTTACCGCTGTCAGCCAATGGGCGGTCGCCGTTATCTCCGTTAAGGCGCCGCCTCAGCGCCAAGAGAAATCAATCTTCGCGGTAGCGGTAACCAATCCCGTAAAGGGTTTCAATATGGTCAAAGTCCATATCAATGACTTTGAATTTTTTACGTAGCCTTTTAATATGGCTATCAATCGTACGATCGTCGACATAAATATGTTCCCCATAAGCAGCATCCATTAGTTGATCCCGATTTTTAACGAGGCCAGGACGCGCGGCTAAAACTTTTACAATAAGAAACTCAGTAACCGTTAGATTAACAGGCTCGCCCCTCCACTCACAAAGATGGCGTGAGGTGTCAAGAATTAAGTCGCCGCAAATAATTGGTGGGTCCACATCGACGTCCTCCCCAACTGTGCCCCTACGATCATGTCGGCGTAACAAAGCCTGAATGCGTTCTAATAGCAACCGCTGTGAGAAGGGCTTTTTGACATAATCGTCCGCACCCATCCTGAGACCAAGGATTTCATCAACCTCGTCATCTTTAGAGGTCAGAAAAATGATGGGTAAATCGCTTTTCTCCCGGAGGCGCTGCATTAGTTCCATCCCGTCCATTCGGGGCATTTTAATATCAAGGATTGCGAGATCAGCCGGCCTGACACTTAACCCATGGAGCGCAGAGTCACCATCTCTGAAAGTCCTAACGTTGAATCCTTCTGCTTCAAGGGCCATGGTCACTGACGTCAGAATATTACGGTCATCATCAACTAGCGCAATTGTTTGTCCCACGGATAACCCCCCCGTCTTAGTTTCGTATTGCGATAAGTTCATTTTCTAGCTCACCAATTCCAATTACTACGCTTAATACCGGCCAAATTGAGCGGAAATGGGGCAGGAAAAAGGCCATACGCCGTCTTCTTTAAGATAAAGTTATATTATTAGCCTAAAGACGTAACGCCTAATTAATTTAAAAGTCTTCCGAGTAGATACAATGTTTAATTTTTATAAAGGAATTTTAATGTAAACTACTGAAACAGATTCAAAAACCAGACTATCGCCGTCTTTTTGTTAACAAGTCGAACCTTTGTGATTCGTTTTCAACCTAAAATCAAACCATCAAACCTATGAATGCAATCAAAATTTACCGGAATTTCAAGGAAAAATAGGTCTCAAAGTCGCTGAGTACATAGTTGCAGCGGTCTCTTTGTAAGGTTATGTTTGAAACGGATAACTTATTGCGCTATAGACGCGAAATTCCAAAAAGGATTGCGGACGAATCATGTCGGCGACAACAGTTTCAGGAGAATAATGTGGCGGATATTGGACCTTATATAAGCAATTTTGGTGTCAATAATCAGGGGCTTACGGGAAATTCATCAATTCATTGGAACCAGACGGCGCCGCAACTTTATGAAGCGGGGCTACGACGAAAGGAGGGTATCCTTTCTATCGATGGCGCTTTTGTCACAGAGACTGGAGAATATACCGGTCGATCTCCCAAAGACAAGTTCATGATCGAAGATCCAGCGATCCAGGATGATGTCTGGTGGGGACCAGTTAACCAGCCGCTTGGGGCCGATAAGTTCACCGCCGTGCACGCTCGGATGATGGATTACTTGAAAAATAAGGAAGTATTTGTTCAGGATTGTTACTGTGGCGCAGATCCCTCTTACCGCTTGCCTGTCCGAATTATCACCGAAAATGCTTGGCATAGCCTATTTGCCCGCAACATGTTTATTCAACCAGCCAACGGAGAGCTCGCCGGATTTCAGCCAGAATGGACTGTAATTCAAGCTCCGGACTTCCACTCCAATCCTGAAACCGACGGTACAAATAGCGAAGTATGCATTTTGGTAAATATTCCTTCAAAAACTGTATTGGTGGGCGGCAGTCACTACACTGGTGAAATCAAGAAGAGTATTTTCGGCGTCATGAACTGGATTTTACCTGCACTCGGGGTAATGACCATGCATTGCTCAGCTAACGTCGGTGCTAAAGGTGACGTTGCGATTTTCTTTGGCCTTTCAGGTACAGGAAAAACAACTCTTTCTTCCGATTCTTCCCGTACCATGATCGGTGACGATGAGCATGGATGGTCCGATAACGGTGTCTTCAACTTTGAGGGTGGCTGCTATGCAAAAACTATTAACCTATCTGCAGAAGCTGAGCCCGAAATTTATGCCGCCTCTCGCCGCTTCGGAACAGTCCTCGAGAACGTTGTTCTTGATCCGGTAACACGGATACCCGACTTCGATGATGGTTCGTTGGCAGAAAACGCTAGATCCTCATATCCGATTGATTTTCTTGAAAATATTAGCGAATCCGGTATGGGTGGCCACCCCGACAACATTGTTATGTTAACTGCTGACGCATTTGGTGTGCTTCCCCCAATAAGTAAAATGACAGCCGAACAAGCTATGTATCACTTCTTATCAGGATACACCGCCAAGGTCGCGGGGACCGAGCGCGGCATGACTTCAGGCGCGGAAGCGACCTTTTCTACATGTTTTGGCGCACCATTCCTGCCGCGACATCCTACAGTTTATGCAAAAATCCTTGGCGAGCGAATTGCCAAACACAAATCCACCTGCTGGTTAGTTAATACGGGCTGGAGCGGTGGAGCCTATGGCGTGGGCAAGCGAATGAAAATTGGACATACCCGGGCAATGGTTCGCGCCGCTCTGGATGGCAAGCTTGCAACGGCCGGTGTTGCCGAAGATCCAAACTTTGGGCTTCTGGTGCCGGAAGGCTGCCCCGATGTGCCAAGTGATGTGCTCGCTCCGCGCAATACTTGGGGTGACAAGGGAGATTATGACAATACCGCCCAGCACCTCGCCAAACAATTCGAGGAAAATTTCAAGCAATTTGAATCCTACGTTGATGATGAAGTTAATCAGGCGGGCATTCACGCTGCGGCTTAATCTCCAGGGTTACATATAAAAAAATAGTCGTTTTTTAAACGGCTATTTTATTAAGAATTATGCTTTATCGCGCTGAGAAGCGTTTATTAATATTACCGGGCCAAGTCCGGCGATAATGATTAATAATGCCGCTAGAGCCGATTCCTCCAACAACTCATCTTTGGCAAACTGATAGACAAAGGTTGAGAGTGTCTCATAATTGAAGGGACGCAGGAGGAGTGTCATTGGTAATTCTTTCATAACATCGACAAACACCAGGATTCCGCCAGCTACCATCGACTTACGAAGCAATGGAGGCGCTAATAAACCCATACTGATAGTGAAGCCCCGTCCAAGTACAAAACTTGCACTCATAATGTTTGGCGACAAACGATTGACACCAGATAGAATTGCTCCATGCCCTACCGCCTGAAACCGTACGATGTAAGCCAAAGCCAAAAGGCCCAGCCCACCAATTAAAATTCCATCCGAAAGGCCAAGCATTGCGGCGAACCAATCGATGCCTCCAGCAAATGATACAACACCGATTGCAAGGATTGCCCCTGGAAACGCATAACCCAGTGCTGACACTGTTGTGAGTATTTTCAGCAACGGGTGTTTCTGATAAGTGGTCACCAAAATCATGACGGTCGCAATAGCTATAACTGAGATAGCGGCCACCAATGAAATCACCAGGGAGTTAATCATTGCTGTAAGCAATGCGTCAACGTTGGTTATGGCCAGCCCCTTTACAACGAAACTAAGTAAAATTGCCGCCGGAATAATAAAACCAAGAACTATGGGTAATAAGCATAGAATAAAACAAAATTTTGCCTTGGCCCCGGAGACCGGGATTGCCGCCAAAGTAGTCGCTCGCCCGCTTGTATCATTGAAGCGTTGCCGCCGGCGCGCGCTACGTTCAATAACGACCAACGCTAAAATAAAAATAAAGGCCATGCCTGCAATTTGTGCCGCGGCTGTAAGGTTATTCATTCCAAGCCAAACATTGAAAATGCCCAGGGTGAGCGTTTCAACTGCGAAAAATTCGACCGTACCAAAGTCCGACATAACCTCCATAAGAACTAAGGCTAATCCAGCAATGATCGCAGGTCGCGCGAGGGGTAAGTCCACAGTAAAGGTTGAGTTTCGGTTATTGAGGCGCGCGACTTCAAAATAGGAAACCGGTGTGAGACGAAAAGCGGTTCGTGCCATCAGATAGATGTACGGATAAAGAACGGAAGCCATAACCAAGATAGCGCCCCCCATCGACCGAATTTCTGGAAACCAGTATTCACGTGCCGAGGTCCAGCCGAACAAATCTCGCAATAGGCCCTGAACCGGGCCCGCATATTCAAGTAAATCAGTGTAAGTGTATGCGATTATATAAGCGGGGACGGTAGCCGGTAATAATAAGGCCCATTCGAGAATTTTCGCACCGGGAAACTCAAACCGCGCTAGAATCCATGCAGTTACGATGCCAAAGAGTAAGCTGAGAACACCAACCCCTAGCATCAACCATAACGTGTTGGCGACATAGCGCGGTATAACAGTCGTAAGTAAGTGCGGCCAAAGGCCACCACTATCTCCTGCTGCAGTAAAAAGAATGGCTACAAAAGGACCAGTCAGCATCAGCGCTAAGAAGAGCGTGGTTAGTGACCAACCGCTGACTTGGTCGTGCGATCGGAAATATCTTTTTAAGAGTTTCGAATTTACCATCCAACCCGATCGATAATTCTCTGAGCGATGGGTGTCAATGCCGCGATTTTTTCAATTTGTAAGTTATCCTCCATAAATGACCCCCAAGATTTAACTTCAGGGCTCGGCACTGTTTTTGGATTTATGGGAAATTCATAGTTGATTTTACCATAAAGAGACTGCGCTGTTTGCTCAGTAAGGAATTCCAAAAGTTTGACCGCCGAACCTTTGTTCTTGGAATATTTTGCCACACCCCCACCCGAGATGTTGACGTGATTGCCGCGATCACTCTGATTTGTAAAGACAATCTGCATAGCATCAGCCCAACCTCTCTGAGCAGCAATCTTTGAAGTTTTTAGTTTCCCGTAATAATAACTATTAATAATAGCTATATCGCAAACGCCTTCATAAATGGCTTTAACCTGAGCACGATCATTCCCTTGAGGCCTTCTCGCAAGGTTAGCAACCAAGCCTCTTGCCCAAGCTTCAGCTGCTTTTTCTCCATGTGCAGCGATTAAAGATGCTAAAAGTGCGCGGTTATAGACGTGACTGCCCGGACGGCTGCAGATCCGACCCTTCCACTTAGGATGCGCCAGGTCTTCAATCCGCTTAATTTCCCATGGCTTTACGCGTCCTTTAGCAATGGCAACGATGCGCGCACGCTTTGAAAGGCCAAACCAACGATTACCAGAATCTCGCAAATGGGAGGGTATATTACGCAATAGTTTCGTCGAGGAGATTACGGCGAACAAATTCTTATCAACATATGCATAGAGCCGCCCTATATCTACTGTCAAAACCACATCGGCTGGGCTTCGCGGCCCCTCAGCCAGCAACCTTTGGACAAGGCCTTTAGAAGAAAAGACCACATTAACTTTTATACCTGTTTTCTTCTCAAACGCCCTCAAAAATGGGCTAATTAAAAAGGGCTGCCTATGAGAGTAAACGTTTATTTCATTCGCATTTACAGATCGCCATGGCAGGGCCATTAAAATGGCTAATGTGGTAATCAAAATCAAATATCTTAGGTTGAGGTAGTTTAACAAAATTTTCCCCATACTGGTTTTAGTTTTGAATGGCCTCAATAAACGAAATTTTGACAATAAATCTCGAACTTCCTTAAAAGGCTTAAAATAAAGATTAACGAGACTATGACAGTTATCTTTTTGCTGGCTGCTTAACCCAAAAGTTATTTCTTGTGAACTTTTGGAGGTACAAAGTGTCTTGGCTATTCTATCCCATATAGAAAGCGCTGCACCAAAATTGCGATTAAAGTGTCTAACGTCTGATGAATGATGGATTTGGTGTTGTGCGGGTGAAATAAGGAGTTGCTCTATCACGCGGGGATAGGCAATTCGAATGTGTGAATGACGCAAATTTGCCCCGGTGAAATTAAAAATAAATAAGAGAATGTTTACACCAAAAACCTCTATCAACTCAATTGCCCCACCAAATAACGAAACGAACAATGCAATTGTGGCTGCCTGCACAAAAACCGCTCTCATCGCAAAAATTATTCCTTCAACAGGATGAGTGCGGTAAACGGTTAATGGTGTTAATGTTTCAGCTGAATGATGAACTTTGTGAAAGGCCCAAAGCATCGGAAACCGGTGAAGGCAAAAATGGACCAAGAACCTAGAAAAATCATCCAGAATAAACAAAAAAAATGTATATAAAAATGGGGCGATCCAAGCTGGCCAACTGCTCAGAGTTCCCTCTGAAGTTCCCAAAAGGTCAATAAAGAAAAAATATAGGAAGGTTGTTACAGCAACTTTAGAAAGTATTATCGGAGCACTTAACAACATTATAGCCCGATTAAGAAACATAAGTTTGTAGTCACTAATAGAAGATCGAGACCACCAAATCTTAGGTGAAAATAGAAGGTAGAAGCCTCTTTTAAAACCTGAAGTCCAAGTTTCTTTAGAAACCCAAGCGCTCCAGAATAAACCAATTAACATTGCAAAGAGTAAATAAAATATCGACACCCTTTTTTGTGGATTAATAAAAGACTCTGCCAATTGGGGCAGATAATCCTGAATAATCCAATCGAAAGGTTGTAACATAAATAGAGAGTCCTAGGGTCTAATTTGAGGAAAACTAAATTTAAATAAAATTAGGTGACCCAAGAAATAGGGCCACCCATATTATTTTGTCTTAATCGTTCTCAGCAGCAGCGCCTTTACCGAGTTTTTTAATCATAGAACCCAAACCAGATAGTGCGTCGTTGTCCAGCGCTTTGACACCAAATTTGTCAACCATCAACTTTTGAACCTTCAACATATGCACCATGTAATTATCAAGGCCAGAGGACTGATCTTTGACATATTGTCCCTTGCTATTGATATCGACCACTTGACTAGAATTCATCAATACTGGACCAAACCCAATAAGCCGGTTTAGACGAGTTGCAGTTTCACCAAGGTTTTTGCGACCAGTTTGGAGAGAGAGACTAAAACCCTTCAATTCACCCCAATGTTTGACATATTTTGCAAGGGATTTAGCGCTTTGGTCCTTTTTAAGTTCCTTAAGATCCTTAAAACATGACCCAGCATATTTGAAGACTGCCTCAGCCAGAGTTTGTTCCCAATTTTTCTCAATGATTGCTGCGTACTTGCGCAAGGAAGCGCGTTGAGTATCAGTAAGCTTTGCTCCCTTAGCAGAAGTGATCACGCGACGACCATCAAGAAATGCCTGAGTGATAGTTTTAGCGTAAGTGGTCTTACCTTTTTTATCAAAACTAGCAGCATAATATGCTGGAGCAAACACCATTTCTTTATATAAATCGACCTTACCATCACCATTATGATCGGCATATGCAAGCGCCTCGGGTTTCCTCTTTGCAATAGCATATAGCTGCTTAGATGTGAGAGTCATGCCGTGGGCGGGCATTCCAAAATAACCAAAAGCCTCATCCCAAGAATGTTCCTTACCGGTATAGTGCGCACCTTTTTTATAGGGCTTATTATTCGGCTTTTTCTTGGCACTCAATTTTTCATCAAGATAATTATCTACCGCCTGATTATAGAAAACAGCACCCATTAGGAATTTAGAGATAAGCTGCGGATAATTATACCCATTATTAAGATCTACACCTTTTTTCGCAGAAGACGCCCTGTCGATCCAAAATTTTATTAATGCTGGACCACTCATATTGTTTGGCATGCCAGAAATAGTGCCCTTGTATGTCTTTCCGGAAAGGTTTTTCTTTTTACTTATTTGTTCAACTTTAGTTTGCTTAATAACAAACTTACCGTTGGATTTGGGCGCAATAATTGGCCGACCCTTAGCCTTGCCAAAAAAATAAGAATTCAATTTAGCTTTGAGAGTAGAGCTTGGCTTTCCATTACCCTTACCAGCAAGTTTTTTAAGTGTATCATGTAAAACTTGCCGAGCCATTTGACCCGTGTAGGATTCCGAAGTTGTTTTTGACCCAGTGTAACCCTTAAGAGTTACCGGGAAATTCGCGTAAACGTTGTCATCAGCTGAGGCTGAACTACCCCTTTCAGAGATTGTGCAACCGATAACCGAGAGGGCCACTGCTGCCAGCCCTATTGTTATATTTTTAAAATTCATAGTTCCTCTCCGAGCTCCAATAATTACCACTTAATGTGGCCAATAGGGGGCTCTTATTGAGAATGATTATCAAAGTCAATGCAATTAAGAATGATTCGCAAATTAATGAATATTATTATTATCATTTGATTTAAAAATATTATCCAATCAAACCCCAAATTTAGATATCAACTCGTGGCACCCCCCTTATTTACAATGCCGATTAGGCAGAATAAGATGAGAATGATTTGCAATAGCAAATTAAATTTGGCCTATGGGAACGGTCGGTTAAAACCCTAAAAATTGTTTTGGTTTAATTAGAGTTTTGAATTATTTCGATGCTTAAGCTTCAGAACCTCAGCCTTCGGTATGAAAAAGATCAGGTGCTCCGTGATGTCTCATTCGAAGTCGCAGAGGGGGAGCTCGTTTGCTTGCTGGGACCAAGTGGCTGCGGCAAGACAACTACTCTGAGGCTAATTGCGGGTTTCGAAAAACCTGAAACTGGTCAAATTATAATTGGCGATCAGGTTGTTTCTAACGCCCGACATACCTTAGCCCCTCAAAAGAGAGGCCTCGGTTTTTTATTTCAGGACTACGCACTTTTCCCACATCTGACCGTAGCTGAAAACATTGGCTATGGATTATCAGGGCGGGCCAAAAAAGAGGCCGTCAAACAAACATGGGAGATGTTGCGCCAAATTGAATTGCTAGATCACGCAGACAAATACCCCCATGAACTTTCAGGCGGTGAACAACAGCGCGTCGCACTGGCAAGGGCATGCGCCCCTGGACCGAGCCTCATGCTGCTTGATGAACCTTTCTCCGGTCTCGACACGTCACTTCGGGCAAACCTGAGAAGAGAAACTCGCAAAATTTTAAAAGATCAGGGTGTTACCGCCATTATGGTTACCCACGACCCCGAGGAAGCCATGTTGATGGCGGACCGAATTGTCTTGATGCGGAATGGGAGAGTAATACAGTCCGGGACACCAGAGGAACTTTATAATAATCCCGTCGATCCATTTGCCGCAGAATTTTTCTGCGAGGTAAACCACCTCAAGGGTATCGTTAAAGGTGACTGGATTGAAACCGACGCGGGCTTTATAGCCAATAACGGTCAACCAGAGGGAATGAGTGTCGATGTTCTCATCCGCCCCGAAGCGGTAACTTTAGGGTCAGAAACCTTTGACAAGGCGCTATCCAAGAAGGTTCGGGTTTGCGCCGTCAATTATGCTAGAGGGACGAGCCATGTCCGTCTCGGTCTTGGTGAGGAACAGGAAACAACTGACCACATTCTCGCGCGGCACCAGGGATCGTTCAACTCAGAGATAGGTGACCGGGTTCAACTTAATATTGATCAAAGCCAAACTTTCATTTTTCCCCAAAAAAGCGAACCTTGATCCCCTCTGTACTAGGCATTTAAATTCACCTCTCCTCACTTAGACATCACCCAGCATATCGGATAGTACTTATAGGGTCTTGCCGCTTCTAACGGCTCGAGCACGAACCAAAAGAGCTAATTTATAGATGGCGCTTTTTAAAAATCTATCCGCAAAATTTGACGTCGTTCCAGCGCCAGCCCGGGCAGCTTTTTGGATTACTATGGCCGGCGTATGTTTTACTGTCTCGATGGGGGCTGTGCGCAAGGTATCCGTGGATATGCATGTACTGGAATCAGTTATGTTCCGCAGCATATTTGGTATAGCATTTATGATGCCATGGCTAATGAAAAAGGGGTGGTCCGGAATCAAGACGAAACGACTCGGACTTTTTGCAATTCGTGGGTCGGGAGCCTATTTTGTGACTTTTTTTTATTTTACCGCCGCGTCAATGGTCCCGCTGGCTGAACTTACTTCAATCACCTTCACGCGC
>PBOV01000131.1 GCA_002724505.1 Rhodospirillaceae bacterium | reverse complement strand
GAGCGGGTTCGTAAAGAATATTGGGGCTATGCGGAAGACGAAGCGATCGAAAATGAAGGACTTATTGAGGAACGGTATCAAGGTATACGCCCAGCGCCGGGATATCCCGCTTGCCCTGATCATACTGAAAAAGAAACATTGTTTAGGCTGTTAGATGTATCCAGTCTGGGCATTAAGCTTACAGAGTCTTTCGCAATGCATCCTGCTGCTGCTGTTTCCGGATGGTATCTATGGAACCCCAAGTCAAATTATTTTGGTGTTGGGAAAATTAACCGAGATCAAGTCAAAGATTACGCAGTCAGAAAAAATATGAAACTTGAAATTATGGAACGCTGGCTATCACCAAATCTTGGCTATAAACCTTAAAGTTTAGCCACCGAATAGAGTTTTCGTTGTTGTTTTAAAACCTTATGGCACGCAAACTATTTTCTATACTAAATTCATCTCATTACTAGGCCGCCATCAACATAAAGGGTCTGGCCGGTCATAAACTTGCTCCAGTCAGAAGCTAAGAACAGAACGGGGCCAGCTACATCTTCGGGTGCGGCGATTCGCCGTAAAGGGGTCTGGGCAATGAGTTCTTCTTTGAAATGTTCCTTAGTCTTAAGACTTGCATCGGTCGGATAAACTAGGCCAGGGGCAACGCAGTTTACGCGGATACCTAGCGGGCCAAGCTCCACCGCTAAATTCCGACTGAAACCGATTAGCGCAGACTTTGCCGTCGTGTATTCATGATAGGGGATGGTGGGTCGAGCGACGAGGTCACTGGCAATATTGATGATACTCCCCTGGGTACGTTTCTTGAGCGTAGGCAACACCGCCTGGCACAATGTGTATGTCGAGTATAATGCTCCATCAAGTTGGCCTTGATAGTCCTTCCAATTTAGATCCCAGAATTGTTTTCGACTTTCTGGGTCGAAACTGTAAGGTTTAAAAGCGTTGTTAACGACAACGTCGATTTTAGCAAAATTTCCTAACACCTGATCAATCATCTCGTGAATTTGTTCTGCAGAGGTTACGTCGGCTTTGATAGCTAAAGCGTCGCCTCCTAATTTCTTGCAGTCTGTGACGACCTCTGCAGCAGAACCGGCGTTTTGGATATAATTCACGATTACAGTTGCGCCCTTGCTGGCAAATGCCTTGGCAATTGTAGCTCCTATGCCACGGCTTGACCCCGTTACTAAAATAATTTTTCCATTTAAGTTCATTAGGTTACCTAATTTTTCATTATCGAAGTGGGTATGGTTTTTTCGCAGAGAATAAAGACAAAGAGACAAAAAAAGCCGATGCTTTCTTAAATTGGCGGCGTTTTATAGGTAAAAATTTGGTAACTAGTATCATTTTTTATTTAATATTTTTCAGTCGACATAGTTTGAGAAAGCCTCTGCAGAAATTTCTGCTGATCGCTCAACTTCCGTCATTGTGATGAGATCCAGGAGATTAAAACGCCCATCATGATGCCAACCTGCCTCTGGAACAGTCATATGCTCCAAAGCGCTAATTCGTGTGACACCCACAACCCCTAATAAGCATGCAAGCCTGTGTAGTTCTTCTGGTGATGCGGCAATTCCAACCGTTTGCAGAAAAGCTTTGTATGGTGAGATTAGAGCAGGAACATCGTCGAGCTGCTGCACGGAAATTACCTTAGCCGTTCGATTTAGCCCCGACGGGGATAAGTTTTCAGGCGTTTCCGAGAATGAAACGCACCAGGTCCCATCTGTATCGCCCATAACAGCACTACAATCATCAGAAAAAGTCTTTACCTCTTCCGTTTGCTTCCAAAGGGCGACGTCTTGAGCTTCTTCAATTGTCAATGTTCGGCGTGGAAACTTTTTTTGGAAATTATCGAGTTCGCTGGCGACATATTGAGCGAACTGTTTCGGCGAGACCGCGCCGTTTTCTTCTATGAAGAAAACATGTGGTGAATAGCAGCCTTGTTGGTCATAACGTACTATGTCATAGGCCGCTTGATGTGCCACGTTCCAGGCTTTAATGGGATCGAGAGCGGATTTTGATACCATGCCAAAGCTGACTTTATGGGTGTATGTTAGGCAGCGAGTGGTGATCGGTGTGTAATCACGTATTTGTTGCAGTGTGTCGTTATTACCGTACGCAACGACTAAATCTGCCTGATTGAGCAGCGCTTGCTGGCATTCGGTATCGCCTCCCTTCCACCAAGTCACAGCAATGCATTCGCCCAGTCTCGGATCGATTTCTGCGATAAGGCGAGCAAACCAGCTTGCCATAAGTGGCTCGAAACTTGAAACTTTACCAATATTACCTGCCTTAACGAGTAGGCCGGAAATTAGGCTCCATAGCGGCAATCCTGGAACATTTCCCGCCCATATATGTGCGAGGAGATCTGGGCCGTAGGCGCGTCCATAGCCGCCCTTTGGTAATGGCTGGAATTCATCGAGTATTTTTGGGTTAAAGAAATCTTCTGAGAGAAAACGGCGGAGTTCCGACTGCCGAAAGGTTTTTAGGTAGCTAGTTAGTCCTAACCGCACCATTTCTGAGTCATACCCTGTGATCCTGGGTAGGTATTTCTCCGCCTGTTGACGATAGGGGTTGCTCCGATCCAGAAATTGACAAATTGCACTATCGATCGTCCTCAAAATTTCAGAAACTGGTAATCCCTTGAGATAGTGTCGACTAGCTTTTTTAATGTCGCTGGAAAGCTCTTTGATTTGATCGTCGGTAAGCAGCGGCACGGAGACCTCCGTTTGTTCTCCGCCGCGATTAAATGTCAATGTTTGCCATTCAACTTCGTCAGGACTTAGACCCGGAAGATATCCCGCAGTTAGTATCACAAGCTTCCCCTTTTGCTACTTTTAGGAATTCGTCAACTGCCATAGAGCAGCCCTTTGCCTCAACCCCCTCGGCGCGTCCCAATAATATGAATCCATCATCAACTTCCACCCCGGCGTCTTCGGTAAGAATTGATGAGACGCAGTTAAAATGAGCAAGATCATGGTGCGCTAGAACACCTCTTTCACCTTTTTGAATTTCTGCGCCCGTCAACGGATTAACAATTCGGCTGCGGACCCAATTTGGGCCTGACTTTGCTGACGGGCAGCTAGCATTCCCGGAATCATAAAATTGGGTGCTAAGCTCCGTCATACCATACATATTGATGCAGTCCTCACGTAAAACTCCGAAGCGGGATGAGAGGCTTTCGTAAAAATTGTCAAGCTCAAGTTCACGAGATTGGCCCTTAAATCCACCGGTATCTAAAATCCGACTTCCTTCCGGTAGGGAAACCGACTTTCCCACTCGCGCCATTTCGTCCATGACGTGGACAAAGCTAAAGCTGGCGCCTAATAGAGCGTATGGTTCACCGGATTGCTCCACCTGTTCCAGCTCAGTGAATAGTTCTTTCCAATCTATTCCGTCATTTGATAACAGGTAACGGCTACCCTCAGAGCCAAATTCTTTGAGGGCAAGCGCCAGGTAATGCGCCAGAGACGAATTTGGCATTGCCTGCTCCGTTGGAAACAGAATACCCATGCGTAACCTTTCGTGTTCCTCCATAAAATATTGCCGGAATGCGGCAACCATGGATGCATCGTAAACGGACAATGTAGGATGCCGACATTGACCACGCAGACCATCTTTGGTTGTGCCGCTGGTCATAAAGGTGCGCTCCACAGATTTTGGATCACAACAGCTGAGGCATAGGTCCTTGTAACCGTTTATAGGGACCGCTGGAATATCTCTCCAATTTTTGGTGGTGCGTGGCGTTTGCTCACGTTGTCGGCAAAATAGCTGATACGGGAGATTATTTTGGAACTGATAATCAAATATTTTTAGAGCGAGGGCATTAAATTCCTCGTCACCGGCGCAGTCTGACGCAATAAAATCGAGTAGGGTTTTTATGATTTCCGCCTCAGTCACCTATAAACTCTCCACAATAGTCACGCAATACCCGTATTGGCGGCTAGTAGAGAGGGGTGGTGCCTTCTGACATTTCCCTTTCCCTACGCCGGCATAACCCGGATCAGGTTCGAAGGGTCTCCGCGTCTTCGGGCCAAATTTAACCCTTACGGCGAGATCTCAGCCTCCTAGCGAGGCACCCCTGGGAACAAGTACTTTTATTATGCCCGCTGCCCGGTAGACGTCAAGGTGAACGGGACTGCAGGCGCGCGTCAAAAAAATTAAATATTTTAGCCCACGAATCTTTTGTTGCTTCTGGGCGGTAGCGATCTTCTGAGATAAAGTCTTGGAAACCGTGCCCCGCGCCTTCATAACTATGAAATTCATAATCGGTTCCTGTCGCTGCAAGTGCAGCCTCTAGATCAGCGACATCTTCCGGTGATGGATTGCCATCATCCTTCCCAAAAATCCCTATGACAGCACAATTCATTTGGTTAACTAGATCGATGGGCGGAGGATTACCCTTCCCCATGCCAATTTTGATACGACCCCCGTATAGTGTCCCAAGAACCTTGTATTGTGAATTGTGGCAAGCGCCGAGCCATGCCATACGACCACCCCAACAGTGCCCCATAATTGCAATGCGATCGGTATCAATGCCGTCGATTTCCTCTAGTAAGCCGTATGCGGCATCCAGATCGGCTACCGTTTTGGCGTCGTCCCACTCTGCTCGTTTGGTCGCAAGGTCAGTCCCTGCAGGCCACCAATGAAAAATGAAAGGAATGACGCAGGCATATCCTTTGGCGACAAATTTGTTGCCAATATCAATAGTGAATGGGTCGGCCTCCAACCCATCATGAGCGTTAGGAATATGTTGCGCTACCACAACGCCGGGAAAGGGACCCGCGCTTTCGGGTGTAAACACAAGGCAATCCATATCACTGCCAAGAATATTGACTGATTTTACTTCATAGGTCATGGGATCCTTCCTAAAACTTGTCTTGCTTGCAACGGAACCTAACGCGATAAAGAGCAATCCGCTAGATTGCGATATACAAAATAGAAATGGAATAGCAGTGTCAAAAATAGAGTCATTTTTTTCACCTGGTAGCGTCGCCGTGATCGGAGCTTCCGCAACACCCGGTAAACCGGGTCGGACCGTGATCGAGAACCTTAAAGCCAATGGTTTTAAGGGTAAAATTCACCCAGTAAATCCACGGGGAGGAAAGATCATTGGCCTGGGAGTTTCAAAAACCATCGCTGATCTTCCTTATGGCATCGATATGGGTATCGTCATGTTGCCAGCCGCGCAGACACCCCAGGCTATAGAAGATTGCGCAGCGCGTGGCATTCAGTGTGTGGTTTTAGCCGCGGGTGGCTTTGCCGAGGTAGATCAAGCTGGTGAGGGTCTCCAAGCTAAGTTAAGGGCGGTAATTAAAAAAACCCAGGTGAGGGTCCTTGGCCCCAATACCGCGGGGCACATTTCGACACCTTCCAATTTCACGTCAAGTTTTTTCCCGTTGGGTAAAATCCCCAAGGGAGGAATTTCCTATATTGCCCAAACTGGCAATTTTACGGGGGCCATGATGCGCTCAATAATGTCAGGTGAATATTACGGCGTTGCTAGATGTATAGGACTTGGAAACGCCGTCGATATTGATGAGGTTGACGTTTTGTCCTACCTTGCTGACGATCCCAAAACTGAGACAATATTTATATATCTTGAAAGCCTTCATCGGCCGCAGGAATTCCTAAAAATCGCTCGCCGCGTAACACGCAAGAAACCCGTCATCATGTTGAAAGGTGGTGCAACCGAAGATGGCGCTAAAGCGGCGATGTCGCATACCGCCTCATTAGGGTCTGATGACAATATCCTTGACGGTGCCTTAAAGCAGGCGGGGGTTGTTCGGATTGACGAATTTACACACTTATTTACCGCCGCAAAAGCAGCGGCGATGATGCCCATACCTGCCGGAAATCGAATTGGTT
>PBOV01000130.1 GCA_002724505.1 Rhodospirillaceae bacterium | reverse complement strand
AAGAGCATCTGGTCCGTTGCCAATTAAAGTTGCGCCTTTGACGGGGGCTCCAATTTTGCCATTCTCAATAAGATAGGCCTCTGATGCGGTAAAAACGAATTTTCCAGACGTTATGTCAACTTGTCCTCCGCCAAAATTGACTGCGTATAGACCGTTCTTAACTGAGGCTAAGATTTCTTCAGGCGAGTTATTCCCTTTCGTCATATACGTATTTGTCATCCGGGGCATTGGGGCGTGAGCAAAACTCTCGCGACGGCCATTGCCGGTGGGCGACATGCCCATAAGCCGAGCATTTTGTCGATCCTGCATATACCCGACGAGAATGCCGTCTTCGATGAGCGTTGTCTTCGATGTTGGTGTCCCTTCGTCGTCTATTGAGAGAGACCCGCGGCGATCATTGATAGTACCGTCGTCTATGACGGTAACACCTTTTGACGCAACACGTTCTCCCAAGAGGCCAGAAAAAGCTGAAGTCTTTTTGCGATTAAAATCACCTTCCAGGCCATGACCGATTGCCTCATGTAAGAGGATACCCGGCCACCCGGGACCAAGAACTACCTGCATTTCGCCTGCGGGTGTATCAACCGAGTCGAGATTAATTAATGCCTGACGCAAAGCTTCATCAACCTGTTTTTGCCACTGGTCTGGGGCGATGTAGTTGGCGTAACCGGTGCGCCCGCCTGTTCCATGACTTCCCGTTTCCATGCGGCTACCCTCCGCAGCGACAATTGATACGTTGAGCCTTACAAGCGGACGAATATCAGCAAGCCGTTCCCCGTCAGCGCGTATGATTTGGACTGCCTGCCACTCCCCAGAAATTGATGTCGATACCTGAGCTACACGCGGGTCCTTTTCGCGAGCATAGGCGTCAATCTGAGCCAAAAGCGATACCTTGTCTTCAAAACTGACCTCTCCAAGTGGATTGGTATCTGTGTAAAGAGATTGATTAGTTCCCATAGGCGCTTCTGCAACGGTGCCGCTATGGCCCGCTTGCACGCCTATGACAGTTTCTGCCGCTCTATTGATCGCCGCCTCTGAGAGCTCCGAGGCATGAGAATAGCCGATAGCTTCATCCGCTATCGCCCTCAAACCGAAACCTTGGGTAGTGTCAAACGAGGCGCTCCGCAGACGGCCGTCGTCATATGCTAGGCTTTCTGATTGACGATATTCCAGAAATAGTTCTCCGTCATCGGCACCGGCTAACGCATTTCCAACGATACCGTTGATCCGATCTCGGTCCATTCCGGCCTTTTCAAAAAAGATTTGGTCTGTTCTGGCTAAAACGGTCACTGTTAAAACCTTTCGGTGGAGAATTTAAAAAAATTGGCGCTTAATCTATTAAACCTCGAATTTGGAGGTTTTTCACGAAATTTCCTGTCAATTGGTTAGGTATGTTATTAACATATCATTATCATAACATTCACAAACTGTGCGAGTTCGGTTGCGACATAGGGTCGCGTCGGCGGCTTACGCTATCAGACGTCCCAAACCTTAGGTTATTATGCCTGGAGATTCTTCTTGGTACTTGTCCCGGGAGATCGTAGTACCCTCGGTGGCTTTTCATTTTCTGGCAGGGACTGCTTCGTTGTGTTTGGTTGTATGAGATAATGAACGGAAGAGAGCAATGCGGTTTAATAATATTCTTTCGACGAGTTTATCAGGATTAGCCGGTCTATCCCTCGGGATGTTTCCAACTAGTATTCTTGCGTCGTCGGCAGTGCCCTGGCAGAAAGGTTTTCAACCAGCGGTCACGACAGTTATGGAAGATGTCAATGAATTTCATGACTTACTTTTGATTGTCATCACGTTGATCACAGTTTTTGTTCTAGTGCTGCTGATCTATACAATGTGGAAGTTTAGCGCAAAAAGAAATCCAGTGCCGTCCACGACGACACATCACGCGACTTTGGAAATGGCCTGGACAATTGTTCCTGTCATCATCCTTGTAGTCATCGCAGTGCCATCTTTTAAGTTGCTTTACAAATCAGATGTGATCCCGAAAGCAGATATGACTATTAAGGCGATCGGAAATCAGTGGAACTGGGGTTATGAATATCCCGATCATGGCAAATTCTCCTTTGTGGCGAGCATGGTCCAGGATTCGGATCTTACGAAATGGGCCAAAGAAAACAACGTCAAAAATCCTAAGCGGTTACTAGAAGCTGATGCCGAAGTTGTGGTGCCAGTAGATACTACTGTTCGCGTCCAGGTGACCTCAAACGATGTATTGCATGCATGGGCTGTTCCGGCATTTGGGGTCAAGATCGATGCTGTCCCTGGGCGTTTAAACCAAACTTGGTTTAATGTTAATAAGGTGGGGACATATTACGGGCAGTGCTCCGAACTTTGCGGTCAATTACACGGATTTATGCCTATAAAAGTTAAGGTCGTTTCCAAGGCGGCATTTGCGGATTGGGTATCCGAAAAACGTAAGGCGGCAGGTCTTAAACCATTTCCGCCACAGCGACGTAACGTCGCAAAACTTAATAACTCAGCTCGTTGAGCAAGAAGGCAGGTAGGAAATGAGTGACGCAGCAATCACCCACGGCCACGATCATCATACGCCGACAGGTTGGCGCCGGTTTGTTTATTCTACAAATCATAAAGATATCGGGACGATGTATCTTATTTTCGCCATTGTGGCGGGAATTATCGGCGCCGGGATGTCAGTTTTATTCCGAATGGAACTCCAGGAACCCGGTAATCAAATCCTAGGTGGCGATCATCACATGTACAATGTGCTGGTGACAGCGCATGGGTTGATAATGATCTTTTTTATGGTTATGCCCGCGATGATCGGTGGGTTCGGCAATTGGATTGTGCCGTTAATGATTGGCGCACCCGATATGGCGTTTCCACGCATGAATAATATCAGCTTTTGGCTCTTAATCCCGTCATTTTTGTTATTGCTTGCCTCACCTTTTGTGGAAGGTCCGGCAGGTAGTGACGGCGTAGGGGGCGGGTGGACACTCTACGCGCCACTTAGCGCCGTGACGCCTGGTCCAGCTGTTGATCTTGCAATATTTTCTCTCCATTTAGCGGGAGCTAGTTCAATCCTTGGTGCAGCTAATTTTATTACTACTATTCTAAATATGCGCACACCCGGTATGACGCTGCATAAGATGCCTTTATTCGTTTGGTCTATTTTGGTTACCGCGTTTTTGCTGCTGTTGTCTCTTCCTGTATTGGCCGGTGCAATTACGATGTTGCTGACAGATCGCAATTTTGGCACGACATTTTTTAATCCGGCTGGCGGCGGTGACCCAATCTTATTCCAGCACCTGTTCTGGTTCTTCGGTCATCCAGAAGTTTATATCTTGATTTTGCCGGGTTTTGGCATAGTCAGCCAGGTTGTCTCAACGTTTTCGCGGAAGCCGGTCTTCGGCTATCTGGGGATGGCGTATGCAATGGTTTCGATCGGTGTAGTTGGCTTCATCGTGTGGGCCCACCATATGTATACTGTTGGGCTCGATGTTGACACGAAGGCATATTTCACGGCTGCGACGATGGTGATCGCTGTACCGACCGGCATTAAGATATTTAGTTGGATTGCTACAATGTGGGGCGGTTCCATTGAATTCAAGACGCCGATGCTCTGGGCAGTCGGATTTATATTCTTATTTACTCTTGGTGGTGTCACTGGCGTAGTTCTTGCGAATGCGGGCGTCGATACGGCTCTGCATGACACCTACTACGTTGTTGCGCATTTTCATTATGTTCTGTCTCTGGGCGCAGTATTCGCAATCTTCTCCGGTTTCTATTATTGGTTGCCAAAAATGTGTGGCCGACAATATTCAGAAACACTTGGTAAGCTGCATTTTTGGGTTACGTTTATTGGTGTGAATATCGTTTTCTTTCCTCAGCACTTCCTCGGTCTTGCGGGTATGCCGCGCCGAATTCCTGACTTTCCCGATGCTTATGCAGGCTGGAATGCGGTTTCGTCCTACGGATCCTATATCTCAGCCTTTGGGGTTCTGATTTTTCTTCTGATGCTCTACAAGACTTTTTCATCTGGTGAGAAGGTAGATGAAAACCCTTGGGGCGAGGGCGCAACGACACTGGAGTGGACGCTTTCTTCTCCACCGCCATTCCACTCGTATGAAGAGCTACCCAAAGTTGAATAATTTTAATTGATTGGTAAGAAAGTCTAGTGGTGACTGAAAAGTCTAGTAATTTGACAATGACGGCAGGGGTAGAGGCCGGCGGAGACGTCGTCGATTATATCACTCTCCTTAAGCCTCGTGTAATGTCACTTGTAGTTTTTACTGGTTTTGCTGGCCTTTTCCTTGCCCCTGGCTCTATCCATCCTGTTATCGGGGCCGTTGCGGTTTTGTGTATCGCGGTTGGAGCGGGAGCGTCCGGGGCAATTAATATGTGGTACGACCGCGATATTGATGCGGTTATGACTCGCACGGCGGAACGTCCGGTTCCGCAGGGCCGTATCGAACCGGGTGCTGCTTTGGCATTCGGTGTTGCACTAGCGGCATGGTCTGTAATGGTGATGGGTATAGCCGTTGACTGGACAGCTTCAGCTTTGTTGGCCTTTACGATAGTTTTTTATGTTTTTATTTATACTATGTGGCTAAAACGTCGTACTCCACAGAATATTGTGATTGGCGGCGCTGCAGGAGCCTTCCCGCCAATGGTCGGGTGGGCTGCCGTGACTGGGGATATCTCGTTAAGCTCGATTGTCTTGTTTGCTATCATTTTTATGTGGACACCACCCCATTTTTGGTCCCTAGCGTTATATCGTCGTGGCGATTATGAAAAAGCAGGCGTACCCATGTTGCCGGTTGTTGCCGGTGAGCGGGAAACTAAGCGTCAGATAATTTTATACTCTTTCCTCTTGGCCCCGCTAGGTATGGCGCCGACTTTTATTGGCATGTCTAGTTGGTTTTTTGGAAGTTTTGCGGGCTTTCTCGGGCTGGTTTTTGGTGGGTTCGCGCTGGCGGTCTATCGGGAAGAGGGAGATAGTTATGCGCGACGAACCTTTGCCTTCTCCATTCTTTATTTGTTTCTGTTGTTTGCTGCGTTGATCGCAGACAAAGCGGTCGGATTGACTGGGTAGCCGGTGGGATGACCATGGAGAAGCAGAAGCCACAGAACATCCGTCAGAAACGCCGTAACAGGGCTATTCTGGCTGTTTTGATCGGGATGGTAGGCCTATTTTATATAATTTCAGTTGTTCGTATGGGGATTAGTGTATGAGCCGGTATGGCAAGACATATACAATTTTTGGAGTGATCTGCATACTTGGCGCTATGACAACACTGACCGCCTATGCAGTGCCACTGTATGAGTTGTTTTGCAAGGTGACCGGGTATGGGGGAACAACGCAGATTGCAAAGGGCAGCTCAAAGAGAGTTTTGGATCGTAAAATAACCGTACGGTTTAACGCCGACACAAATTTAGAATTACCTTGGGAATTTCAAGCGGTTCAGAACGCTGTTTCTGTGAAGATTGGTGAACCTGTTTTGGCCTTTTATCAGGCTAAATCTCTTACGAATTTTGATGTAACGGGCACTGCGACCTTTAACGTTGTTCCCAATAAGGCCGGTAAGTATTTCAACAAGGTTGAATGTTTCTGTTTTACTGAACAAACGTTGAAAGCGGGCGAAACAGTTGACTTCCCAGTTCAGTTCCATATCGACCCGGCATTTTCGGATGACAGAAGACTTGACGATGTCGATACGATTACACTTTCATACACGTTTTTTAAAGCTGCAGGCTCTGAAAATAAGTTGTCTAAAAAACCTGCTTGGACAAAAAAGATATCGCTGAAAGGGTCTTCTCTTAAAGCGATGAATTAATTGAGATAAAACAAACCACGGGAAAAAAACAATGGTTGCACCCGCTGATACCGCCGAAGTGCATGGCGAAGAAAACAAACATCCTTGGCATCTTGTCGATCCAAGCCCATGGCCAGTAGTTGGCGCCCTTAGTGGTGGCCTGCTGACGCTTGGAACCGTTATTTATATGCATGACGGTGGTTCTTGGATGTTAGCACTCGGTTTCCTCGGTGTCGCGACTACGATGTTTTTTTGGTTCCGGGATGTGGCAATAGAGGCAACATTTCAAGGGCATCATTCAATTCCGGTTCAAATAGGTATGCGCTACGGGATGGCATTGTTTATCGCTTCAGAAGTAATGTTTTTCGTTGCGTGGTTCTGGGCATTTTTTAATGCGAGTCTGTTTCCGCCAGAGACTATTAACGGTACTTGGCCCCCTCCCGGGATAATTCCCTTTGATCCGTGGGGTCTCCCATTTTTGAATACTCTTATCCTTCTCACTTCCGGAGTAACTTTGACCTGGGCGCACCATGCATTACTGGAGGGTAATAAAGACCATGTTTTGCAGGGTTTAGGCCTTACAATTTTCCTTGGACTCGTTTTCTCTGGTGTACAGGGCTACGAATATGCCCATGCTGCCTTTAGTTTTGCATTCGAAGAGGGGGCTTCGGGTAAGGGCGGAATTTATCCGACGGTATTCTTCATGGCGACTGGTTTTCACGGTTTTCACGTCATAGTTGGCACGACCTTTCTAATCGTTTGTTTTTATCGAACTTACAAAGATCACTTTAAGACAGATCACCATTTTGGCTTTGAAGCCGCTGCATGGTATTGGCATTTCGTTGACGTCGTCTGGCTCTTTCTTTTCTGCTGTATCTACTGGTGGGGTGCCGGAAACGCGGTCACGCATTAATCTGTATTTACCCAACGGAAATGTTCACGCGACATACCTTGATTACTGGCGTGATTAATTTTGGGGAGGGAATTGAATGGTTAGGAAAGCCCCAAGCCATTTTCCTCGGATTCGGCCGACAAGGACGGGTATAAGGTGCCGATGTCCCCGTTGCGGACAGGGAGAAATTTATAACGGTCTCCTAACAGTTACTAATTGTTGTGCTTGTTGTGGCCTCGACTTGTCTCCGCATGATACTGGTGATGGGGCTTCCGTGTTTGTAATTTTCATTCTTGGCGCGTTGATAGTGCCATTGGTTTTTTGGTTTGAAGTAGCTTTTGCGCCGCCCATTTGGCTACATTTAATGATTTGGCCTCCAGTAATTATGGTCTTAGGTGTTGCCTTTCTAAGACCGGTGAAGGCAACCTTGATAGCAATCCATTTTAAAAACTTGCGTCATAAATATAATGAGTGACGCGGAACTTAGAGAAAAGGGGAAGAGGCCTTACAAAGGATTGGCAATCATTGCGATTGGCGTTTTTTTTGTTCTTGTAGGATTAGGGACATGGCAACTACATCGCCTCGCCTGGAAGGAAGGTCTGATTAAAGAAAGACAAACAAAAATGGCCCTGCCGCCGCTTGTTATTTCGTCGCCTTTAACTAGCAAACCTTTACAATTTCGCCGCGTAGAAATAAGAGGCAGATTTCTTAATAAAAAGACGATTTTGATCGGCCCAAGATCGTATCGAGGGGCTCCCGGCTGGCATGTGGTAACACCTTTGGAACTTTCATCAGGTTCTATAGTGTTAGTTAATCGCGGTTGGGTTCCGGGCTTGAGCAAGGGGGTGGCACTGAAAAGTATTATACCGGAATTCGGAGATACTCGATTGGTGGGTATTACTAGATGGCCTCGTAGGCTGGGATATTTTGAGCCAGAAAACGTTCCGGAGGAGAACCAGTGGTTTCGAATTGAACCTACCACAATGGCAAAGAAACTGAGCCTAAAAAGGGTTGCGGCATTTTGGCTGACTGCAGTTGCACCCTTGAAGCCTAGTCGATTTCCAATAGGGGGTGTTGTAAACCCGTTGCCGAATAATAATCATCTAAGTTATGCCCTGACATGGTTTTTTATGGCATTCGGTCTTTTGTTGCTCTCGATTGCTTATTGGTGGCAGGGGCGTCGTTAGTGGATTGGGAAATATTTAAACGGCCAGCTGTTCGTGGCGCGCTATGGATGTGTGCTGCTTCCGTTATGATCGCTATTTCTGCTGCCTGTATTCGGGAACTTTCCGGCGCCTATAATACGTTTCAACTAGTTTTTTTTCGGAGCGCCGTGGGGCTTTTACTTTTGGCCCCATGGATGTATCGAACCTCACGTCTCGGAAAGCTTTCAACGAAACGTTTGCCGCTTTACCTGCTGCGAACATCTTTAAGCTACACAGGGATGGTTTGTGTATTTTATGGATTAGCCAATATGCCGATTGGTGAGGTGTATGCCCTTTTATTCTTGGTGCCCATTATCACCATTGTCTTGGCTGTTCTCCTGCTGAAGGAAAAAGCTGGTATCGAGGCTTGGGTAGCGTGCGGCGTCGCATTTATTGGTGCGTTGATCATATTACGGCCCGGAATAATCGCAATTACAATCGCGGCTATTGCCGTATTAGTGACAGCCGTAACGTATGCTGGAACGAACATTTGTATAAAGTCATTATCAAAGACGGATTCACCAGCTCAAATCACTTTTTATGGCCAACTTATTGCTTTTCCTTTGGCGCTGGGTCCGGCGTTAATTGTTTGGAAAACGCCTGTCTGGTCCGACCTTCCGTTGATCTTTGCTCTGGGAACGTTACAACTTTTAGCAGGGCTTTTTCATGCGTATTCCGTGCGCGCAGCAGATGCAAGGGTGGTCCAACCATTCAATTTTGTGCGTTTGCCCGCCAGCGTTTTAATCGCATTTATCTTATTTAGTGAATTACCATCCCCCTGGACATGGTTGGGCGCAGGAATGATTTTTGCTAGTTCTTATTATGTTTTGTTTAAAGAATCTACTAATAAGAAAGCAGCTAACGACGAAGAAGGAACTCTCGGCCCAGTTTAACCCGGGCAGTTCCATCATATTCAATGATGTCAGCTGTGGCGTATGTTTCACTCCAGGTTGTAGGCAGATAACTGCCAGTTCCAATAACATCTACAGGTGCCCTAGCTTCTGCTAGTAAATGACATTTAGCTGGCCCAAAGCCGCTTGAGGCAATAATTTTT
>PBOV01000129.1 GCA_002724505.1 Rhodospirillaceae bacterium | reverse complement strand
GAGAGTAAGCCAGCCTTATAAGCATAAAGCTCAGAGGGTGCGTTCAGATGTCCATGCATATCAATAATCATTTCTTTACTCCCATTCCCTCGCAAAATTTAGATCTTGACTCTAAAAGCAATTGTGCACGTTTCTTGCAAATAAGCAAGTGGTCACCCAGCCATATAATTCAAGGTTACGCATAAGAATACGTTAAAAAATTTATGTTATACGTAATTATAAAGTGTTTACAATACATCAATCTTAGTATATCCTGATCATATAAATTACACATGAGGAATTTGTCACTGTCTATGATAACTGTAAATATTGAAAATCTAGAATCCAGGCTTTGCGATGTGCGTTCAGAGATATCTGAGTTGGAGAAGAGCATTAATGAACTAGAAGGCGATTTAAGAAAATACCGTGAAGAAGAGAAAGTGCTCCAAGATATCGTGGGCTACTACAAACCTGATTCCCGGCCAATGGAGGTTCAATCCCTTCGTCATCCCGGGGAGTTCACTGAAAAACTCGTTGACCTGTTTAAGCGCAAGCATGCAAACAATGAAATTAACCCACGCAATGGTGTCGCAATTGGGACATTACACGATTGGGTGACTCAGGAAAATCTTCGAATCCCAGCTGCGGGGAGCAAAGCAAACCTCATTGGCGTCATGAGCCGTGATCCTGAGGGTAGGTTTTTCCGTCCATCTTATGGGTGTTACAGCCTAGTTGAATGGAAACAGCAATTCCAAATCAAGGAATATAAAGCCCCTGTGAAGAAAAAATTGAGACTACGAACAAGGAAAACCCGATAAGCCAAGGAGGTTTTATGATTCTAAAAAACCATTGCGTAGGAAAGCGCCGGTATTTTTCGCGTAAGACTGCTAAAAACACACTCTCCCGAACAGGGTCTAAGCCTATAAATGGGATACGGATTTCGATTTACAGATGCCCTACATGCCATGCATACCATCTGGGGCACGATTTCACTGGCATAGCACAAAGCGTTAAGGAGGCAGCGTAATGAATACTTATATATGGGCCTTTGATAAGCTTGAAAATGGATCAATTTTAGAGGATACCGCTCATCTGGAAGAACAAGCATTCACTAGCAGGTCATCAGAAAAATACGACTATGAACGCACGGTCGTTCGTGAATTTGGACAGAATGCAGATGATGCACAGGACCCTGACCTTGATCAACCAGTCTTAGTGACTATTACAATAGGTGATTTCAACCCTGTCGGGAATGATATCCAGCTTTTTAATGGCCTGACTGAGCATTTAAATGCTCTGGGGGATTATAAAAATATAAGTGAAAAGATTACGGCTAATACCTCTTCAAGGTTCTTAACTATTGAAGATACGGGGACAATCGGATTAGTGGGTGATCGTACTCTTAAGGGTCAAGATAGGATCGACAAAACAAACCCATTCAATGCATTTTGGCGTGCTAGTGGGCAAAGCTCTAAATCTAAAGCCTCCCCACAACGAGGTTCCAATGGAGTAGGTAAGTCTTCTTTTTATATGCTATCGGAAGCAAGTTTATACTTTGCGGCTTCAGCTCCCAAAGATGATCATGATGAGCTATTGTGGGGGACAGCCAATTTACCACCTCATGTTGTTGACGATACTGTTTACAAAGCTGGGAATGCTAAGTTCCACAGCCTCGTAACTTGCCTTACCAATAACGATCCAGATGATGCAGATTTTATTAAATCTTTCAGGAATACTTTCAAGTTACAGAGAAAAGCAAATGAGCATGGTCTTTCTCTTGTGGTGCCATATCTCCGAGAAGAAATCGCCATGGAAAACATACGTAAATGTATTTTTTCAGAATGGTTTCATGCAATCATTTCCGGATCCCTTGTTTTTAAGCTGATAGATCTTACTTCGACAAGGGATGATGAGGAAATCAATGCGCAAAACTTCTTTGAAAAAGTGGACGATCCTTTACATCGTGCTTATGGAGAAATTTGCAAAAAAGTTATTGGCGAAGGTGCAATCGCAATTGATGTAGGCCGAGAATACAGCTCGGTTATAAAGAATTTTAAATCAAAACCGGTCAACCTGGGATTAAGTGAGGCTGAAATCATAGATTTCCAAGAGTCTTACGACCAAGGCGACATTCTTGTGTTCGAGCCAAAGTATTGGATGAAAATTCTAGATGAAAATGGTAAACCTGGGCCACCCACCCGTGTTTCCTTCAAGGTTGCCTACCAAAAAGACAATGAGGGACTTTATCCGGAAAAGGACGAGGACCGGCGCATATTTGTAAGAAATGATCTATTAATAAAACCCAACCAACTGAAAGTTAGTAGTAGTGGTATTGTCTACGTCCATCTAACTAACCCTGCGCTTTCAGAGCTCTTTCGCAAGACTGAAGGTGCATCGCACGAAAGCTTCTTGCCGCCTAGGAGAACAGCAAACACTAGATTCAGCATCACAAAGTATGCCGAATCGGCTCAAGTAATTTTCTATTCAGTATTCGATATATGTGAGGCGCTACTCAGTAAACTTAATCAAATTCATGCTGAGAAGCTTAAATCTTCGCATTTTCAGGATGCTTTCTCAATACCTACCCTTATTAAAAATACAGACCCTGATACTCCTCCTGGAACAACAGTAAATACGCCGAAAGGGAAAGGTCCTCAAAAAGCTACATCTTATTTTGTTTCCTCACCTATGGAAAATGGTTTCACGGTTCATCTAGGAAACACCTACAAAATTCCACCAGAAGGTAAGAGGTTTGTTACTCGAGTCGGTTACAAATTAGCCAATACTGCTAGCTCTAGATCCATAGACAGGTGGAATGAAAGGGATTTCGATTTTAGCGATCAGCATTTGCTTCCAATATCTGAGATCGAGGATATTGAGTTAATAGGCCGGAATGGTAATAGGGTGGAATTCGAAATTACTGGAGAAGAACCACGATTCAGCATCGTTGGGTTTGATGGAATAAGGGATATCGTAGTCGACACTTCTCCATTAGTAGAGGGAGGTTAATTATGTCAATCAATAGCCATAACTACACAAATCGTAAACGCATCGAACGCGAACACCTCAACATAAGCCAACCGAGTGAGGCACGCACTCTCAACGCCTATCCAAAATTGGCGACCTACGATTTCCCAGATGATGCTGAGATTATTATTGAGGTTTGGGCAACAAAAGCAAAAAATTCCCTCCTCAGATTCAATTGGGGCACTGTCGCTTCCCCAGGATACTCATCAGACGACGGTGCGCCGTTAGAAAGTATCAAACATACAAATAGATTTAAATGCAATATTAAGGTTATCAACCCAAACGATAAAAAAATTTTAGGGCTTGCAGAGGAAGTCGAGTTCACTGCTGGATCAATTGTAGAAAGCTCAATGGTAACCGATATATTAGATGTAGAGCTTGTTGATAACCTTGAAGGCCGTATATGGGATTTGGCCTTCATTGATGACGAGCAAAAGCCCATCCTTCATATTGAACGAAAAAGAGGGTATTTAGCAAAAGATGATTTTTTTTTCGTAGCAACATCACCCATAATTTTAAAGCTGGTACTACTAAAAATGACTGAACATTGCCATCGTCCCCCAGAAGCAGATGGTGAGTCGGAAGAGGAATTCCCACATTGGACTTACCAATGGTATCAACTCATCTACAGCAAGCAGGGGTTCTACAACGGAACAATTGAATTCCCAGAAAGAAATAAAGCATTAGAAACAGATCCTGATTGGATCAGTAAGCGTGATAACTGGATCGATGATGTCGTTAAATCTTGGGGGATATCGAAAATGCCTCCTTATTTAAAACGCCTGGAGAGCAAGGAGGGTTCATGATGAATACAAAAATTTGTACATTTACGGCAGAGGGTAAGGATCAATTCCGAGAATTATTAGACGAAATGCGCCTAGAAACTAACAGCAGTCGATCGTATGCTGATTTCTGGGGTAAATTCGAAAGCACTTGGCATAATCTATTAACCAATCGCAACTTATCAATTCCCTGGGGTGAAGAAGGATCAATAGATATTAGTAACAGTGGGAGATACGACACGAAGTATGCCATTGCTGAGTACCTGTACAGCAAGCTCGGAAGTTTATGGAGGAATGATCGAGCATTAATTAGCGGTAATGAAGAATTGTGGTCTTGGATCTCATGCTTTTTTTTAGAAACCTTGTCCGCTACTAACTCTAATCGGAATATTGCCAAAATTCATGCTCGTCACTACTACTATTACTCTGTAAATGACTTAAATGCTAGAGGTTTCCCAAACGAGTACCGAAATATCATCTCTAGCGCCTTTACGATTTTTGCTCACCATGAAGGTACGGCAGGAAAAAGCCTCCTGAACACACCCATCTACAGCTTAGGAGATGGGTGTGACCATGTCCTATCTGAGCATGGATTCATTACCTCTAAACCAATATTAGAAGTCATCGATCATCTTTGTCCTGAGGATAAAGACCAAAACATGAGGCGGCTGTCGGCAATCCTTAATCAATTTCGGTTAGTGTACGACCTTTATGAAATGACGGCTGAGCAAATTTTAGAAAAGCTTAAAAGGATACCCGAGTACAAACCTCTCATTGATTAAATAATTTCTTGAAGCAGCGAGTGTATTTCCTGCGGCGTATACATCACTGGATTGTTATCTGCACGTTCAGGATAATACCCTTCTTCAATAACCTTGCTTAAGCTAGCTTGATCAATGCCTAAGTCATTAAGACGGGTTTTTAACCCAGTCTCTTCCATTAAATTCCTTATACTGGAAACTCCATCACCTAGCCCGGGTGCTTCCAGTGCTTCTAGAAGAGGGTCAATTTTCCCAGCGAGGGCTTCAGCATTGGCCTCAAGGAAAACCGGCAGCGTGATTGAAACCGCCTGACCATGAACTATTCCCCAGTTAGCAGTCATGGGATAAGAAAGCGAATGGCAAATCGTCGTTCTGGTGTTGGAGAAAGCTTGGCCCGCCATAAGGCTTCCAGCTGCAACCTCCCGTCGTGCAAAAGGATCACCTGAATCAAAAGCCTGTTTCAAATTATTTATAATTTTACTGACTGCTGCTAAAGCGTACATGTCGGATGTAGGTTGGGAAGCCTTAGACCAGTAGGCCTCTATCGCCTGGGTAAGGGCATCCAAGCCGGTGGTTGCCGTTACCCAACCTGGCATCGAATACGTGAGCGTTGGGTCAACTAAGGCGACCCTGGGATAAAGGAAATCATGATCGAGAGAGTATTTCCTCTTCTCGATAGGATCCCACACTGTTGACCATTTTGTGACTTCTGAACCGGTACCAGCAGTAGAGGGAACAGCAATACATGGTATGCCTGGGATTTTTATTGCCTGATCTCCTCGCAGGAATTCTTTCACGGGTGCAGGTTGTGTACTTAGAAGTGCAACACACTTGGCTACGTCAATTACGCTCCCACCACCAATTCCGATCACCACGTCACATTTATTACTCACCGCAGCAATAACGGCATTATCAATATCTTGGGGTACGGGATTAGAAGGCACCCCTTCGTAAAAAACTACCTTTTCATTCCCTAGCATAGCCTGAAGGCGATCAAGAACGCCCTCGCTTCGAAGAGCCTTTGATCCGCTAACTACTAGTATTTTTTTTGCGGACTCTGGTACATGCTCTGCAAGGTGATCTAATTCACCTTCTCCGAAAATAATTTCAGTAGGCAACCAGTACTGATCACCCGTGCTATCCATCAGTATTCTCCATCAGGAAAGATCGAAATCTGTCCCTGATTTCATTGGGGGAATAAGTTATGCGAGGAATATTCGGTATTGGGTCTATTCCTACTTTTATCAGAATGCAATGTGGGCCATCTTTGACCAAGCATCGCTCTAGCTCGATCGCAAGCTCTGTACAGCTTTTGACGCTTACAGTACTTGCGTAACCTGACGCCTCTGCAATTGCGCCAATCGGAACAGAGCTACTAATGGTAGGCTGTGCTCCTGTTGATTCGTAAGATTCGTTATCGAGCACAATATGAATAAAATTCTTCGGCTTCTCTGCAGCTATCAACGCCATGGTACCCATGATCATCAGTGCGCTACCGTCACCATCTAAAACAAAGAATTTCCTAAGCGGATGTAATTTTGCAAGGCCTAAGCCAAAAGACGACAACAAGCCCATAGAACCAATCATATAAAAATTACCCAAGCGGTCCTGATGATAAAAAAGCTCACGGGATATCATCCCGGTCGTACTTATAACTGCATCTGTTTCCTTTACGCAGGACATTAAAGTCTTTATCGCTTCATAACGAGAGTTCAATTGAATACCCCAGGTGGGACAAGTAAGGCTCCCGGTTTTTGCTGCATTTCAATTGACTGTAAAAGTTGATCGATTTTTTCATCATGCAGTTCTGTATCTAGAATTGCATAAGGTATGTCCAAAAGTTCAAGGAAGGAAGGTGTTTTTTCTCCCATGATCCAGTGCTCCGGAGCATCTGACCCAGGGCCTCCGAATCCTCTCCAACCAATAATCAGCAAAACTGGTATTTCATACATAAGGCTGAATGACGTAAGAGGGTTTATTACATTCCCTAGACCAGAGTTTTGCATCACCACTCCGCCTTTTTCCCCAGAGAAATATGCCGCTGATGCAACACCAATTGCCGAGTCTTCCCTTGTTGCTGGTACGTAGGTCAAATAAGGATTAGAAGTAAGCGCGTTATAGGCAGGACCAAACGTAGAATCAGGGACGCCTGCAAAAAACGTGTAATCTCGTGATATCAAGAATTCCCAAAAATCATTGCCTCTAATAGTCAACGATACTCCTCTAATTTAATGAATCCGCCAGTTCAGACTCAGCAATTTCAATATCTTGATTTGTGTGGATTTCCATCCATCCTTGGGTCACTCCAAGTCCATGGACAGGGAAGCCCCTTCTTATAAGCTCTTGGATCATATCTGTGATAGAAGCCATTTCAAACGATGCTGATTCATGAAATACGCCTTTTCCTTTACCCGCGAAATCTTCGTAGGTCCTGACAAGTGCTTCGACCCCTTTTGCAGAAAAATACCCCATACCAATAAATTCTGAATCTGCGTTTTCTATATCGATGTTCTTACCAATGCTTACAAGTTGCGTCAATTCAAGAGGAGCAAGTCGCCTAAGTCTAAAATCTATATCTTGCTGGGTAACAACCAAATCGAGTTTCTTGTCTATTTCATGCCTGTGATGCCTATAAGTATTGTCTATCCCTAGGACAATATCCTTACCGGAATTAATTAACCTTTGCAGAATATCTGAACGGAACAAAATATCAGAATAGACAAATGCAAAGCCATGAACCATTTGTTCCCGGGCTAATAATAGAGAATAAAGTGATCCACTTTCTTCATAATTTTTATTTTCGAGAAAATCTAGGTCGTCGTCTTTTTTGTAATAGGCATCGAATTGTTTGCCATTATGACCACGAACAACCGTAACTTTTTTTATGCCAGTTTTTGCAATCATTTCTCGTTGGTAGTCTAGAACTGGCCTACCAGCTATATTAATTAAAGATTTTGGAACATCCGTTAAAACAGGGTCTTTACCCGCTGCAGGAATAATCACTGGCAAATTAAGAATCTGGGATCGTTCGCGATCATCCGATACTACGCGATCAAATCCCACTACAGAGAATACTTCTTTAACAGAGGCTATTGATGCATCAGCCTCTTCGCTGCTTTGGGACTCTAAAATCAACTTTGCAGTTGCCTGCATCGCCTTATACGATGCACGTAACTGATGATTCGCATGAATAACGATATTAAAACCTAGCGACGCAAGTTCCGGCTCTTTGTATTGATTGTATGTTGTTGGCACTCCGACTAAGACGGGACGCTTTCCGAGCCTGTTACACAAGGCTTCATACTTCTCTACAAATTTGAACAAATCATCCGGCTGGGATTTATTCGAATGAATCATAATCCCATCTGTTCCTGCGTTTATATATATTTCCGCACGTCTAAGTGCGTCATCCACGCCGTGACCTGCAATCAGGCTTTCCAGTCGGGAGATAATCATAAAATCTGGAGAAACTGTAGCCGATTTCCCTGCACTTATCTTGGCGGCAAAGCGGTCCGGATCTTCAAGCTCTTGTGAGGCAGATGCATCAAGACTGTTTCTCTTAGGGAAAACCTTATCTTCGATAATTACTGCGGAAACACCTATACGCTCTAGTGAACTAACCATGAATTCAAATTGGGCAATCTCTCCACCAGTATCCCCGTCCACAATCAACGGCTTTGTCGTCACTTGTAAGATTTCGTTGATTGTATGTATTCGAGATTCTGTCCCGACAATTGAGGCATCAGGCAAGCCTTTAGTGGCTGAGTCAGTCAAACTACTTTCCCATATCGCATTAAATTCACGAATGCTTCCATCAGATTCATTTATTTGTGATCTTTCTGCAACAATCCCACTGAGACCACTATGGGCTTCCAGAGCTCGAACGAAGCCTTGAGCATCCAAGGTTCTTTTTAATGCAGATAATCTGTCAGTTGGATTAACGCGATAGGTATTCATCAATGAATCGTCCGTACATATAAGTTTCGATCATTGGGGTTATTATAACCCCCACACCCTATTCGGTCCTATCTAGAAGATCTCTTTACGAAACGCATAGTGTGATAGCCAATCACCAGTGAAATAATTAACGGGGATACTATTCCGTAAGTAATGACAAATACATCCACCAATTGATACAGAGATGCAATAACAATTAGAGGGAGCATGCATCCTCCAGCCGTCATAACATTACTGTAAATTACCAAAGCTAACTTACGAATCCCATAAGGTGCCGAAAGCGCAGGTTTTTCTTTTTTGGGCTCGGTTGCGTTTGTTTGTGCTGACGCTAAATGTAACCGCATCCTGGAAATTCGGTACAAAAGAATTGATGCTGTCGTAGAAGAGCCTAAAGCAACAAACCACACAGGATTTTCGAAAAATCTGGTGTAATTATCTGAAAGTGCTACTCCAATTCCAATAGGAATAAAAAAGACAGCGTAAAAAAAATCAGCCCCTAAAGTGTCTAGAAACCATCCTAAAGGAGATGTTTTCCCCGTAGTACGAGCCATATTTCCATCTACACAATCAAGAACAAGCCCCAAGTTATAGAGTAACGACCCGTAAATCATCCCTTCGCAACTAGCAGTAATAAAAAAGATTGCAGCTAAGATATTAGCTAGGAAATATAAGCATGTAACAAAATTGGGCGAAAGACGCAGTTGCAGTGCTAACCACGTCAGAGGGTATGAGGCAGGACGCATTGCAATCCATATCCACCAATTCCGTCTGTCGGAGGCTATCTTAGCCTCATTCATCGAGGCTCGAATTTCCTTGAACCCTATTCCACTCACTCCTTATCCCTTTCAATCACATTTTATTTCTGGACGTAATATATTCAGTCAGTAAATTTGAACACTTGAGCATAATCATAATCTTCTCGATTATCAATTTCTTCCCAGCCACCATCAATTAAAAGGCAATGAACACTAATACCTCTGTCTATCAACTCTTGAAATAAATCTGTCAAATAAGATTTTTGCCATTCTGATGCAGCCTGAAAAGGCTCATCTGGTGCTAACTGCTGGTTAATTTTATCGAATATGTCCCAAAAAGCCTGAGCTCCCCGGCTAGTGAATTTCACTAGGCCTAAGAATTCCCCCCATTCGTTCGAGTTAGCATCTGAGGTCAACAAAGTTTTCCCTACTTGTAGGAGCTTTAATTCGGCATCGAAATTAGCTGCCTCTGCCTCAGCGATCAAATGCAGCTCACGGTCAACATAACGAGTTTGCCATTTTCTATCGACTACAAGAATTATGTCACCTAGTGAACTCTCCAATAACTGCTCTGCGATAGCTTTCTGAAAAATAATGTCCGAATAACAAACAATAGTATCTGTTCCATATACAAACTCATTCCGCGCATAAGCTAGTGAATGTAAAATGTTATTTGATTGATATTCAGAATTAATAAGTAAGTTTACGCCAGTAGGTATGGCTAAGTTCTCTGCCTTATAGCCTCCAATTACTGTTTTTTCTTCGATCCCAAGTTGGTCAAATGTCTCTAACGTTCTATGCAAAATCGGAACAGATTGAACTGGTAACATGCACTTCGGTAAGTGTTCAGTAAGAGGCATTAAACGTGAACCAAAGCCTGCAGCTATCACAATGACTGACGTTGGTATTTCTGTCATGGATCTCCTCTGTGAATCCATAGTTCTCAATTTCACTACACCTACTACTCAATTATAAGGTAAGCACGAAATATCATGACCTTAGTCAAAATACAAAATTCGCGCAGTCGTTGACCTCTAGGGTAACAGGTGCTACGGTTCAGTGACCTTCAACTTACTAGGCTGTCATTTGTGGTTACCCAAAAACTCGTCATTAGCGAAACCCAAATCCAAGAATGTGTCAGTCGTCTTGCAAGCCTCATCAGCGCAGACTATAAAGACCAGCCGCTCTTAGTAGTTGGAGCTTTAAATGGCTCTTTCATCTTCCTTTCAGACTTAATACGAAGCATGGAATTACCAATTCAAGTAGATTTCATTCGTTTGTCTAGCTACGATGAATCTACACAATCATCAGGATCGGTTCGGCTGCACCATGGGGTTAGGACCCCTGTGAAGGGGAAAAATGTCCTAGTGGTAGAGGACATCGTTGACACTGGATTTACGGCCGAATTTATACGACATTACTTCGAAGAACAGGGTGCAGCCAGTGTACGGATATGCTCACTATTAGATAAACCTATACGAAGACTAACCTCTGTGACTGTAGACTACGTGGGCTTTGAAGTTCCAGATCAATTCCTAGTCGGCTATGGCCTTGATTACAATCAGCAATTTCGTGAATTACGTGCCCTCTATACTTTAGAGGGAGTACCACAAAATCCCTAGCTGCAGAAATACAAACAATACTTTAATGATTACAGATTTTACTGAAATCAAAAAAGCATTTTTCGAAAATTCATAAAATGCCTGATAAGAGTGTGCTTGCCCACTTTTTATCCTTATTCCATATGTGTTAGGTTCAGCGTAATCACCCTAGTAATGGGTAAAATGTAAGGAGAGATCGATGTTAGAGAAGCTTTTTCGTTTGAAACAGGCAGGTACATCTGTCCGAACCGAGCTCTTAGCTGGTTTAGCCACTTTTCTTACCATGGCATACATCACGATTGTTAACCCTCTCACTCTTAGCACCGAGGGAACTGGAATGGCATTTGGTCCAGTTTTCACGGCAACAATCATTGCAGCTGTGGTTGGAACATTGATAATGGGGCTTTGGGCAAATTGGCCAGTAGCGTTAGCTCCAGGTATGGGCCTTAACGCTTATTTCACTTACACCGTAATTCTTGGTGATGGCTTCAGTTACTAACAAGCCTTAGCTGCAGTACTTGTTTCAGGTATTGTTTTCTTAGTGCTATCCGTGACGCCAGCTCGAAGGTATATCATCAATTCCATTCCAAAAAGCATGAAGCTAGGTGTGGGTGCAGGTATAGGGTTATTCCTAGCAATCATAGGATTTCAAAATGCAGGGATTATCGTTGATAATCCGGCGACTCTTGTGGGACTTGGTGACATTGCATCCTCGCCAGTTCTCCTAGCAGGCCTTGGTTTCATTATCATGGCAGTGTTAAGTAACCGTAATATACCTGGATCAATCATTATCGGAATTTTGGCAGTATCTGTCATTGCGTGGATATCTGGTGCAGGTGGAGCCTCGCTTAGTGGAGTAGTTGATTCTGTACCAAATCCCGAGCATGCATTTGCACTAGATTTCTCTATGGAAAGTATTACGCTTGGCACTTTTATCGGTGTAGCCTTTGCGTTCTTATTCGTTGATTTTCTAGATACAGCAGGAACATTGACCTCTGTTGCGAATCTCACAGGCAGAATCAAGGATGACGGTGAGGTCGAAGATATTGACCGCGCTTTACTTGCAGACTCCTCTGCAACTGTAGTAGGTGCATTGGCAGGTACATCTAGCACCACTTCTTACATAGAGAGTGGAGCAGGAATCAAAGAAGGTGGTCGTACTGGCTTAACAGCGGTGACCGTAGCGGTACTATTCGCAGCCTGTCTATTCTTTGCACCACTGGCACAGTCCGTTCCAGCCTTCGCAACTGCGCCCGCTTTGATATTCATTGCGACCTATTTCGTCCGCAATATTAAGGATATAGATTGGGATGATATATCAGAGTACGCACCAGCGATTCTAGCTGCGATAGTGATGCCTCTGACTTATTCCATTGCTTATGGAATAGCAATCGGCTTTATAGCCTATGTAATCATTAAGGCTGCGAGTGGTAAGCTCGATGCCCTCAACATTGCCTCAGTAGGAATAGCAATCGCATCCGTTGTATTTTTCTACCTTAGCACTATCTAATTGCTAATATTAAAGGGTCAGGCTAATAGTATTAGCCTGACCCTTTTGTCAAAATAAACCACATTAATAGACAAACACTCTCCTGTTATACTTCTCAGAATGACATGGCTACCTTTAGCACTTGTTCTTTCTTCCGGGCTAGCTCATGCAGCTTGGAATCTCTTATTGAAGCGAAGCCACAACCAAGAAGTGTTCGCTTGGCTGCTTCTAATCGCACAAGTTGTACTTTTTGCACCTCTAGCGGTCTTTTTAATCAGCATTGGCGGCATACAAACACAAGGTTGGTGGTTCATCCTTGGAACTTCACTGATTCATGTTTTCTATTTCCTGTTTCTCAGCCGTAGTTACATTCACACAGATCTATCACTAGCTTACCCAATTGCAAGAGG
>PBOV01000128.1 GCA_002724505.1 Rhodospirillaceae bacterium | reverse complement strand
CGTTCGACCGCAGAAATATGTACAAAGGCATCTCTGCTGCCATCGCTTGGCTCAATAAATCCATATCCTTTAGTTGGATTAAACCATTTAACTTTTCCAGTCGGCATCTCTTAGTCCTTTCAAACCTACTCTATAGGCTGCAGCCAGCGGCTACAGCACCTCTTTGGTTCTACATTATTTAGAGAATGGTCCCATAAATTGGAAGGTTTCCCATCTATAATGTGTTACCTAAACTTATTTTTTCAGAATTTTTAACGGGAATGCAATAAAATTCGAAAAAAAGACAATTTAATTTTTTCGTCAAATTTAAAAATTTTCGCCTTATTGTTCTGTAAAATATTTTTGAGCTTCGGTTTTCACTCTCTCATATTGTTGATTTTGAATTAGCTCTAATTGTATTTTTGGGCTAGCACCGAGCTCTCCGGCTCGTCTATCATTACCCCATTTTGTTATATGATCTCTTATATCTTGCTCAGTTAATATAAATTTTAGTAACGCATTTTGAACTTCGAGGGGCGGGTCACCGTCTTTCTGAGATGAAATTTTCGAGCACACTAACCGTAAGTATTTTACTCCATCAAGAATTAATGCTGCCTCCTCTTGGCTCCAATTATTGTCAGGAGTAAAATTATTTTCTTGGAGTTCTTTCCTTTGCTCTAAAGTTAAAGTTCCCGGTTTTCCAATCCTGGGCATCGCCGCTTGTTGGTCCTTTGATTTATTTACTATAGACGCCGTAGGTTCAGCTCTGCTCGAGCGACGCTTATGAATGCGGTAAATAATCCACGCTCCCCAGGCGAAGCCAAACACGACCATTAATGTTTGAGCGTCCATTTATACCTTACCGATTTTTAATTTAAAATCGATAGCCATATCGAATACCTACAGTTTCAAGGCCCTCATTTTTTTCACAAATATTGGCGTTTGATATGTGATCCATAAAGGCAGATATGCTATGCCGTTCAGCGAAGATATATCCCAAATCAAGCGATTCTCTGAAGAGTACCTGGCAACCCAACTCTTTCCTATCAATAAGCGTTGTCTTTGTCTTTCCGTTATGAATGGCTCCACCCAAACTGAAATCAAAGAACCATTTACGCCAAAATCGCCACTCCCAAGTTAAACCCGCATAGGCTTGGCTAGTATCACCATTTGCATTAACTGACAATCCAAGGTGTGGTCTAGGCGATCTAAGGTTTTTTAACCACGATGGAGAAACAAATAGGACTTCAAAGTTAGCGTCAATGCCGTCCTCTTCACTCCTTGAAAATGGAGCAATATCATGGTCATGAGCTAAAAATCCTAATCTTAATTCGGAGATAATTTTCTTACCTGGTGTTTCCCATAAGGGGATTACTGGGCGACGCGGCTCAATAACGATGTCTGGTGCCAGCTTGTTGCCCTGAAGAGCAGGACGCATTGAAGATTGCGGGGGTGATTGAAATTCCGGAATTCGCGCTCGCGTATGGATATTATTTTTGGGAACAGGTTTATTTCTAAATTCAGCCGTATTTGGATCCGTTGAAAGCTCTGAAAATGGATGTGGCTCACCCAGAAGAACGTTAATATTATAACTGCGAGTTCCCGCTATAGAGCCAGGACAAAAATTAATTGTCAGAAAAACCAAACAAAACAAATACAAAACGAAATTTTTAATAATTCTCATTCTAACCACTTAGTATATAAAACATCGGATTTAAAGGACATACACAAGATTACAGAGTTCATTGAAATTATAATCATAAAAGTTTATTTGCCTATTTCATCTTAGCTCGTACGATTAGGAATGACTGACAAACAAATTGATAAGTTCAACAAAATTCGACGGAAAAAAGAACGACGAACCGAATATATAATTCTGGGGGCTCTTTTTTTTGCTGCTTTGATGGCATTTCCTGCATTTCGAGACGTGCAGCTTTTACAAAGCTTTGTTATTTCAATTTGTTCTGGATTAGGCTTAACCTAGTTTAAAATTCCAAATAAATCCTAAAAATTTACGACACTCCTTATTGACTCTCCTTCATGCATTAAATGAAAAGCATCATTTATCTCTTCAAGCTCTAGAGTATGAGTTATTAAATCGTCAATATTGATTTTTCCATCCATATACCAGTCGACAATTTGGGGTACCTGCGTCCGACTTTTTGCACCACCAAACGCTGTACCTTTCCAAACTCGACCAGTTACCAACTGGAAAGGTCGCGTAGAAATTTCTTGGCCAGAACCAGCAACTCCAATAATAACGCTGACACCCCAGCCTCGATGACAACACTCAAGCGCCTGACGCATTGTATTAATATTCCCGATACATTCGAAACTATAGTCTGCTCCGCCGTCGGTCAGATGGGTAACATAATCAATGAGATCGTCCTCTACCTCCATCGGATTAACAAAATGTGTAAGCCCGAAATTTTCGGCAAGAGCTTTCTTTTTATTATTTGTATCTATTCCAATTATTTTATTAGCTCCCGCTAGTCTTGCACCCTGGATAACATTAAGGCCAATGCCACCTAGACCGAAGACCACAACATTAGCACCCGGCTCGACTTTTGCCGTATTGATGACAGCTCCAATACCTGTCGTTACGCCACATCCGATATAACAAACTTTTTCAAAGGGAGCATCTTTCCGAATTTTTGCAGCCGAAATTTCGGGCATTACTGTAAAGTTTGAAAATGTTGATGTGCCCATATAATGAAAAATTGGCTTCCCCTGCAAAGAGAAGCGACTGGAGCCATCAGGCATAATACCCTTGCCCTGAGTATCTCGGATAGCAGTGCAGAGGTTAGTTTTACCCGACAAACATGACTTACATTGACGGCATTCGGGGATGTAAAGGGGAATAACGTGATCACCTTTCTTGAGAGATGTAACGTTTTTTCCTACATCTACTACAACCCCGGCACCCTCATGTCCTAAAATTGCAGGGAAAATACCTTCTGGATCGTCGCCCGAGAGTGTAAAGGCATCAGTATGACAAATTCCAGTTGACTTAATTTCAACCAAAATTTCTCCTTCTCTTGGTCCCTCAAGTTGAACAGTTTCAATTGTAAGTGGCTTGCTGACCTCGTGTGCGACTGCGGCTCGAACATCCATTTGAAAATCCCCCCAAAGTAGAAATTCTTAACCGAGTTTTTCTCGATAAAAATTTCATTTAAAGAAAAATAAATTTTACCTAAATTTATAATACCTTATTTTTTTGCTTAGATAAAAACGTAGACAATGCCTTTATCATTTTGAAAAAGGAAAAAATTCGAAAAGACACCGACGTGCATAGGTAGTAGGTAACAAAAATGAGTTTGCCTCAACCCATTAACATCAGATATTGGTTTTTTTGCGTTCGTCTAACGACTAAGCCGGACGGCACGTGCGGTGCCAAAAATGATTAGTGCTGCTATCGTCAGTAAAATACCTGAGCTGAAAAACACCCAGTCAGGTCTGCCTAAGTCTACCAACCAACCATAAATAGCCGGGGTAATTGCCGCGCCCGTATCAAGCCCGCCATAAACAAAACCGAACACTCGCCCGCTGGCTCCTTTGGGTGTCGATGCTCTAACCACCATATCCCGGTTAGGCAGCGCCAAACCAAAAAATATGCCGGCGAGTATGAACTGCGTTATCAAAAAATATCCAGAAAACGCCATGACCGGCACTAAAAAAATAATCGAACCGGCGATAGTTATACAAATTAATGCAACTAAGTCCTGATGATGGATTTTGTCGGCTGCATATCCGCCCATAAAAATTCCAACCGGTGCACCAACCAAAAAACCTGTAAGAACTCCACTTGCGCTGACGAGATCTAAGCCTCGCGCTGCTACAAGAGCGGTTGGAGTGAAATTCTGCATCCCAATTAATCCCATCGAGAGGATGGTAAAAAATAGAAAAAATAAAATTATAGATGGACGCAAAAGGACCAAAATCGATGTAGGGCTCGCTTTCTCGTGATTACTTTCTCGTTCATCAATTTCACCCACCCTTTCTGATTGACTTCCTTCAAACAAACTCTTTCCGCCAAACATTAATATCAACGTAATTCCGACGCCGAACAGACCTACAAAGGCTGCAGCATCTCTCCAACCAATCGAAGCTGCCAGCAGGGCCATGACGGCAGGACCTAAAGCAAAACCTAAATGGCCTCCATTGGTGTGAAAGCTGAATGCACGCCCCATTAAATGGGGGCTCACGAGCCTATTCATCAAACTATAATCCGCTGGATGAAATACACTATTCCCAATTCCTGCAATAAAGGTAAGTACAAGAAAAATTTCATAGTTTGGCGCTATCGAGTAGCCCGTGACTGATAGTGAAAGCATACCGAGCCCGCCAAGTAATATTGGTCTGGCGCCAAAACGGTCTACAAGAAAACCTGCGGGCGTCTGAAATATTGCTGAAGCAAGGAAGAATGTCGTCACTAGAAAACCGAGTTCAACGTTCGTTAAACCCATTTCAGCTTTGATCAAGGGAAAAACTGGCGCAAGCGTGAGTTGATAGAAATGACTTAACAAGTGAACGACGCTGATTACACCAATCAGCTTTACATCCTTTTTTACTCCGTCAACTAAACCTGTCATATCGAGATTGGATTTCTCTTAGCGGTAATTTTGGCCAACAACACACTCCCGACACCAACCATCATAAAGACGCCAACCAAGATAAAGACCATCTTCGATTGACCTCCGCCGAGTAAAAAGCCAAACACACCAACGGCAATAGCCGAACCGACATCCATACCCGAATAGGTAAACCCAAATATTTTTCCCGCGGCCCCGGAAGGTGCCACAGAACGAACGACCATATCTCGTGATGGCTGCGCCATACCATATGCAAATCCGTAAACAATAAATATCGTAATCAAGAGCGGCATGCTATCCGGTTTAAAAGCAGGAACAGTCCAAAGCAAGAGAACTCCAATAGTCACGATCCCGGCGGTAGCGACATCATGCCTTGCTATACGATCGGCAACCAAACCGCCAATAAGAATTCCGCAAAGAGACCCAGTAAGCTGCAAGGAAATTGTGGAGCTTGCCACGTCACGGGAGAGATTAAGAAATGCCGTCAGTGCGTCGGGACCAAGCGTCATAAGACCAACAGACCCCATGGCCATAAAGCAAAAGAAAAGAAAAGAAAAAATTGTCGCCGGTTGAAATAATATTCCAATCCCATCACGAACCGATCCAGCGCTTAGCCCCTTATCAATTACGCTATCGCGAAGGTCCCTGCGTTGCGTCCACATCAAACCAGCAACGATAAGGCCGATAACGCCAATAATTAACATAGTCTCCCGCCAACCAAAGGCAGTTCCCATCAAATACATGGAGTAGGGAGTTATGGCATATCCCACCAATCCGCCAAACCCATGCACTCCATAGGCCTTCCCGACATTATTTTCAGAAATACTGCCATTTAAGATACTGTAATCGGCCGGGTGAAAAACGCTATTTCCTAATCCAGCCATGAAGGACAGTAGCATCATTGCCGAGTATGAATTAACAAAGGCAAATGCAGCTATTGAAATAGCCATAAGGAAGAAACCAAAGAATAGAACAGGCCGAGCCCCATACTTATCAACGAAGAACCCCGCAATAATCTGCCCTATGGCCGAGACTAGGAAGAAAACGGAAGTGAGGATAGCAAGAGCCGCGATGCTGTAACCCTCCTTAAGGGTAATTAAAAAGAATAAGTTTGGAAGAGCGAGTTGGTAGACATGACTTAAACAATGCCCTGTAGATATAAGACTAATGACTTTTAAATCACTTGCAGGGGCAGTAGTCGCTGTCGTCATTTTGTTCTCAATTTGTATGAAAAGGGATCGTCTGAATAATAGAAGGTAACACGCCAGGGGAGTCGTTATCACCGTCTAAGCATTAAAATTTTTTAGTAACCCTCAATAGGGTCGACAATATTTTTAAGGGGAAGCCCGTTTCGGCAGCAATAAATTGTTTCCGAAATTGCTTTCGCAGCACTTTCCAAATTAACGAGCGCCGCAACATGTGGGGTGACCGTTACTTTAGGATGGCTCCAAAGGAGGTTTTTTTTGGGGAGGGGCTCCATCTCAAAGACATCAAGCGCGGCGCCCCCGATATGCCCATCGTCAAGTAACTTTAATAAATCACTTTCGACAATGTGCCCTCCTCGGGCGGCATTTATAACAAAGGATCCCGGGGGTAGTTTCTTTAAATTTTCTTCGTTTAAAATATTCTTAGTTTTTCTTGTCAGGGGCAATAAGCAGACAATAATTTCAGACTGGGTAAGGAATTTATTTAGACCTTGTCCTCCTGAAAAAACCCTAACCTTATCAATTTCTTTATCACGTCGACTCCAACCCAACACATCAAAGCCTAAATTAATTAATGCATTAGCGCAGACAGTACCCAGAGAACCCAGCCCCATAAGCCCAACACTCCGATTACTTGGGCTCACTTGGGGTTGCTCTACCCAAAGTGTTTCACTTTGTTGTTTTTCATACTTCTGAAAATTGCGGTGAAATCGTAAAACATTATAAAGCACAAACTCAACCATCCCAGTCTGCAAAGAGGGATCACCTAGCCGAACAATAGGGATGTGGGGGGGGCGATGATCTAATGCTAATATATGATCTACTCCAGCGCCTAACGATAAAAATGCCTGTAAGTTAGGAAATCTAGTTAAATCTGCATTCCAGTTGCCCCAAAGTAGGGCAAACTCAACTTCATCTAGATTTTTTACGTTAGGCCAAACTTCAATCTCTAAGTCTGGAAGTTCTTTTTGTAGGGCATTGACCCAAGGCTCGGCGGGAATATCAACACAAGCAAAAACCAACGACACTATAAACCTCTATTTTGTTAGGCAGTTGACTTGTGCAAAAGGGTGCTGCAAGTCTTCTAAAGCGTCAATCTGAGATTTTGACGTAGCTTATTAAGGGGATGTCGAAGTGAAAGTTGGAATAGCCGGTTTTGGGTCAATTGGTAAGGTTGTAGGCGAAGCCCTAGATCAAGGTATTGAAGGCCTTGAACTAGCCGCTATTTCCGTCCGAGACGTAGAGCGGGGACTAAATCGTATGAGCCAGTTTAGGAAACCCGTACCGGTATTGGCGCCTCAAGAGTTAGCGGATACCTGTGAAATTATTGTCGAATGCGTTCCAAAAGAAGCCTTTAATACCTTTGCTATTCCTGCTCTCAGGGCGGGACGACTTTTTGTAACTGTCAGTGCGGCGGGGATATTGGCAAATCCCAATACCATCAAGATGGCGAAAGATGGCACGGGTCGTATCATACTTGCAACGGGAGCACTTCTGGGTCTTGATGCTGTTAGAGCCGCCGCTGAGGGTAAGATTGAAGAGGTGGTGATGATTACACGAAAACCACCCAATGCATTAACGGGTGCGCCACACCTTATCGACAACAATATTTCGGTTAAGAAGCTCAACGAGCCCAAAAAGGTATTTGAGGGGTCGGCTAGAGATGGAGCCGCCGGTTTTCCAGCAAACGTCAACGTGGCAGCGGCACTAGGGCTCGCTGGTATTGGCCCTGACAGAACAAAGCTGGAAATATGGGCTGACCCCCGCCTCACCCGAAACACTCATTCGATTAGAGTTGTTTCTGATAGTGCGACTTTTGAGATGAGTATTGAAAATGTTCAATCTGAAGAGAAACCTGGAACCGGTAAAATTACAGCTTTAAGCGTTATTGCCTGTCTAAGGTGATTAGTTTCCCCATTAAAGGTGGGAACGTAGAATAGGATAAAACGATGAAATACGAAGCCCTAAAGTGGGAAGTCCGCGAAAACCCCAACCGACCAGGGGAGAAGTGTATAGGTGTTATTACACTCAACCGCCCGGAAGCGCTGAACGCTGTCGATGTCCGTATGCGAGTGGAACTCGATATCCTCTGCGATGAGATTTTAGCCAGTAATAACGTCAGAGCAGTAATAATCACGGGGGAAGGCCGAGGGTTCTCAGCGGGTGGGGATTTAAAGTCTGAGGCTGACCCGCTAGGGGCAGGTAAAGAGGATTTCGACTTCGGAAAATTTGGTTCATATAAGGAACTCGCGAGTTACTTCTTTAATGATTTGCGTCATGAAGTCCTTCAACGAGCCTTCCGAAAGTTTGAGGACCTACCACCCGTAGTCATCGCAGCCATTAATGGACCTGCTGTCGGGATAGGTCTTGAAATTTGTACCCTTTGCGATATTCGCTATGCTTCAGATAAGGCAAAACTGGGAGAGGTAGCTGTACCCGCTGGTTTTCTTCCGGAATCTGGTGGAGCTAGAAATCTTCCAAAACTTGTTGGCATTGGTCGGGCGATGGAAATGATCATGACCGGTGATATTATTTCGGCTGAAGAGGCCCAAAAAATCGGTTTGGTAGACCGTGTATTCCCCCACGATGAGTTGATGGACGGCGCCTTTCAACTTGCCGTGAAAATTTCAAATAATCCGTATCATTCTGTTCGTAAAGCAAAAGAGCTCGTCAAACACTACTGGAACCAGAACCGAACTGACGAAGGCTGGCAAAGGGAACTAGACGCAATTAAGGAAATTACCCGTACTAAAGATTGCCAGGAAGGTATAAGAGCATTTCTTGAAAAACGAGATCCGGATTTCCGGGGGCCTTATTATGATAATTGGCCATTTCCTGACGGCAAAGACAAAAATGAAAGCTGACGAGATTAAAACTTGGCCCGGATACCGAAAAATTCCCTCACGATTAAATATTACCGCCGAGACACTCGATAAACAGATCGCCTTGGGGAGGGGATCTAGAATAGCCTTCAGGAGCAAAAATGGGGGTATTTCTTACTCAGAGCTCGACAAACGTGTCATCGCTTTGGCATCCGGTTTAAAGGGTTTAGGTATATCTGACACCGACCATGTGCTTATTCGTTTACCGAACTGCATTGAATTTATCGTTAGCTTCTTAGCTTTAGTAAAATTAGGAGCTATACCCGTCCTACAAAATTCCCTTTTAGGGGCATCCGAAGTTGCCTACGTTCAGGAGCACAGCGGAGCTCGGGCTGCCATTACATTGAATGATATAGCGCAGCCTTTGCGAGCCCTGGGAGCGGCATTACCACTTGGTATTATAGTCGCTCGGGGCTTTGAGGAGGGGGATCATGTCTTTGAAGAATTAATAGCAAATCAGCCTACTTCTATTATCCCTACAGTTAATACTCACGCAGATGATCCTGCGTTTATGGTCTATACATCAGGCACGACTGGAAATCCTAAGGGGATAGTACATGCGCATCGCTGGATTGTGGCGCAAGGAGACACCAATAAACTTAGAATTGAACCCCAGGAAAATGACGTCATCTTGGCCACCGGTGAATGGAGCTTTATTAGTGCCTTGGGACACAACGTTTTATTTCCCCTCCGAAACGGGGTGACTGGAGGTATTCTTGAGGGACGAATGCACCCGGAGCGTGTCCTGAGAGCTGTAGAGGCACTAGGTATCACTGTCCTTTACTCCGTTGCCACAGTCTATCGCCGTATTCTGGCAATTGATGGCGTGGAAAATCATTATAACTTATCTTCTTTGAGAGGCTGTAACGCAACGGGAGAGGCCCTAGAAGCTGCAACTTT
>PBOV01000127.1 GCA_002724505.1 Rhodospirillaceae bacterium | reverse complement strand
CCGGTGACGTGGCTCTTAACCTTCTAAAGTTCTTCGAGGATGAAAGCTGCGGACAATGCACCCCCTGTCGCAACGGCTGCGAAAAAGCCGTACAGCTCCTTGAAAACAAGACTTGGGACAAGCCTCTCCTCAAGGAACTATCAACAGTAATGCAAGACGCTTCAATTTGTGGCCTGGGTCAGGCCGCCACAAACGGGCTCAATTCAGTCTTCAAATATTTCCCTGAAGATATTAAATAATATTGGAATTAGTCTCTGAGAATGAATGATTTAATGAACGGGCCTGATTGGAATCCTAACAGCCCCAAAATACGTCCCCCACCGCTTACTTGTGATACTCATGCCCATCTCTACGGACCCTTCTCGCGGTTTCCTATCAACCCGGACAACGGCGACGGCCCGGAGACAAGCTACGAACAATACAAAAGAATGCTCGATGTGCTTTGCATAGAACGTTCTATCTTGGTGCAAGCGCGTGATTACGGCAGCATCGATCCTGTAACAGTTGATGCTATAGAACGTTCTGACGGGACCATCCGTGGCATTGCGGCAATGCCACGCGACGAGCTTGAAAAGAATCTAGAGTTTCTTATTTCAAAAAATTTTTGTGGAATTAGACTTTCCAGCTTCTCGCCCGGAGCAATACGCTTGGATGAATTAGAAAGAGTGGCGCCGCTGATGAAAGAGCTGGGATGGACAACCCTCATCCACCTAACCAATATTGAAGAAATTCTAGAATTAGCACCAAGGGTTCGGAATTTATCAAATAAAATTTTGTTTGATCATTTAGGTCGAGTTGGAGGGGCTGACCCCATTAACAGCCCCAGCTTTCAAACCTTATTGGCCTTACTAAGAGAGACTGACCATTGCTGGGCTAAAATATGCAGTTGGTATCGATTATCCGTATTGGGCCCACCCTATGAAGATATGTCACCGTTCGTCCAAAGACTGATATATACTCGACCAGACCGCCTTGTTTGGGGTACGAACTGGCCTCACCCTAATTCAATGGTCGCAATTCCAAATGATGGGACTTTATTGGATCAGTTTATGACCTGGGCTCATGACGAAAAAACGCAGCAACAGATTTTAGTCGACAATCCCGCACATCTTTTTGGATTTGAATAACAGCATCAATTTGAAATTTAATTATTATATAAGACATGGAATTTTGATGAGCGGAACACGGTGTCGATGAGGTCCAATCATAAAAGGCTTGGACACCTAGGATTTGGATAATTTTTATTGAGGGACAATACTTCAATTGACCCTTCGATCAACGGAAACTAGTTTGAAATTATAGTTTGTTTCAGGCGGGTGTAATGGAAGACAGGATTAAATTCACACTAGATGGAAAAACCGTAATCACCAAGCCCGGGGAGACTATCTGGCAAGTTGCAAAACGTGTTGGAACAGAAATTCCCCATTTGTGTTACGCACCGGAACCAGGTTACCGGCCAGATGGTAACTGCCGCGCATGTATGGTGGAGATTGAAGGCGAGCGCGTTTTAGCCGCTTCGTGCATTCGGAAACCAACTGCGGGGATGAAGGTTACAACCGCCAGTCAACGTGCCAAAAAAGCTCGCGAAATGGTCTTTGAGCTTCTAGTCGCGGACCAACCTGATCGAGCCAAACATCACGATGGTGGCTCCCGCTTTTGGCGATGGGCAGAGGACGTTGGTGTAGGCTCAAGCCGTTTCCCAAAAAAGGAAATGCCAAGCGCTGACCCAAGCCATCCTGCCATGGCTGTCAATTTGGATGCTTGTATTAACTGCACGTTATGCGTGCGCGCGTGCCGTGATGTTCAAGTCAATGATGTAATCGGTATGGCAAAGCGCGGATCAAAAGCAAAAATCGTTTTCGATCTTGACGACCCAATGGGGGACAGCACCTGCGTTGCCTGCGGTGAATGTGTCCAAGCCTGTCCCACTGGCGCACTTTTGCCCAAATCTGTAACGTCAAACGAAAAACCAGATCGCGTAAAGGCTGACCGAAAAGTAGATTCGGTTTGCCCCTATTGTGGGGTCGGCTGCCAACTCACCTATCACTTAAAAGACGAAAAAATTTTATATGTGACTGGTCGCGAGGGGCCAGCAAACGAAAATCGGCTTTGCGTCAAAGGCCGTTTTGGGTTTGATTACGTGCATCACCCTCACCGCTTAACGGCACCTCTTATTCGTAGGAATAATATACCCAAAAATGCATTGGAAGATATCGATCCATCTAATCCATTTACCCACTTTCGTGAAGCGACTTGGGAGGAAGCTATTCAACGCGCGGCTGGAGGATTGCGTCAAATTCGTGAACAAAATGGTGGGGGAAGCTTAGCGGGATTTGGTTCGGCCAAGGGATCAAACGAAGAAGCCTATCTTTTCCAGAAACTAGTCCGCACCGGGTTTGGAACAAATAACGTAGATCACTGCACCAGGCTTTGCCACGCATCTTCCGTAGCTGCCTTAATGGAATGTATCGGGTCTGGTGCCGTTACGGCCCCATTTACAGCCGTTCGGGAAGCTGAAGTCATTTTAGTGATTGGCGCAAACCCTACGGAAAATCATCCGGTTGCCGCCACTTTCTTCAAGCAAGCTGTCAGGAATGGTAAGACCCTAATCGTCATGGACCCCAGAGGCCAAGCGCTAAAACGTCACGCAACCCATATGCTGCAATTCAAGCCAGGTGCCGACGTTTCAATGCTTAATGCCATTATGCACGTAATCGTCGAGGAGAACCTGTATGACAAGCAATATATCCAGGCTCATACAGATGGTTTTCAACAACTCAAGGACCATCTCGTAGCCTTCTCTCCCGAGAAGATGTCAAAGGTCTGCGGTATTAGCGCTGAAACATTACGCACCGTTGCCCGAACCTACGCAAAGTCAAAAGCTTCAATCATTTTCTGGGGAATGGGTATTTCACAGCATATACATGGTACCGATAATGCGAGATGTCTAATCGACCTATCTCTTATGACAGGGCAGGTTGGCCGTCCAGGGACAGGGCTCCACCCCTTGCGCGGTCAAAATAATGTGCAGGGTGCGTCCGATGCCGGTTTAGTGCCAATGTTCTTCCCGGACTACCAGCTCGTAACTCAAGAAGATGTTAGATCTAGATTTGAAGAATTCTGGAATACAGAGCTAGACCCCGAACGAGGCCTCACCGTTGTCGAAATCATGGATGAGGTTCATGCCGGCAGAATTAAGGGAATGTATGTTATGGGTGAAAATCCAGCAATGTCAGACCCGGATGCGCAGCATGCACGCGAGGCACTATCGGCCCTAGAATTACTGGTCGTACAGGATATTTTTCTGACAGAAACGGCATTCCACGCTGACGTTGTCTTGCCGGCTTCGGCCTGGCCAGAAAAAGACGGCACGGTCACTAATACAAATCGCCAAGTACAGATGGGAAGGCGTGCATTACCCCTTCAAGGTGAAACCCGACAAGACTGGTGGATTATCCAAGAGCTGGCGCGTGGCCTAGGGTTAGACTGGAATTATACGCACCCGAGAGAGGTTTTTACCGAGATGGCAGAAATCATGCCATCAATGAAAAACATTACATGGGAGAGGATAAACCGTGAAAGCGCCGTTACCTATCCCTGTGACGGACCCGATATGCCAGGAAACGAAATCGTATTCGGCGATGGTTTCCCAACCATCTCGGGCAAGGGAAAAATGGTTGCCGCTGATATAGTTCCGCCTGCTGAAATTCCGGATGAAGAATATCCAATGGTCCTGACGACAGGACGCCAGCTAGAACACTGGCATACTGGTGCAATTACTAGACGCGCCAGTATTCTTGATGCCATCGAGCCGGAGGCCGTCGCCTGTCTAAATATACGAGACATGCGAAATATGGGTGTTAAACCTGGAGAAATGGTTCGGGTGGCTACCCGCCGTGGTATTTTAGAACTTAAGGCAAGAGTTGATCGTGCTGTCCCTCAGGGGGTTATATTCATTCCATTTTGTTACGCTGAGGCTCCAGCCAACTTTTTGACCAACCCACAGCTCGACCCTTTTGGGAAAATTCCTGAGTTTAAATTTTGTGCAGCGAAGATCGAAAGCGCAAAAGCGGCTGCCGCTGAATAGTTTTGGAATTAGCTTTTAACTGATGGCCGCAGAAGCTCAGAAAATTCATAGATTTCCTTCCGGACCGCTTGACCGGCTTTTTCTTCCATAGAGCGGTAACGCTTCAACGCATCAAATCCTGCGGGTGTAACTTGGGCACCTCCACCGCCGGAACCGCCAGCATTGGTCATAACTAGAGGTGACTTAAAATCAAAATTCATTGCTTCAATTAACTTCCAAGCTCGCCTGTAAGACATTCCCATCTCGCGGGCTGCGCCCGATATAGATCCTGTCTGATTCACAGCCTCCAATAACGCAGCTTTTCCGGGTCCAAGAGCGACCGCAGCGCCAAGGAGTATCCTTAGAGTAGGTGTTCCTTCTCGGATCTTTTCCATATCCTGGATAAAACTACTAAGACCCTGGGTACGTCAAGTTGCCGCACGAAGAACTTTTTCAGCTTCAATAAGGTCAGATGGTCGATTAACATTTAAAAATGGGTCAATGGGGTCAGTCGACCAATTTGCACGAACAAGATGATAGCGACCAGTCCAGGTGTCTACTTTTCGAATACCTTCCTTGACTAGAGCACAGCGGAGATCTTCTGCCAAGGCCACCGGCCAAAGACCAAAAACGGGTTGATCTTGGCCATTAGATGATGCGCAAACAAGTGTGCCCTTTTTTTCTACGATAGCCTCTGACAATCGGGAAACTAAGTCACCTGGGACAAAGGGCGCATCGCAGGCGAAGCTGGCAACCCAATGACACTCTGGTTGGTTTTCACGTACCCACTCCAGCCCTGTTAAAATGCCAGCCAGCGGTCCTGCAAAACCGTCTACGACATCTTTAACCACTTTGAGGCCATAAGAATCAAAGCGTCCGACATCGCCGTTCGCATTTAGAATTATATGATCTACCTGCGGCCGAGCGCATTTAATGACGCGCGCGAGTAGTGACTTTCCACCCAGTTTTTGCAGGCATTTATCACCGCCTCCCATTCGACGCGACTGTCCGCCCGCCAACAGGAGGCCACAAACCCTGCCTTCAACCTGCATGCATTAAGTCCTCCTGTGTCATAGGGATTTTTATAGGGGTGTTTCCGATTATTCCCTTGATAAGCTCAACCCCCCGCACATCAACATTAGAGAAATCAGAAACTATAGAAATTTCGTGATCAAATTCTCCTGGGTTGATGTTCTGAATATTGTCAAGCTGATGCCTAGTTATATTTTCGGCTCTTTTCTTCAACATTGCTTCTATCAAGGTTAAATAACTGATATCGAAGCCGTCTTGGGCTAACGCAAAATAAAATTCCGTACGCAATATCTCCTCGATCGCCAGTGGCGCCATCTCAGCAATACCATTCAGGACAAAAAGACGATTCTCAATATAACAATGTTCTACTACTAGACCGTTCGAATCCCTCAACGGCTGCCGCAACGAAAGAAGGCGTGTTAAGTGCTGGTCGAAACGCGAAATTAAAGTGCGGGATTGGCCAATATAGGCTACCGTCCGGCTATTTTTATAAAGTTTGATCCGAAGATAAATTCCTACCTGATTAAGGTTCTCAATCGACTCTGGATCAGTTGGAAAATTCCCGGACCGAAGAGGGCCTCGCCAAAATAAGTTTAAATCCATATCAAACTTTTTCTAATCAATATTTTTGCGTGATGTTGCCTTGGGTTTAATAGCTTTTTGTTCTTGCCCAATATCCTCGGACTCTGCATCGAAATGTACGCGGCTTTCTCCAGCAAGCGCTAAAAATCTTCTGCCCCGCGCGCGCCCAATCAGGGTCAAGTTGGCCTGGCGCGCCAACTCCACTCCCCAGGCCGTAAATCCAGATCGTGAAATGAGGATAGGGATTTTCATTTGCACAGTTTTAATAACCATCTCGCTGGTGAGCCTGCCGGTCGTGTAAAACATTTTACCAGCAGATTTGATCTTATTAAGAAACATGTATCCGGCGATTTTATCAACCGCGTTGTGTCGTCCGACATCTTCCATATAGATCAGAGGCCTTTCACGTTCACAAAGAACACAACCATGGATGGCACCCGCTTCAAGATATAGGCTTGGTGTATTATTGATTTTCTTAGATAGGGTATAAAGCCACGACGTCCGCAGTTCAGCGCTCGGATCAAGGTCTATATCTTCAAATTTCTCCATAACATCGCCGAAAGCGGTTCCAACTGCGCAACCGGATGTTCGCGTTTTTTTCTTTAGTTTCTGCTCGTAATCGGTTTCGCGTTGTGTTCTGACAACAACAGTTTGAATTTCGGCGTCATAATCAATTTCGGTAACCAAGTCATTCTGTTGAAGCATATTCTGGTTCAACAGAAACCCGACGGCAAGACAATCAGGATAGTCACCAATTGTCATCATAGTCACGATTTCTTGATCATTTAGGTATAAAGTCAGGGGACGTTCCACAGTAACTGTGGTGTT
>PBOV01000058.1 GCA_002724505.1 Rhodospirillaceae bacterium | reverse complement strand
GTTTCCCTGTATGGTTAATTTGCGTTAGTTTCTGCCGCAGTTCTTTTTATAGAGCGCTGGTTAGTGCCCGCTTGGCGGAATTGGTAGACGCAACGGACTTAAAATCCGTTGTTCGAAAGGACGTCCCGGTTCGAGTCCGGGAGCGGGCACCACCATTTTAATCATAAAATCAATAAGTTAATAGCAAAAATAAAAAAGGAGGCGGTTAAAGCTCCCTTCTTTTTTTCGCCAAATTTCCCATCAGGGAAAATCCTTAAATTAATTAACCGGTCGCATCCCGCTTTCCATGTACTCAACTAAATTGATTTTTATTGAATACTTGAGGTCAGGAAAGATACAATTCGTTACTTTCCACACCACATCCTAAAATTGACACTACAAAGAAAGAAGAAAGAATGAAAACAGCCAAAGATTATCTTGATGAAGCAAATGCGGTGGTTAGAAAAATCGACTTCAATGAAGCTATCGAAAAACACAAATCAAAATCGGCGATTTTTATCGATGTGCGTGATAGTTCGGACATCAATGAAACAGGCACTATCGCTGATGCATTAAAAATCCAACGAGGGTTAATCGAATTCGTAGCTGATGAAGCAACAGGGCTTTATAATGACGCGTTGAAAAAAGAATCAGAGTTGATCCTGGTTTGTGGCGCTGGGGGACAAGCAGCCTTAACCGGTAAAACCCTTATAGATATGGGTTATAAAAATGTTTCAAATGTCGGTGCCATCGGAGATTGGAAGAAAAACGGAGGTCCAATGACCAAATCGTGAGAGGCATCCATGCTAATAGATATTGAAATTTAGCTCGAGTGGGGGAGTGGGCTAAAATTTATAGATTACAATAACTAGTAAATGAAGAAGGGGCTGTACGGCCCTTTTTTTATTCTTTCGAAATTACAAGCGGTATAGAACTAGCTTTTAGTGCGCAGAGTGCGTTCACCCTTGAACGGCGTTGCCTAGGAATTGTGTGATTAGAGCTTTTATGCTTCTGGCGCACTTTCCGCCTCGACTTGACAGCGGCGTAAAAGCCGGACCTCTCCGTTTGAGAAGTTTGTTCGGGCGTGGGATGAACAAAAGTTGTCCCACAATAATAAATCTCCCGGTGTCCAAATATGCTCGTACACATGCTCGGGTCGTTCGGCTATATCGAACATCAGGCTCAGGATGTCTTCACTTTCCTCGTGCGGAACCCCTTGAATTTCGGCGGTCATTAGGCGGTTTACATAAAGTGCCTTTCTGCCTGACCGTGGGTGGGTGATTGCAACCGGATGTGCGTAATTCTCAAGCAGTGCTCCTGCGCCCTCCGCCGTATTGCGTTCGCTAATACGGTCGTAATCATATAGATGCAGCGCCTTACGACCTTCAATTTTCTGTTTAATCTCAATTGGTAGTGCGTCATATGCCTTGTAGAGATTAGTAAATTTTGTATTTCCTCCAACAGACGGAACTTCAATGGCATAGAGGAGTGTCCCGATATGTGGACGCGGTTTATAAATGGTATCGTGATGAAACATCATCTCGCCATCAGGTAGTGTGCCAATAGGCTTACCATTTTCACGGATATTAGTGACTAGCATAAATGCGGCATCGAGCTTGGAATAGTCTTCGGGCCGCGCCTCTTTGGGCTTGGGCCGCTCCCCAATTTTTCCAAAGCACGATGCAAAGCGCAACTGTTCGACCTGCGTCATATCTTTTTTATTGAACAAAAGCACAATATTGTCGCTCCAAGCGTCGTAAAGGTCCTGAATCGTTTCATTATCTAGGGGTTTGCTAATATCAAGCCCCAGAATTTCTGCGCCAAGTGCCGGACCTAACGGGCGGATATCGAAAGATTTAGGCATTTCTGTCTCCCTTTGGATCTGCAGCCTAACTATCTATACGGGACTTGTGAACAGCGGTGTCTCGTTCTAAATAATAGTAAATTTTTATTGTAAATAAAAGGATCTGACTAATATGGCACTATATTACCAGCGGCTTGTTGAAGAAGGTAAAGAATATTGGTGGTGTGCATGCGGTCAAAGCACAGATCAACCTTTTTGCGATGGCTCGCACAAGGGAACCGGAGTTTCACCGGTGCAATACATTGCAAAGCGTGACCGTCCTGTAACCTTCTGTGGCTGCAAGCGAACTCAAAATCAACCCCTTTGCGACGGCACTCACGAAACTTAAGGTTGATAACGATAACCAGGAGCGGCGAGTTTATTTAATGTTGTATTGAATTATAGCATTTTTCAGCGTGGTATATTCGTCGCAACCAAAGAGGCAGAGGTCATCTAGTTTAGCGAGGTTAGATTTCGCTTTTTCAACCTGTCCAAGTTTTAAGAATAACTGACCTTGGTATTCTAGGGCCCCAAGATGCCGGGGGTTGATAGTTAGGGCCTTCTTGTATGCTGCGCCCGACTTTTTAAGCTTCCCCATATGCCGGAACGCGAATCCCATATAGTTGTGTGCGTTAGCATTTTTGGGGTTTTTCGCAATATATTTTTGTAAGTGATGAATAGCTTTGGCATAGTCTTTGGTGGCTATACTGTTTTTTGCGGAGCTCCAGTCAGGATTTTGTTCTTTTTGTGAATATGCCCCCCAATTGCTGTCAACTCCTGCAGCTAAAGTACCCGGCACCGATGACACCACTTTGGCGCCTAATACCGCAAGACCGAAAGCTATGAAAATAATAAAACCTCTCATCGGGATTCTTTTTAACATTTCTATACCGCGGTGTTTTATCGATTTGTGCCATACATATGGTGTTTATCATTATCGGAAACTAGGTTCCAACTATTTGTGATTTCTGTTAATTTATTTTTGATAAAAGGCCCAGAAGCGTAAATTAATCATACAAGATGACAGTAACTTTAATAACAGGCGCGGCTAGTGGAATTGGCGCAGCTACCGCAAAAAAAATTGCCGGGCCTGGCAGAGACCTCATGCTGCATTCCCGGTCAAATATGGAGGGCCTAAATCAAGTCGCAGAAGTGGTTGCGGGATCTGGCAGCTCTGTCGAAATAATTCTTGGTGATTTAAGCGACGGTATTTTTGCAGATTCCTTAGTTGGTCAAACAGTAGAGCACTTTGGAGGTCTAGATCAAATTGTCAGTAATGCTGGATTTGCTGACAGACGGTTGTTTGGGGAGGTGGATACGGATTCCCTTAGTAAGGCTTACCGTGGGATGCCGGAAGCATTTTTTCGAATGGCAACAAACGCGATCCCTTATATTAGGGATTCCGATTGTGGCCGAGTTGTCGCATTAAGTTCTTTTGTTGCGCATGTTTACGATGCCGATGGATTATTTCCGGCAACAGCGGCGGCGAAAGCGTCGATCGAAGCGCTAGCCAAATCCCTTGCGGTACAAGTTGCGCCAGACGGCGTCACAGTAAACTGCGTTGCGCCTGGCTATACCATGAAAGATGCTAACGGTCATTCTGCTTTACCCGATGACGCTTGGATAAATGCTGCAGCCAAGTCACCGATGGGACGCATCGGAACGCCAGATGATGTGGCAGAGTTGATAGCCTTTCTTCTTTCAGATGGGGCCGCGTTTATTACTGGTCAAACCATTCATGTCGATGGTGGTTTAAACCTGGCGTGATTTACTCAGCGGCAGATCGCATTAGCGGCAGGTTGAAGCCATATTTTTGGTCTAAGCCCAGTTCACGGCAGATTTCTAACCCCTTTGAGAGATGCTCAGGTGTAATAGGCCTAAGTGGCTTTCGAAGTGGGCCGGCTGGGAGACCAACGGAACCCATCAGGCATTTAATAGCAACCGGGTTTATTGCCGAATAAGTGAAGTGCAGCATTTTAAGATTTTTCAGCCAAGCATTTCGGCAGGCGATAGCATGATCCCAATTCTCCCAGGGCGTAGAGATTGTTACCATTTCTTGCGGAATCAAATTACCGGACATATTTGCTGTACCATGACCTCCCAAAGACATCAGTGGGACTACAAGGCCTAGCGTGGGACTATCACAGCACATCAATGACATGTCAGGATTACCCGCTACCGTTTGGGCTATTTGCCCAACACGAGCAGTGGATTCCTTGTTAACAATAATATTTGGATGCTCTGCAAGTCGTAAAATTGACGTATGTGCTAGATCAGTTTTAACGCGTGGAGGGTTGTTATAAATCCCGATTGGGATATCACTGGCATCGGCAACCTCAAGAAAATAGTCGGTGATATCCTCGTCTGGCGCACAAATATATGGTGGAGCGGCAATAATGGCACCGTCAGCACCTTCCTTGCTCGCATACTCGACGTAACCGATGGTTTGTTCGGTGCTAGGCCCAGTACAACCATACCAGAATTCCATTTTTCCAGTCTTCATTTTGATTGTCTCTGAGATGATCTGGCGTCTTTCATCGGGGGTTAGCATCGAAACTTCGCCGGTTGAGCCCATTATCAGAACAGCAGAACTTCCATTTTGTTCTTGAAAATCGAGGAGCGTTCGGAAGCCTTCAAAATCAACTGAGCCATCATTATTCATGGGGGTTATCAAAGCTACAAATGAACCTTTAATCATGCGTTTAGCCATCGGGGCACTCCTTAATTCCCTATTAGTTAGGTAAGATTATCTGGCAAAGTCCTCAAAACCAAGGGAAACTGGAATTCATTTTTTATTTGGCGGGAATTTGAAACGTGGCTGCCCAAACAACCGGCTACATTTTTATAAATATAAAAACTATTCGGTCGTTCTTTTTAACACCTTTAAAGCTCATATCGGTGGTTATAAAGAGATTAAGTTTAGGGATCTTATTAAAAATTTGGTGCAAATAGTTCGTCCACCTTCATTGGTCTGTGTGAAATTCCCTGTTCCAAACAGAATTGCAAAAAGTTTTCTAAAGTCATTCGATTTCGATCTACTCCATATGGCCAAATATCTTTGCCAAAAATAGATCGCGCTCGCTCTGCGCCAGTGAAGTTCCAAGGATTGGGGTAGCGTGAAATCGTCACATCACGCAGCCGCTCTGTCGCACGATTTTTGGCCTCATCAAACGCGCTAAACAAATTTTTTGTGATCCAGGGATACTTATCAGTGAGTTCTCGTTTGATAGCAATTGTATGCATAATGGGAAAAATACCCGATTGCTGGTAATGAGTAATTTCAAGATCCTCGAAATCAGGGAAAAGGCGTACAATGTCAGGATGTCCATCATAGAAACTTTTGGGTGGGGCCGAAGACATAAGGGCATCAATATCACCCGCTATCAGCATTTCATCGAGGCTTTTGTCTTTAATAGATGTTTGGCGCACTCCACTCGGCAGGGCCAGATCAACATGCTCGTCGATCCCACCCTTATTTACTCCTGACTGAACCCATTCAACTTCCTCTAGGGCAATATCCATTTCATGCATTAGATAGGCGCGGCTATAGATCCCCGCTGTATGCGCCCATTCCGGGTAGCCTATTTTCCCACCCCGCAGATCAGCAGCAGATTTTATAGAGCTATTTCGGTTTATGTAAAATGACGACAAACGAAACATGCGTGAGGTAAATACTGGGATAGCCGTAAGACTATCATCGCCCTGTGAACGTAGGGCGACATACATACCCATGGACATTTCCGACGCGTCCCACTCCCGGAATGATGTAAAGCGGTGAAATATTTCCTGGATGGAAAAGCTTTGAAAATTTACGCACAGGCCTTCTGCATTTACCGCCCCCGATACGAAATCTCTTACGTGATCGTAATCGCAGACAGCTAGGGAAATTTCGAGCTCGTTCATTACCGATTCCTTAAGTAGTTACGATGCGGCTTCTCGGGCGGTTTGTATTGCTTTCCATACCCTTTGAGGAGTTGCTGGTATTGGAATATCCTTTACCTTGAGGGGTGATAGCGCATCGAGTGAAGCGATAATAATAGCAGGCGGCATACCACAATTACCCGCCTCGCTGCCGCCCTTTACTCCCAATAAATTGTTAGTGGAAGGCACAAGTGATTCCTCCGAAACTATGTCGGGCATCATATCTGCGCGCGGCATTCCATAATCCATAAATGATCCAGTCATTAGTTGCCCACTTTTGCGTTCATAAATTATTTGTTCAATTGTCGCTTCTCCGAGCCCCTGTGCTATGGAGCCGTGCAGTTGTCCCCCGAGAGTTAGCGGATTTACAACGACCCCAACATCATCAACAGCGTAAAGTTGATCTACATCAATACTGCCGGTATCAGGATCAACCTCTACCTCACAGACCATACAACCATTGGGAAAGCTATACGTTCCATCATGATTACCAACGCCATCTAGTCCGACGCCGAGTTCCTGCGGTAATCCGGTACCCATATATGACGCTTTTGCAACTTCTTTGAATGTTACTAAACGGTCAGTCCCAGACACCCTAAAATTACCTTGATCGAAAGCCACATCCGTTTCTGACGCCTCCATTAGCCAGGCGGCTATTCGGCGGCCTTTTCTAACTATTTCATCAGCGGCTCGTTTTAAAGCCGACCCGCCAGTTGCCATGCTACGCTGAGCAAACGTACCTCTACCAAAGAGCACCTTGTCGGTGTCGCCTTGGAAGATACGAATTTGATCAAAAGGAATACAAAGCCAGCCAGAGATCATTTGTGCAAACATCGTTTCGTGTCCTTGGCCAGTGGAAAGAGTACCTACATGGACAGAAATAAAACCATCCTGGTCGACACGGATTTCCATTCGTTCCGAAAATGTCCCAGCCCGTTGGCAATGAAGCGCGAGACCTATGCCACGCAGCAAGCCCCTATTCGCGGCTTCTTTCCTCCGTGTTGAAAAACTACCCCAGTTTGAAAGGGTAATAGCTTTATCTAAAACTCGTTCAAAATTTCCTGTGTCATAGATATAGCCCCCGGGCGTTTGATAAGGCATTGCATGCTGCGGGATAAGGTTTCGGCGGCGGAGTTCAATGGGATCAATTCCCATCTCCTGTGCTGCATTACTTATCAACCGTTCTAAAACGTACGACGCCTCGGGTTTCCCAGAGCCGCGATAAGGCCCCAAAAGGGTCGTGTTTGTGAAGGTCGCTTTAACTTTGGCAAAAATCATCGGGATGTGATAGGTGCCCGGAAAACTTATTGTGGCGTTCCGTGGCGGTACGGCTGCCCAAATACTTAGGTATGCCCCAACATCAACGATGACGGACGTCCGCATAGCAATTATGTGGCCCTTTTCATCGAAGGCCATTGCGGCTTTGATCATAGGACTCCTCCCATGCATGTCCGTAGCAATAGCTTCGCTTCTATCCGCAGTCCATTTTACCGGACGCTCAATCTTCCGGGAGGCCCAGACAACGAGAACGTCTTCTGGATAGACCTGGCCTTTCATACCGAAAGCGCCGCCAACATCCATCGCGACAACCCTAAGGTCGAGTTGTGACATGCCGAGTATGTGGGATACTATATGCTTGATCTCGTGGGGCTCCTGCGCGCTACTGCAAAGAGTGATCCGGCCATCCATTTGGTTGCGGTAGGCAAAAGTACTGCGTGGTTCTATAGAATTTGAGGTGGCGCGAGGGTATTGAACCTGGAATTCACTNACATGAGGAGCAGCGGAAAACTGTTTTGTGATTTCGTCTTCATTACCAGAAATAATTTCAAAGCTAGTGTTGCCTTCAGCTTCATCCCATACCTTTGGAGCATCGGAGCAATGTGCATCGATGAGGGTTACAGCAGGTAGAGGCTCGTACTCAACTTCCAAAAGCTCACCGGCGTCTTTTGCTTGTGCAAGTGTCTCCGCAACTATGAGAGCTATGCCTTCCCCGGCAAATCGCACTTTATGGGAAGCTAAAATTGGCTGAGTGGGACAAAAAGAACTGCGGTCGTCGGCTCCCGTGGGAAAGGACAAACAAACTAATTCACCAAGCTGCTCGTTGATTACGTCCTCTCCGGTGAGGACCAAAAGCACGCCCGGCGAATTAGCCGCGTTAAGGCTGTTTATACTTAGAAGTCGAGCGTGAGCGTATGGCGAGCGAACTACATGGGCATGACAGGTGCCGGGCATTAATAAATCGTCGACATAGCGTCCCATGCCGGTAAGCATTCGCTCATCCTCAACCCGATGGACGGGTTNACCTAATCCNGTTTCGATATCTCTGGCCTGTTTTTNCGGTNTCATTNTCTTGTTAGTCGCATGCTAAAGTTGCATAAGCCGTTCGGCNTTNCCCGAGCATAAGGCCGTTAGATCATTGNNCTCCAATTCNAGGCTGTTNATNGCTTCGATAGTCGCGGCAGTTGGCGCGAATGGAAAATCGGTGGAAAACACCGTNTGTCCGACNCCAAAATATTTCATNCCACACTCAATNCCNAGTGTTGCACCAAACATNGCNGTGTCCGCGTAGAANTTTTTGAAATACTCNGCGTGAGGTTTTTTNAGGGCTGGGAGAATGCCGCTGATGTCCTCATCTGTNGTGCGCGCGCCAAGGANATCCATGCCGGGTCCAACCCGACCATCAAAGTAGGGGATCATGCCCCCCATATGATGAGTGATAATTTTGAGATTGGGGTGACGGTCGAACATGCCGCAATAAACCAGCCGCGTCATAGCAATAGAGGTCTCGTACGGCCAGCCGAAACACCACCACATCTCGTAACGGCCGCGGTCNTCNCCTTTATAATCGGGCATATCTGCACCGCGCGCCGGATGCATCCAGATTGGGAGATCATATTTAGCCATCGCATCAAACANCTNCTGATATTCGGGTTTATCGAGCGGTTCGCCNGCGACATTGGTAAAAATTTGAACACCGCGNGCNCCNAGNTCTTTTATCGCCCGATGGAGCTCTTCCATTGTGGAATCCATATCAAGCATGCACAGAGCCGCTGCAAATCCTACAAACCGGTCTGGGTGTTTGGCACACTCCTCTGCCATTGCATCATTGGCAACACGAGCGAGGTGGGTGCCGGTTTCAGCATCCATTATATCTTCTAGTGGNGGATTAGGTAACGAAATTAGCTGTTTATAATCCCCGTAGGCGTCCATTTGTCGAAATCTTTCTTNGAGATTGTGAACTGGNACGACTGCCTGCATACGTTTTCCGATATTCTCTAGCCGTGGCGCCGCTTTTGACATCTGTTCAAAAAACGTGCCCGGNAAGATATGTGTGTAGATATCNATTAGCATGAGGNTCTCCTAANTTTTAGTANTTGGATCGATCGTTCCGCCGAAATCNGTTGAAATNCCGGCNGCGATATAACCGCCATCCACATANAGAATATGACCNTTNACGTAGGACGCCTGTTNNCCNGCGAGAAAAACCGCTGCATCGGCCATTTCCTCGACNATTCCATANCGACCAGCNGGTATNAGCTGNTTATAACCCTCACGAGTAACCTCGTTATGAGTGACNCTGGTAAGAGGCGTGTCGACAGGACCCGGGGCGACCGCGTTGACGGTAATACCNTGNGGNGCCAGTTCCANAGCNGCTTGACGTGTTAAGCCTATGACAGCCGATTTGGACGTGCCGTATGCAGTGCGTCCCGAGCCAGCGCGGGTACCTGCGATAGACGCAATATTGACTATCCGGCCATAACCCTGCTTCACCATTTCTCTGGCCGCGGCTTGGGCACAAATAAAAGTTCCCATGAGGTTAACCTGCATCACACGGTCGAACTCTTCTACTTTGGCTTCTAAAAAGCTATGGCGCTGTCCGGTCCCAGCAACATTAGCAATAATATCCAGCTTACCATGCTCACTCACATATTCGGCTATCATAGTCTTTACGGCACCGGAATCAGTAATGTCGATATGGCAGCTAGAGGCGATGCCACCATTTTGATTGATTTCCTTGGCAGTTTCAGCGGCACCCTCTTCGTTAAGATCGCAAGCAAGAATTATGGCTCCCTCGGAGGCATAAGCCTTTGCTATGCCCTCGCCAATACCACCGGCCGCGCCACTAACAATCGCTATTCTTTTATTAAGTCGCATCATTCTTCCTTTATTCTGTCCTGAATGTCATGGATTTCGGGATGCCGCACCATCAACCAGGCCAGCCAAAGCATGATCACTGATGAAAGTATCCCGATTATATAAAAACCGTATTCCAAACCAACCATCCCTGCCAAGGCACCTAACAAAAAGGGCCCGATCATAGATGTAACCCGGTTCATTGTGCCCCTGAGCCCAATCGCTTTGCCCTTTTCATTCGGACCAACGGTTCTCAGCATTAGAGTAATCACAATAGGCTGATGAATACCGTTTGAGACGGATCGAAGACCTGAGACAAAACAGAATACTATATAGGCGGCGATTAGGGGTGAAATTTCGATAGCCCACCCAAGAATTCCTGAAACACCTGCGACGATAGCGACTTTTCCTAACAGGGGTGTTATCGAGATTAATATCAATGCGGCAAAAACAGAGGTCCATAAAACCCAAAATGCTGGAAATCGACGTCGCAGCGGCGTCGCTGCCAGAGACCCTCCAGCCGCTGCGATTGAAGAAAATGAAATTAGGAGACCAATTAATGTTGCAGGAATGCCAACATACTTTTCTAACCAGACAATATAGAACGTACTCTGAATATTATTACCGATGTGAACCATCATACCCAACAGGATCACGATGGCGATGGTCGGAGATGCTAGTAGCTTAAAGGAAGCAATATAATCTGAGGGTCTCGGAAGTAATGATTTTAAGTTAATTGGGGGTCGGGGTGTTTCGCTGTTTTCTGTTGACCCAGTAAGTCTTGCAGATATTGCAGGAAGCATCATGACCGAAACCAAAAATCCGACCCCACTCAACCCAACCAGGCTAAAGGCGGCCAAAGGCCCCGCAAAATCCCACACCGCCCCTACCGCCGGAGGCCCTATAACGTGGCCCGAACGAATTACCGCGCCTAACCTTGCCGCATATTTTGTTCGGCCATGCATGACCTGGCCGACAAGGGTTTGTGCGCCCATCCAACCGATTGAGTCACAAACGCCTGATAACAGCTGAATTACGATTAGGGCAGAAATAAATGGAAGTAGCGGATACATAAACGGCGTTGTCAGGATCATTAGGCCGATGAAGTAAAGGACACGCTTAGTACCGATTGTGTCCATTAACGTTCCAGCATGAATCGACAAAAAAAGGGAGAGTAAAGGACGACACCCGAGCACAATTCCTAGAGTAAAGCCTTCTGGAATTCCCATATTGACACGTGCCCAAATCGGCACGATCACTAATAACATGAAATGGGTGGTCGTGCTGAACGTACCAATTCCATAAACAGCAAGTTGTGTCTTTAAAGACACCTCGTCTGGGTTGGCTTGATCTGTGGTTTTAGTATTTTCCATATTGGTACCGATAGAATAGCGTGTCTGACGCCGAGAGAACATGCTTGAACGCTATTGGACTAGAGAATTTTGTAAGTTTGGGAGAGAATGTTGGAATGGATAATCATTACCAACTAAGTGATCGCAAGCATGAGCTAAGCGGATTAATCCGCGCGGACAGTGTCCATCGGTCTGTTTATACTGATCGCGCAATATTTGATTTAGAAATGGATCGAATTTTTGGACGTACCTGGGTTTACGTTGGACATGATAGTGAAGTGCCCAAACCTGGCGACTATGTCACCCGAAACATAGGACGTCGGCCGGTTGTCTTGAGCCGTCATACCGATGGAGAGGTTTATGTCGTCTATAATAGTTGTGGCCATCGCGGTGCAAAAGTTTGCGCTGAGCTACACGGGAATTCGCAGCCATTCCGTTGTCCTTATCACGGTTGGACATTTAAAAATAACGGTGATCTTGAGGCGGTTACAATGCCTAGGGGTTATGGAGATAGTATAAATTTAGATGACCCGGCACTTGGTATGCGTCGGCTAGCAAATGTTGAGAACTATCGTGGCTTTGTTTTTGCCTGTGTCAAGGAAGAGACCTCTTCTCTTAAAGAATGGCTTGGCCCCTCACGAGGAAGTATCGATGATATCGTTGATCGTTCGCCATCAGGCAAGGTAATGCTTAATGCTGGAATACATCGCTATGTTTTTCGTGGAAACTGGAAATTCCAGCTCGAAAATACTGTTGATATGTATCATGTCCCATTCAGCCACGAGTCCACACTTGGCTCAAAAGGACGGCAGTTCTCACGCCGTCAGGGTGACGACGCAGGCTCGACAATTAGTCATGAAGGTAAGGCCGCTGAGCGTTGGGAAAGACGAGAGTCGTGGGGCGCCGCGCGGAATGGTCATAGTTATACAGGCCATCAGCCGGTGGCCGACAAGAAACGCGAAGATCCTGCTTATTTAAGGTATGTCGAAAATTTAAGAAGTAACCATACACCCGAACGATTGGCAGAGGTTTTGGCGCCGAGGAGACATAACACAGCTTTTTATCCAAATATGTCCTTGCAGGCATTAAACCAACACGTTCGAGTTATTTGCCCGATTGCGGTTGATCGTACGGAAATCCTCGTGTGGCCAGTTTTGTTCCAGGGGGCACCGGCGGAAATGAACCATGATATTATTCGAGGTCTTAATGTAACGCATTCGGCAGCCTCATTGATCCAAACCGATGATCTAGAGAATTTTCATCGGTGCCAGATGGGTTCAGGTGCTGAAAATTCGGAGTGGGTATGGTTCGCGCGCGGGGTCGATACAGATCAGATAGACAACAATGGCGATGTCATTAACACCGGAACCGGTGAGTTGCCGCAGCGAGCTCAGTTCAAGGCATGGGCGAGGCTTATGGAACCCTAAAAGCGGGCTTTATTGCGCGTTGCCCGGATGGTAGGGTCCGCCCGCTTTTAAAAGTAAAAGGGATAACTCTATGCGTGCGGTACTTGTTGAAGACTTTGGCCCGATCGAAAATCACAAGCTGAGCGAAATTGAGACGCCTACTCCTGGCAGGGGCGAGGTTCTAATCGATATTCACGCGATCGGGATTAATTTTCCGGATACGCTGATGATGCAGGGTTTGTACCAAACCAAACCGGAACGTCCCTTTACCCCAGGCCGCGATGTTGCTGGTGTTATCTCCGCAGTTGGCGATGATGTGACCTGCTTTAAGGTCGGGGATAGGGTCATGGCGATTGTGGCGTGGGGTGCCTACGCTGAAACATGTGTCGCGCCAGCCGTTCGCTGCTTTTCCCTTCCTGAAGATGTCGACTTCGTGACTGCGGCGGGGATGGCGACAGTATATATGACATCTTGGGTAGCACTGATGGAGAGAGGCGCTTATCAGCCGGGAGAAAAGGTCTTGGTGTTAGGTGCAAGTGGTGGTGTGGGACTGGCAGCAGTGCAGATAGCAAAGGCCCATGGGGGCTTTGTGGTTGGAGGTAGTTCTTCCGAAGAACGGGGCAAGATTGTCTTGGAAAATGGCGCTGACGCTATCATCGACTTGTCAGTGGAAGATATTAATGAAAATTTAAGGCAGCAAGTGTTTAAAGTTGCCGGGAAGGAAGGGGTCGATATTGTTCTTGATCCGTTGGGAGGTGAAATTTTTACTGCCGCCTTGCGGACTCTAGCCTGCTCAGGGCGCATAGTGTGTATTGGCTTTATCGCTGGAATTCCTTCAGCAAAGGCGAATTACTTTAACGTCAAGAATGTTACTTTGGTTGGTATGGCGCTCGACCTACATTTCCGATTTAAACCTCAAGTGATTAAAGCCGCAGCTGAGGATATTTTAAAACTTCTAGCTGAAGGTAAGGTCAACCCGAGGATTGAGGGTATATACGAATTGGACGATTACCAGTCCGCGTTGGCGCAATTCAAGACAAGTAAAAGCCCGGGTAAGCTTGTCCTGACAACAGGCCGGAGTTGATCTAATGACAACTCGTACTGAGAAAATTATTAAAGCGGCGGTTGTTAAAGGACAGAAGACGCTGTCGGAATATGAGAGTAAGCGGGTCCTAGGCGCATATGGCGTTCCAATCAGCCGTGAAATTCTTGTTTCTACGCAGTCGCAAGCAAAAGCAGCCGCAAAAAAGGTTAAATATCCGGTCGTTTTAAAAGGCTGCTCTGCGGATGAAGCACATAAAACTGAAAAAGGTTTAATTGCTGTAAATCTAGCGTCCCAGGCGGCCCTTGTTGAGGCCTTTAAAACTATCAGGAAACGCGCTGGGAAAAATTATGATGGCGCTTTCTTGGTGCAGGAGATGGTTTCTGGTGCGCGGGAAATTATGATTGGCATGCATCGTGATCCCTCTTTTGGTCCGGCGGTAATGTTTGGATTAGGAGGCATTTTTACGGAAATTCTTCAAGACGTAACCTTCCGAATAGCGCCACTGCGTAAAAAAGATGCACGAGATATGTTGCGTTCGATCCGCGGGCATAAAATTCTTCAAGCCGTGCGGGGCATGCCGGCCGCTGATCTTGATATTTTGTGCCATTCACTAATGGCGGTCGGTCAGGTAGCAATTGATCATCCTGAGATTGAAGAAATTGATATTAATCCCCTTATCATTCGGGGGTCCAAAGCCGTCGCGGTGGACGCGCTGATTGTTCTATCTGAGCGTGAAAACGATAAGGCCTCTTCNTAAGATGGCAGATGTTATGGAAAAGTTTTTTGCNCCTAAAAGCGTATGCGTGATCGGGGCGTCCTCTANATCTGGNAAGCCTGGCAATGTTGTTGTTAAAAATATGCGAGATGCNGGGTATAANGGTGACGTTTATCTTGTGAANCCGCGAGGNGGTGAGATTGAAGGTTATAAAGTTNATAAATCGATAGANGAACTTCCCAATGACATAGATCAGGCGGTGGTAACCCTGCCAGCGTCAATGGCCCCTGAGACGGTAATAGCGCTTGGTGTAAAAGGAATAAAAGCGATTGTTTTGGCAGCAAGTGGGTTCTCTGAGGTTGATCATGTTGGTGAGGCGCTTCAGGAAGAGCTTATTTCAGCAATTAGAGAGTCGGGAGCGCGGGTCTTAGGTCCCAATACCACAGGCCATGTTTCCGTGCCGTCAGCCTACACCTCTAGTTTCTTCCCACTCGGCAATATACCGCGTGGATCCGTCTCCTATATTACGCAAACCGGAAATTTCTGTGGAATTTCATTGCGTCATATTATGTCGGCAGAGAATTTCGATGTCGCGCGTTCCTGCGGCCTGGGTAATAAAGCTGATCTCGATGAGTGTGATCTACTGGAGTTTTATGGATCTGATGATCAAACAAAATCGATCTTCATGTATCTTGAAAGTATCAAAAACCCAAAACGGTTCTTGCGTGTTGCACGTCGGGTCTCTCAGAAAAAACCAGTCTTTATGTTAAAAGGTGGCTCTTCAGATGCGGGTGCAGCCGCCGCGGTTGCGCATACAGGATCACTAGCCGCCGATGGTCGTGTAGTCGATGGTGCAATAGAACAAGCAGGAGTTACGCGGTTACACAAATATTCTCACTTATTTCAAGTAGCCAAAGCATTAGATAATTTGAGTTTGCCGCGCGGTAATCGCGTGTCATTTCTCTCACCGTCAGGCGCCTTTACAGTTTGCTTGACCGACACTTGTCGATCACTTGGTTTGGAAGTTCCTGACCTTGAAGAAAAAACCTGTAAACGGCTGCAAGAATTTGCACCGCCGTTCATTCGTATGCGAAACCCGGTTGATATCTTTGGCAGTGTGGGGCTTGTCGGGTATGAAAAAGCCTACGGTGATGCTTTAGATGCAGTCCTTGCTGACCGGAATATTGATGCCGTCGTAGTTATTATGATGCTGACGACAGAAACCGGTATTCCAAAGATGGACTTTATTATTGATCTATCAAAAAAATATCCAAGCAAACCAGTTTATGTAACTTTTATGGGGGAGCACAAACATAACGTTAAAGCGAAGGCCTACCTCGAGCCCAAGGGTGTGCCATGTTACATGTTGGTCGAAGAACCCTTCGAGGTGCTGTCTCTTTTGGCATCCTGCAGAAAAAAAATGCCCCTTCGTTAATGACGATCGCCCAATTGCCCACGAAGCCACCTGGAGGATAAACTTAGCTCCTGACAATTACTTTTTGGGTGGTAAATTTTATGGGTATAAGAACCGGCTCACAATATTTGGATGGCATTCGTGACGGCCGCGAGGTTTGGTGCGACGGAGAGCGCATCAAAGACGTGACGAAAGACCCTCGGTTTGCCGGGGGCGCCAGCACTATGGCTGAACTTTGTGATCTCCAAAATCGACCGGATATGATTGAAACGATGACCTACGAATCCCCGACGACCGGTGATCGTGTTGGACTTTCTTTCATACAGCCTAAGTCGACCGATGATCTAGTACGGCGGCGCAAAATGTTTAAGACCTGGAGCGACTACACTTGTGGAATGTTTGGTCGAAGCCCCGATTTTATGAACGTAATGCTATCGTCTTATGGTGCGGCTTGTGATGCCTTTGACTCCGAACAAAGTAAATTTGGTAAGAATGTTGCTGCCTACTACGAATATGCACGTGAAAATGATATTGTCACGACCCATGCGTTGGTTAGTCCGCAGGTAGATCGATCGCGGGCTCCTGATGCGCAAATAAAAGATATCGCTGCACGCATTGTTAGTGATAACGATACAGGTTTTGTCATTAACGGTGTTCGAATGCTTGCCACATTAGCGGCGATTGCAGATGACATTGTAGTCATGCCAGCGCCTAGCTACCCTTTAACCGACGCCGAAGAAGCTAAAACCCACGCCTTTGGTTTTGTGATTCCTGTCTCCACCCCAGGGTTAAAACTTATCGCTCGGCCGTCCGTTGTACATCAAAATGCGGGGTCGCCGATGGATTATCCGCTGAGCAATCATTTTGATGATAGCGATTGCATGATTTTATTCGATAATGTCCTCGTGCCATGGGAGAGGACATTTATATATAGGGATGTCGAGGTCTATAATAGCGCTCAAAAAAATACCCACACTCATACCCATACCTCGCATCAGTTCGCGACTAAAGACCTCGCTAAGGCGGAGTTTATGCGTGACCTTGCTGTTACCGTGGCGCGTTCTACTAATGTTGATCAGTTCTTGCATATTCAGAATCAATTAGCGGAGTTGATTCATGTTGTAGAATGGGTTGAATCTTGTATTCGGACATCTGAAATTGATTGTTTTCAAGGGCCGGGAGGGACTGTAGTGCCGCGCCGCGAATCCTTGCAAACTGTTAAATTCATGTTTCCACCACAATTCCGCCGGGCCTGTGAAATTATTCAGACTATTGGAGCTGGTGGGCTTTTCATGGTGCCATCTTTCAAAATGTTGGATAGTGACCTATCACCAGACATCGAGAAATATTTTCAAGCAGCTAATATTGATTCCCATGAACGTATCAGGTTGTTTAGATTGGCTTGCGATGCAGCTCTCACCAGTTTTTCGGGACGTCAGCAGTTATATGAGAGATATTTTGCGGGAGACCCGGTACGTTCATCGGCCTCTTACGCAAATTCATTTGAAAAGGAGCCTTCGATAGCGCGAATTACGTCGTTACTAGACCGATGGGAAGCAGAGTTGGGAGAGCAGGATTAAGAGAAATCCATCGAGGGTGGTTATTTACTCAGGGAGGCACTGGTCTCGGCTTTTTCCTTGGGAACATTAAAATTTTACTGCAGAGTATTACTACCTATCTAAAGGCCGTGAGCTAAACTGTCATTATTTGGCTAACTTTTGGATATTCTTTATTTTTTCAAATGTGTTTTGATAAAAGAGGTCACATCCGGCCAATAG
>PBOV01000057.1 GCA_002724505.1 Rhodospirillaceae bacterium | reverse complement strand
GTGGATGATTACATTGCGTAGAATTCTTGCCCTCGCGTTGATTGCAACATCTATATGGCTTGTTACTGTACTTGATACCCAAATTGGGCGACTAGCGGCTTTGATAAACGCAGGGTTTCTTCTCGTAATCTCTACCATCATTATATTTTATTTTCGTGTTCCAAAAATATTTCAGAAAATGATCTTCCCCACTGCGGTTATAATTATATCCGTAGCTATTTTCGTTCCTCTCAAATTTGCTGAGGTTAATAGCAAAGTAAAACCCATCCTTTCAGAGCACTGGCAAAGGTTTAATCCGTCCGCAATCGACGGTTATGTGGCTAATGGTAAAACTGTTTTTGTCGATGTAACGGCAGATTGGTGCATAACATGTAAAGTGAATAGGGCGCTGGTAACAGATACAGATGAAATACGTGAGTGGCTAAACAAAAAAAACATCGTTCAGATGCGCGCAGATTGGACTAGCCCCAATCCCATTATCTCAGCTTTTTTACAGCGTTTCATGCGTTATGGCATCCCTTTCAATGCGGTTTTCGGTCCAAAAGCGCCAGATGGTATTGTATTACCGGAGTTGTTGAGCAAAAAATCCGTTGTAACGGCGCTTAAACTTGCGCAAACAGGCCCAGAAAGGAATGAAAAATAGTTTTTTGCTATTTAGGTTTAAGTGTCAGCTTACCTTAAATAAATAAAGGAAAATTCTTTTTAAAAATATTTGTTAGATTTGTTAACGATATTTATTTCCTAAGAAAGCATAACAGTTAAACCCAGCGCCGAACTTTATTTTGATATTTTAAATATTTGTCACCGAATTTGGCTTTAAGGTAATCTTCTTCGCGCACGATTACCCCGTACTGCAGCACAGCTAGGCATGGAATCAGGAAGACTAAAGTTATCGATTTGCCAAAGGCAAGCGAGAAACCAGCGTAGATCATAGTGGCTGCGATATACATCGGGTTTCGTGAAAATTTGTACGGGCCTTTGGTGACTAATGTGATCGTTGGTTTCCTAACCCTTATATAGGTCGCTGCTTTTAGAAACTGTCTGCTGGCCCAGCCATATAATACAATGCCTATAAGTGTTATTACCCATCCAAATGGATGCCGGAATCCATCAAAAACCAGACCATAGCTAAGAGCCCGGTCAGTGATAATGCCTGTGATGAAAAAAGTGACAAATACCGCAGCTGGAAAAGTGATTACGTCCGGATTATCGTTATTAAGTTTCGATGGTTTAATGGTCATTCAGAATCCCGAATGGCACTGACGCCACGGCGTGCCAATGCGTCGGCTCGCTCATTTTCAGGATGACCAGCATGTCCTTTTACCCAGGACCATTTAACATCGTGTTTATCAACAACTTCTTCTAGTACTTGCCAAAGATCAACATTCTTAACCGGCTTCTTGGCGGCGGTTTTCCAATTTCGAGCTTTCCAAGTAGGTAACCAGTTAGTAATACCTTCTTTTACATAAGTGCTGTCCGTATAAAGAACCGCTTTTACTGGTCTTTTTAAACTCTCCAATGCTTTAATAGCCGCAGTCAACTCCATCCGATTGTTCGTGGTGTGGGTTTCACTGCCCCAAATTTCATACTCTTCATTCCTCCAGCGTAAGACTGCACCCCATCCTCCGGGTCCTGGGTTTCCGCTGCATGCACCATCGGTAAATATCTCAACTGAAGTAGGATTCATCTCCTGTTTCTTTGAACCATCTATCACTGCTTTATCATCCGCCGCTAATACCATAGGCTTCAACCTTACTTATATTTTGGTGAAATTGAAGTTTTCTAAGATATTCGATTGGGTCCTTGGGGTTAACCAATGCCCCTTCAGATTGGTTTAGAATATCGAATAGTCGTGTAAGTAAAAACCGCAAGGAACTGCCTCGAGCAAGGGTAGGTAAAGCATTGATTTCATTTGTATTCAGTGGTCGTATGGACCTGTATCCCTGGACGAGATAAGAAGCCTTGGTAGTGTTAAAGCGCCCATTTGTCTCAAAGCACCAGGCATTCAAACAGATTGCTAGTTCATAAGCGAAAGATTCATTACAGGCAAAATAGAAGTCGATAATTCCGCTCAATTTATTTTGAAGGAAAAAAACATTATCAGGAAATAGGTCAGCATGAATGATGCCCAACGGTAAATTTTTAGGCCAATTTTTATCTAAAAATTCTAACTCCTCTTTGATTGTATCAGCGAGCCCGACTTTAATTTGATCAGTTTGGTTTTCCAACTCACAAAAAAGTTCTTTCCAGGCCGTTTTGTTGAGTCTGTTTTCGCGGGTCAAAGAGAACCCCTCTGCCGCGATATGCATTTTTGCAGCGGCAGCCCCAACGGCATAACAATGACTGGGATTTATTTTTTTAGGCCACAAACCTGGCAAGAAACTGATAAGCGCAGCCGGCTTATCTGACAGGTTCCTTAATACTTCTCCGTCAATACCGTGAATAGGTATCGGGCACGGAAATTGATTTTCCGCCAGATAGTCCATGAGACCAAGGAAAAAAGGTAAGTCTTCGGGGTTAACTCGCTTTTCATAAAGTGTCAGAATATAGCTGCCTTGATTCGTTTGCAGGTGATAATTGGAATTCTCTACACCCTCTGCTATTCCTTTACATGAATGAATTCTACCAATGTCATATTGGGCTACAAACGCTTTTAAAGACTCATCAGAAACTTCAGTGTAAACGGCCATTGGATTAAATTAGATTTTAAACATATTGAAGCTATGCCGAAAGAGCGCTAGGCAAGCTAAAGCGGACATTCTCGGTAGCTATAAAAACTTCTTTTAACTCGACGTTAAAGTTTTCTTTTAACTTTGAGACTAATTCCTGTACCAAAAACTCTGGCGCGGATGCGCCGGCAGTAACGCCAACACTATTAACATTTTCGAGCCAACCCATATCAAGTTCATCGGCCCTTCCGATTAAAATTGATTTTTCGCAACCAGCAGTTTTAGCAACTTCTGCTAAACGGTTAGAGTTCGAAGAGTTGGGTGCACCGATAACGATAACAGCATCGCAATTTGATGCTAGCGCTTTTACCGCTGCTTGCCGGTTAGTGGTTGCATAACAAATATCTTCCCTGGGCGGCGATTTTATATTTGGGAACCGTTTTTTTAGGGCAGTAATAATTTCTTGAGTGTCGTCTACCGATAAAGTTGTCTGTGTTACATAGGAGAGGTTTTCGGGATTATTGATTCTGATGGTTTCCGCCTGCTTTTTATTCTCTATTAAAAGAATCTCTTCTTCTCGAAGTTGGCCTAAAGTGCCGATAACCTCGGGATGGCCCTCATGTCCGATCAGTAATACGGTTCTGCCGGCTTCATTATGTCGCTTAGCGTCGACATGGACCTTAGTTACGAGTGGGCAGGTGGCATCAATTTGTGTCATATTTCTCCGCTGGGCATCTATAGGAACGGACTTAGGAACGCCATGTGCTGAGAATATTACAGGTACGTTATCCGGTACCTCTTCTAACTCTTCAACAAAAATAACACCCTTTTTTCGCAATTGATCGACAACATATTTGTTGTGCACTATCTCATGGCGCACATATACGGGGGCGCCAAACTTCTCAAGTGATCTCTCGACAATCTCAATGGCCCTGTCTACTCCAGCGCAAAAACCGCGTGGGGCACCAAGCTGGACCTCTAGCTTTCGTTTTGACATTCGGCGCTTACGCTCCCGCGCTTAAAGATAAACGTAATATGTTGCTTTACTTGAGAAAACTCAACACCTCCGCTAGAGTTTTGGTTTATAAAAGCTTATTACTGAAACCATTGTTTCAAACGATGACGCCTTTGTTATGTGAAAGGAACAAAGATGACAGAACCTGTAATTGCACAAAAAGAGCCCTGTGGAGTTGATGTGGAAGAAGGAAAGGAATATTGGTGGTGCGCCTGCGGAAAAAGCGATTCTCAGCCCTTCTGTGACGGCTCCCATAAAGGAACAGGTATGTCACCAGTGCAGTACGTGGCTAAAAGAAAACAGACTGTGTGGTTCTGTGGTTGTAAAAAAACGGCAAGTGTGCCGACATGTGACGGTACACATAACGAGCTTTAGAAATAGCCTATTGGCGTAAGTCTTTTGTTTTTTGTAACCCAAATTGCCCAGTTTACGGTCGCTTGGCGCCGATGCTGTTTGATCGCGACACTTATGCCTATGTTGTCTGCTTGCGGTTTATTTGGCGGTAATAAAAGTCCGCCTCCCCCCTGTCCCAAAGTATTCTTATTAAAGAATGCGAACAGTGTTACATATTTTAGGCCTACTCCAATCCAGGATATGACGGATATTTTGGCGACTATTAAGATTGTCGATTTCATGGGGGAGTGCAGTTATAACAAGAAACGAACAAAGGCGAGAATTAGCCTTAAACTAACCTTTGATATAAAGCGCGGCCCTGCTGACAGAAAAAAAGAAACAAGTTTTCAATATTTTGTTGCTATTCCAAAATTTCACCCGGCGCCGAAGGGTAAAAGTATTTTCCTCCTTCGGGCGAAGTTTAAAGGAAGTCAAACCCGTATCAAATTGTTAGATGAGGTAAGTGTAGAAATTCCAATATCAAAGAATTCTAAAGTTGATCAGTACTCCGTTTACATTGGGCTTCAGGTTACACCTCAACAATTTAAATATAACCGCTTGCAAGTTGACCGAGCTTTGCGGCGGTAAATAAATTTTTGTTTTAGGTATCTTGGAATGGTGAGAAATTATTCCAATGGCATGGGTAAGCAATTTTTGGTGTTGGTTGACGCGAGGATACTCAATCAATTTTTGATATAATTATTGGATCAAAAATTTAGGTATTAACATGACACAATGTCAATTTGTACCCGTCTTAATTACATTCGCTATTTTAGTGAAGCTTATCGGGAAGTTCCGCAATTGCGTTGTCGATTAGTTTTTCTGCGGTAGCTTCGTTAAGCTGGTCTTTAAGAACACGCTGTGTTGCTGAGATTGCTAAATCAATCGCGCTTTCACGAACAGCTTGCATAGCTTCAGCCTCAGCCTGCGCAATTTTTTCCATGGCTAAATCCTCGCGGCGCTTTAGTGCCTCAGCCAGTTCCTCGGAAGCCTCCTTACTAAAATGTTCAGCTTCCGCTGAAGCATTGGCTAGTATCTCATCGACTTCTCGCGCCACATCGCGTTGTTTGCGTTGGTAATCGGCCAGCAGGTGCTGAACCTCTTCGCGGAGACTTGCTGCTTCATCAAGGGTTGCCTTAATTTTTTCTGAGCGCGAATCGAGGCTACCAGTAATTCCTTTCCAAGCAGGTTTTGCAATGAGACCTATTAACAGAAGGAAACCTACGGCGACCCAGAATTCAGGCGTCTGTATGGTTGTCATGACCGTCGTTCCTTATCCAAACTTTTGGACACTGCCGCTTCTACTTCCCTTTCAGAGATTTTTTGGTCAATTAGTTTACTCGCTGCGAGTTGTGTTGCTTCCACCGCAACGGTACGAATATCTGCCAGTGCCTGATTTTTTGCGGCACTAATCCTGTTTTCGGCCTCTGATGTTTGTACGGTAATTTTTTCGGTCAATGAAGCGTGCTGGGCCAATGCATCTGCGGCCACTTTTTCCCTAGCGGCCCGGATAGTTTCTTGGGCTTTGTTACTCCCATCAGTCACCAATTTTTCGTAAGCTTCACGGACGGATTGTGCTTCTTTCTTAAGTTCCTCAGCTTTTTCTAGATCGCTATCAATTCGTTTCTGGCGATCTTGCAAAACATCGCCGATCCTAGGGATAGCGATCTTCCACATGACTAGATAAAGCAACACAAACGTCACCATTAGCCAAAATAATTGGGGCACGAATGTCGTTGGATCTAGTTGCGGCATGGCTCAGCTTTCTCGACACAAGGCACCTAAAGATTAGGTGCCACAAACCTGAAATAAATTAGAAGACGAAGAGCAAGAGCAATGCGACAACCAATGCATAGAGCGCTATTGCCTCCACTAGAGCAAAGCCAATCCAGGTCATGGCTGTAACGTTTTCGGCGGCGGCCGGGTTGCGGGCAACCGAAGAGATAAAGGCGGCAAAAATATTACCGATGCCGATTCCAGCGCCGATAACACCGATTGCCGCAAGGCCCGCACCAATTAGTTTAGCTGCAGCAGCTTCCATTATACTATTCCTTTCTTAAGTTCTTTCCCATACAACGCTTAATGCAAGTGTATGGAATCATTGATATAAAAGCATGTTAAAATTGTGAATACATAAGCCTGTAGGAAGGCAATTAAAAGCTCTAAACCAGTCAGGGCTACGACGAACGCGAATGGAAGAATGCCGCCGACAACACCTAAACTGATAATAAAACCAGCAAAGACCTTCAGCATCGTATGGCCGGCGGTCAAATTCGCGAACAACCGCACGGAAAGACTGATTGGCCGGGACAAATAGGAAATTAATTCGATTGGGATCATTAATGGCCATAACACTACGGAGACACCTGGCGGCACAAAAAAGCTGAAGAAATGAAATCCGTGCTTCACAAACCCAAGTATTGTGACTCCGATAAAAACAGTAAAGGCCATGGCAAAGGTTACAATTATATGGCTGGTAAAAGTGAAGCTATAGGGAACCATGCCCAACATGTTGCCAAATAAAATGAACATGAAAAGTGAGAAAACAAAGGGAAAATATTTTCGACCCTCGTTGCCAACGGTATCGCGCAATAGATTAGCGACGAATTCATATGCCAGTTCAGCCATAGATTGCCAACGTTCAGGAACGAGTGCACGTTGTCTCATACTAAAAACTAAAAAAAGTGTCACCATAATCAGGGTGAGGGACATAAAAAGCGCAGAATTTGTGAAGGAAACGTCAATCTCCCCTAATTTAAGGGGGATCAGCGTTTTGATCTCAAACTGTGCGAGGGGACTGTGGCCTTCCGCTGCCAATTTAACCTCTCTACCAACAATTACGTCGGATCGTCAGAAATTTCATTTACGTCTTCTCGTTTATAACCGACACCTTGTCCTATTCCGGTTGCAACGCGATAAACATTCATAACCCCTGCTGCCGCGCCAAAAATAAAGAACAACAACATAAACCAAGGCTTTGTGCCAAGCCAGTAATCGAGTAACAAGCCGATACCGACGCCGATCACCAATGCCGAAACAATTTCGACACCTAACCTCATAGCCAACCCTAGGCCGCTACGACTACGCCCTTTGGAACCAGCTTTTGCCGTCGTTTCTTCGGCTGACTGGCGGGCTAACCTTAGCCGGGCATCAAGATCCTGTATCGAAACAGATTTTTTCTGCTCGGTCATGGCCGGATACACCCTTCCCGCCCGTCAGGAGGTTAGCTAGAACCACTTAAGGCGGGGGCACCTTAGGGGGCAGTATTAACCCTGTCAAGGCTCAAAAATAAAAAGGTAAGGCATTGAAAAATATACATAAAAAATAACCTCAGCTGAGCCAGGTTATGCGCTTTCCCTTAGCTGTTCTGCCGCCTGTAGATCGACTGAGACTAACTGTGATATCCCCTGTTCACTCATGGTCACTCCAAACAAACGATCCATCCGTGCCATGGTTAGGCGATGATGCGTAACAATTAGGAAACGCGTACCTGTTTGGCCTGATATTTCATGAATTAATTGGCAGAACCTTTCAACATTTGCATCGTCGAGCGGTGCATCCACCTCATCGAGAACGCAAATAGGTGCAGGATTAGTAAGGAATACAGCAAAGAGAAGTGCGATTGCTGTTAATGCCTGTTCGCCTCCAGAGAGTAATGATAAAGCTTGCATCTTTTTTCCGGGCGGACTGGCCATAATTTCTAGTCCAGCGTCTAGGGGATCTTCCGTTTCGGTTAATGCTAGACGAGCCTTTCCACCACCAAACAGCCGAGTGAAGAGATCTGCGAAATGACTGTTTACCTCCTCAAAGGCGGACAATAAACGCGCCCGGCCTTCACGATTAAGGCTTGAAATACCCTGACGCAGACGCGCAATAGCTGAAATAAGATCTTCCCTCTCAGCCAGCATAACTTGGATGCGCTCATTCAACTCTTCGGCCTCCGTCTCGGCGCGTAAATTAACTCCGCCCATATTTTCCCGTTCGCGCTTTAGACGTTCAACGCGAACTTCGATAGCTTCATGGGTTGGTAGTTTGTCGTCATCGGCTACCTCAACCTCTTTTAATGCATCGGCTGGCAGACAATTGATACGCTCTTCCGCTCGTTCAGTTATAACAGTCATCGTCTGTGCAATTTGTTCTTCCAGTGCTTCACAGCGCACACGCTCTTCTCGTTTTTCGCTAAGTCTAGTTTCGGCCTCGCGAAGCGCTTTTCCCGCAGCAGATAATTTGGTTTCGCCTTCAGCTAAACTATCTGCTGCTTTAAGGCGTATTTCCTCGGCATGCGCGATCTCTTCGAATAACTCGGCTCTTTGTATAGAAATTTCCTTCGGGCGTGCGTTCACTTTTTGCAAAGCGGCTTCAGTTGTTTCTAACCGTTGCAACAATGCCCCAATTTGTTTCGATGCTTTTTCAGCGCGATTCTTCCAATAATCCTTTGCTTCTACCGTATCGGCGAGGCGCTGCGACCGGGACTCCGCCTCACCAATTAGACGGTCATAAAAACTTTGCTTCTCGGTCGCGCCCACCCGAGCTTCACTTAATTCTTTGCGTATTTTTTCTACTACCTGATGTCGGGCTGGAATATTATTGAGTTCTGATAGCTCGCTTTGGGCCTGCTCTATGGCTTTCTTGATTTCGACATCATCCGCTTTTAGTGAATTATAATTTTCATCTGCCGAGGCTACTTTGGACATCGCTTCGGACAAAGTACGGTTATAGATGGCTTCATTATCACGTATCTCTTGAAATGCTTGGTCTGCTGCACGTAGGGCTTCTCGAGCGGCCTGGTCTGCTAACATAGCTCGCTGGGAGTCAGCTTGGCGACCTAGGAACTCTTCTTGGACTAAATTTGCAATCTGATCTGCCTGATCAACCTCAGCATGTAAGTCCTTCAACCGATTCCGCTGAGTTAATCTAGCAGCGGAACCTTTGTCAGTATCTCCAATGACCGTGAACCCATCCCATCTCCATAAACCACCAGCGCGGCTCACTAACCTTTGACCTTGAATTAGGTCGCCAGCAAGTTGGTTACCCATTGTCTCATCTTGAACTACTCCTATTTGAGAGAGCCTACGCGTCAATTCACGTGGTGCGTGTACCAAAGATGAAAGTGGTTCCGCGCCGGTGGGGAGTGCTGGTGGAGATGAAAATGCCATAAGCGACCGCCAATGGATAGGCGCCGCCTCGTCGCTTGGTGCATTAAGATCATCCCCAAGTGCAGCGGCAAGTGCCAGTTCATATCCGGGTTCCACACTTAACGCATCAATCATAGGAGGCCACAGATCCGGGTCGCCAACTGTCAATAGGGCTTCAAGTGCTTCCTCCTGTGCCTTTAACCTCGCCCGCTTGGTTTCTACTACCTGCAACTCATTTCGCGCTATATTTTCTTTATCTAAAGATTTAGCGCGACCTCTTTCAGTCTCTTCCGCCGCTCCCCTCGCTTCCTCTAACTCTAGGCGGAGTGTATTGATTTTTTCTGCAAATTCACCACCTGCCCCATGAAGATCAATAGTTTTTTGGGCGGCCGCCCTTTCCTTGGTAAGCTCTTCTAAACGCTGCACCATTCGAGTTCGACGGACGTCAAATTCACTGATGCGCCGGATTAAAGACTCTTTACGCGACTCATCTGCTGCGATGCCTTGAGCCATCTGGGTGTATTTTTGTTCGAGTTGATGAACTTCTGAGTTAGCGGTGTTAAGTTGTTTATTAGCCACCGAAATATTCTGTTCCTGGTTTTGTTCTGCCTCTTNCAGGGTTGCAATCTCATTTGTCANTCTAGCGATTGCATTAGCTGCNTCTTCGTTGAATTCTATTTCNCGCGCTTNATCGGCTTTAATCTGNTTTACACGTTTTAAAAGTTCCTGTCGCTCCGATTCAATCCTTTTTTCTTCTTGCTCAAGTTCGTTGCGAGCAATGATGAGCCGTTGTAGGGCAGCAGCATCGCGAGCCTCCGCATTACGAAGTATTGGAACCGCATTTGCCGCTTCTGTATCGACAGTTGTAGCGTTAGCCACTTCCTGAGTAGAAGCCTTTACTGCATCTTCCGCTTTCTGCATTCGCTGGGTCGCGATTTCTTTTTCGGCGATGACCTTGGCCCATTGATGGTGGATTGCTATTGCTTCTGCGCGACGAATATGGTCGCTTAAATTTCTGTATCGTGTTGCTTGTCGCGCTTGTTTTTTCAACCCTTTTAATTGTTCTTCAAGCGCACCGAGCACGTCGTCTAATCGTTCAAGGTTTGTTTCCGCTCCCCGCAACCTTAATTCTGCTTCATGTCGTCGCGAATGCAGCCCAGTAATACCTGCGGCCTCTTCCAGGAGATGCCTACGATCCGTCGGTTTAGCGGCGATTAGAGTACCGATTCGTCCCTGACTGACCAGAGCCGTTGAACGGGCACCAGATGCTGCATCGGCGAAAAGTGTTTGGACATCACGGGCACGAACATCGTTTCCATTTACACGATAGTTGGACCCATCACCGCGTTCTATTCGGCGTGTTACCTCCAGGCCGTCGCTTGTATTGTACTGAGGAGGGGCGTCTCGCCCCGCATTGTCGATGGAAAGGGATACTTCAGCTATATTGCGGGCGGGTCGTCGGTCAGTGCCGCCAAAGATAACGTCTTCCATGCCCCCACCGCGTAATTGTTTGGCAGAGGTTTCCCCCATTACCCAGCGTAGTGCTTCGACGAGATTCGATTTTCCACACCCATTCGGACCAACCACTCCAGTTAGTCCAGGCTCAACCCATAGTTCAGTTGGTTCTACGAATGACTTGAAGCCGGTGAGTTTTAGTTTGGTAAATTGCACTTATCACTGGTTCCTTAATTAATAAATACTAAAAACTGTTATCTATTTTAGTAGCGGAGCAATAACCGCCTTAAATTGTTCAATCGATAGTCCACCACTAAACCTTTTACCATTTATGATAATGGTAGGGGTCGAATTGATACCGAAAATTTTGTCGCCGTCGAGACGTTTCTTGAGAATTGAATCTGCAATATCTTTATCTTTAATACATTCATCGAACTTAGCTTGAGATAAACCACCAAGGCGGGCGATCCGTGATAAGGCCGCAAACGGTTTTGGGTCGCGAGCCCAGTTTGGTTGCTGTGCGAACAACGCGTCGATAAATGCAAAATACTTATCACGCCCCCCGCACTGCGCAATCATTGAACCGGAAAGTGCTAGTTGATCGAGCGGAAAATCACGGTAAACGTAGCGGATTTTTCCTGTTTCAATAAATTCTTTTTTTATGGCTGGCAAAGCATTCTGATGGAAGTGCGCGCAATGTGGGCAAGTCAATGATGCGTACTCGATCACTGTGATGGGGGCTGTGTCCACACCTAAGATGAAATCATCTTTAGTAATCTCGACTTTATCGAAACTAGCGTCTGGTTTTGGCGTTTCTACCTCTATTGGTGCAGCATTAGCTTTTGCCGTTGCCGCTTGGCGATCTGTAATCTTTGTTCCCTCGTTCTCGCCAATAATACCTTGGATCGAGACAATTGCACCGATAGCAACTATACCCCCTACAACATATACCCATATATTCGGCATTTTATCCTCNTAACCCCAATATATAGCGTATCTATAGGTCTTTGGTCTAGCTTTGGTTAGCCTTAAAACTCTTACCTTTGTNGGTTTGGTTTTTTATTTTTTAGNGCTGCGTGGTCTAGTTCNACGGCGATGCCNAGTTTATNCAGGGCATGNCGTAATTCTGGCGCAGAAATTTGTTGTGTTACAGACTTNATTGCAGCGATCTGCCGAGCCGTGGGCTCTTTAGCGTGTTTTTTGACTTTCTGGATGTTTTTATATCTCTGAGACGTCTGGGAAATAGAAATTCGTCCTACTGCTGAGCAACCAAAATAAAGGTTAATCCGCTGCAGAATATTTGGCTCCTGGTGTTGAATTTGAAGGGCGACAGATCCCGAAGCAGCGATGTATAAGGTGCCCCCTTTCTGAGAACCATTTGGAAAGCTTAGGTGGTCTGGTGTGCTTTCCGCGGCAAGTACCTCACCTGCTATTTCTGGCCAGCGTGTAACAATCTCGGCTGCTGTGAAACCTCTTTTACGTAACGCAGGTTCAGAGATTTTTGGGAGCACAGATGCAATAGCTCGAGGTGCACTTGGCCCTCTCTTTTTTTTGACGTTTGTCTTCGTACTTTTTAGCATCATGACAAATCCATAATGGGATATTCCCGAATCACCTATCAAACTTTAGGATAAGATGTTGTCTGAATTAGAACAAGTGAAGATGACATTAGATGGCGCGCAGAAATTTCAAATCGCCTTTAGTCATGCGTCGGCGAATACTCGATTGGTATGACCGCCACCGTCGAATTCTTCCATGGCGCGTACCCCCGGGACAAACCGCTGATCCCTATCATGTATGGCTTAGTGAAATAATGTTGCAACAAACAACTGTCGCAACTGTTGGTCCGTATTTTAATGATTTTTGTGAACGTTGGCCATCAGTTGAACACCTTGCCGCCGCAGACCTTGATGAAATACTGCATGGTTGGCAAGGCTTGGGCTATTATGCACGTGCTCGAAACATGCATCGGTGCGCCAAGATTGTTTCTGCAGAATTAAATGGCTATTTCCCAGATAATGAGGGAGAGCTGCGAAAATTACCTGGCATTGGCGACTACACCGCTGCAGCTATTTCGGCGATCGCTTTTGGGAAACCAGCGAACGTAGTTGATGGGAATGTAGAACGCGTTATAGCACGGTTTTATGCCGTCGAAGAGCCGTTACCCCAATCCAAGAGTAACTTGCGTGCGCTATCGGCAAAAATAACCCCTGAAACGGCACACGGCCGGCCGGGTGATTTTGCGCAGGCGGTAATGGATTTAGGTGCTACTATTTGTACCCCAAGAAGTCCAAAATGTAGTATCTGCCCATGGCAACCTGGCTGTGCTGCCTTTAAAGAAAATATTCAAAATGCACTACCTTACAGGCAAACGAGGGCTAAGAAGCCGACACGGCGTGGGGTGGTTTTTTGGGTGATGCATGGCGATGGTAGTATTTTGTTAGGGAGACGACCCGACAAGGGACTACTTGCTGGTATGGTTGAGGTGCCTTCTACAGCTTGGTTAGAGAAGGAGTGGACTGTTGCTAGTGCAAAAAAAGTTGCCCCGATCAAATCCTGCTGGGAAAAATTACCAGGAATAGTGAGGCATACCTTTACGCATTTTCATTTAGAGCTTTGGATATTACAAACCCGTGTTAGTGATAAAGAAAATCTAAAGAACGCTATCTGGGTTACGCCGGACAGGCTGAATGAATACGCCTTGCCAACAATTATGAAAAAGATAATAGATCTTGCTTTAAAGGCAGTTTGAAAAAAGTGTTACCCTGCAGTATTTTGCATGCTAACACCTTGAGATTTGTCGCGGCGAATATCCATTTCTGCGCGTACACGTTCCCTTAACTTGTCGATTGGTACGACTTTTCCGCGACGCTCAACATGCCAAAAAGTCCATCCATTACAGGATTCCGCATTTTGAACTCTTGCGCCAACTTGGTGTATTGACCCCCGGTCCCCTTTAACAACTATGCTGCCATCGGCGTTTACCCTCGCCGTTACTCTCTTGCGGAGGTCGAATAGTTTATCACCAGCATTAAGAAGACCCTGCTCAACTACGGTCCCAAAAGGAATTCGAGGTTCTGTCCGTTTGTCAGGTGTAGTCAGAACCCCGACATCCATTGGAACCGTTTTAATGGCATTTAAACGACTTTGTGCAATTTCGACATAATCAGTCTCACGTTCAATACCGATCCAATTCCGGCCAAGTTTTTTTGCTACTGCACCCGTTGTACCTGTTCCAAAGAAAGGGTCCAGTATAACGTCACCGGGATTTGTTGACGCTAAAATAACGCGATGTAATAGACTTTCTGGTTTTTGAGTAGGATGAGCTTTCCGTCCATTGAGCTTTAGCCGTTCGCTGCCTGCACATACTGGGAACAGCCAGTCGCTGCGCATCTGAATATCGTCATTAAGGGCTTTCATAGCACGATAGTTAAAGGTCGGTTTGGAGTCTCGAGACTTGGAGCACCAAATTAATGTTTCATGGGCGTTAGTAAATCGCTTGCCCCTAAAGTTTGGCATAGGGTTCGATTTTCGCCAAATTATGTCATTAAGAATCCAAAAACCAAGATCCTGAAGTGCGGTGCCAACCCTAAAAATATTGTGATAACTTCCTATAACCCAAATTGAGCCTGTTGGTTTTAGAACGCGCTGCGCCGCGGTAAGCCAACGACGTGTAAAATCATCATAGTGCGCAAAATCTGTAAACTTATCCCAGCTCTCCTCAACGCCGTTTACTCGAGTATTATTGGGACGATGCAGTTCACCTGCAAGCTGCAGGTTGTAGGGAGGGTCGCCAAAAATCATGTCCACTGACTCTGGCGGAAGGGAGTCCATGTGGCCTATACAGTCGCCGGTGAGTATTTTGTTTGTTGATAAATAACATTTTTTAGTCATAGCGCAGACCATGATTCATCGGGGAGTCGCCGTCAACTAAATTATGAAAATCAATAGGTTAGTATAAAATTTTGACCTAATTTTATCTAGATATATGGCTTTAAATTAGCTTAGACTCAATATCTTGATTATGGGCGCGAAACTCTGTCGATGGTGCGGGGTCAGACCAATATCTCTTAAAGCCTTGGAGTGCTGCGTAGTTCCATAACCGGCATTTCGTTCCCAGCCATAACCGGGATAGCGCAACGAAAGCTTAGTCATAATTCTATCTCGTGTGACTTTGGCAATGATTGATGCAGCGGCAATAGACAAAGAAATTGAATCTCCTTTAATCATGTTTTGCGCTGGACAAGGTAAAGCGGGCATCTTGTTACCATCGACAAGTGCAAAATCCGGCTTGACTGGCAGCGCGTTGAATGCGCGCTCCATTGCCTTAAGGGTGGCGCCTAGAATATTTAATCTCTCAATTTCATTTGGCGTTGCCGCGCCGATACCAATTTTGGCACATGAAGGCAAACGAGAAGCGATCTCTTCGCGTTTTACAAGGCTTAGCTTCTTAGAATCATCTATGGAATTAGAGAGACAAAAGGGAATTTGGTCTCGATCAATAATCACAGCGGCGGCAACAACTGGGCCAGCCCATGGTCCCCGTCCCACCTCGTCAATCCCGGCGACGATACCACCTGCATTCTGCTCGAATTTTAGATCAGGCATCGTCAGACTTGCTGTTACGGGAAGAGAGATCAACCAGAGAATTTTCCTTTGTTCTCCCAATTGCGCGTTTTATTACGATCCTTTCTTTTAATATATTCACATTGTAGCGCAAAATTGCAGCAATTCTACGCGTCCACCGGGTGCCTCGGCGGGCTAGGAGTCGTTCTTCAACAAAAGTTGCTTCAAAAACTAGTTTGAGTGTTGTCAATCTTCGTTCCGCGATGCGCTGTAAACGGCGGGCCGTTGACAGCCAGAATGGGCTCAGTGCGAGACTTAATACGGTTACCGAAATAATTAACTTTGACTCCCCCGGGGTGATCGCAGCGATCGCCGCCGCAGAGACAACGAGAAGGAAAGAGAACTCACCAAGTTGCGAAATCAGAACACCTGACATAAAGGCTCGTTGCCACGACTCATTCAGTAACCGAAAAATAAAGATATTGAGTGCACTCTTGAACAAGGTTACTACCAAGAACAGCAATAAGACTGTGCCTAAATTTTTCCACACAAAATCTAGATCAAGTAAAAGGCCTATAGAAAGAAAAAACACCATGAGCATGATGCTCTGTATCGGACGAATTACATTGAGTATTGGCTGACGCTCCGCACTGTTTCCGATTGCTAAGCCAGCGAGGAAAGCACCATAGGCGGGTGAAAGCCCGATTGCACCCATTAGAGCGCTTCCGCCAAAGCAATATACTAGTCCAGCGAGTGGAGATAGATCCACATGGCCAACAATGATCTTGTAGAATGGTAAATGCTGGCGACCCTGGCGTAGAAGTAGACGGACAAGCCCAAATAGTAATAAAGCTGAAATGCCAACCTGTGTCGCAGCAGCTACATCAAAGCCGCTCGAGCCCATATTTTCTATGATCAGTAACATAGGTAGGAAAGCCAGATCTTGGGCGATTAGGACTGCCACCGTGATGCGTCCGACACGAGCTCGAAGGGAGCCTATTTCTTCAAGTAATTTTACAGCGACGGCGGTTAAAGAGAGCGCGACTACAAATCCTAAGAGAACCGCAGCTGAGTTGGACAAGCCGAGGACAGATGACGCGGCGAACATAACGATTAGGCTCGCTGAAGTCTGCATAATAACCGCAGGTAAAGCTAGCCGCCAGGTGTACTTCAAGCTTCGGACGCTAAGCTCCATGCCAACGACAAATAGAAGCATTAGAACGCCAATTTCTGCGAAGCCGGCAATCATACCTTCGCTTTGTACTACTTTAAAACCGGTAGGCCCAAGAAGGGCGCCAGCCAGTAGATAGCCAACCAGCGGTGGTTGCCGGAAGTGAACAAAGACCATACCACAAGCAAGCGCCGTAAAGACGACAAAGGCCAGTCCTGTATGATCGGTTGCATGTTCCATTCAAGGAATCAGTGTAGCACGCGGAACTGAGTCGCCCTTAATTTTCACTGATGGTATGCTCTTTAAATAACGTTAACTGTTTGTCATCTAGGACGCCCGAGCTCTTGGTTGACTGAGGCATGAGACCATCGATTACAGGTTTTTTGGCGGTAATAATAGTAAATCTTCTGATATTAGTTTTCATAGCTAATCATTGATCAAAAGAGAGAACAAAAGAGAACAGATTACTAGTTTATTATCTTAGAGGTTTCCATGCTATTAACGCTGAAACTAGTGAGGAAAAGGTGAAAAAAAAAAATAGGATTAGTGTGATCATACCTACTTTAAATATCGGGAATGGCATTAGACCAACTCTTGAATCAGTAAAAGGGCTTGTTAATGATATCGTAGTCAGCGATGGACGGTCTTCAGATTTTACAGTTGATTTTGCTAAAAAGTTCGGTGCAAAGGTTATCTGTGGTGAAAGGGGAAGAGGGCGACAGCTGCACCTCGGAACGGAGGTGGCAGAGGGCGAATGGTTATTATTTCTTCATGCTGATACGACACTAAAGGAGGGATGGTTAGAGGAAACTCAGAAATTCATGGGTGCCGGTATGGATAAGGCTGGAGTATTTCAATTTGCTTTAAATGACGTTCGTTGGGAGGCTCGACTAATTGAAAAAGGTGTTAATCTAAGATGCAGATGGTTGGGATTGCCTTACGGGGATCAAGGCCTCTTTATGAGTCGTGGTTTTTACGAACAATTAGGTGGCTACAAACCAATCCCGCTTTTTGAAGATGTTGATATTATTCGGCGTATCGGTCGCCGCCGATTGGTATTTTTTAAAAGTCAAGCTGTGACGTCCGCTCTTAGCTATCAAACTAACGGGTTTTATTTCCGACCCATAAAGAATCTGATGTTACTATTATTGTACCTTTTTGGTGTTTCGCCACGCTATTTGGAAGGGCTCTATAAATGATAAGCCTGTGATTTCATGAATTATTCTCCAGTCCTTATAGTTTTTGTTCGGACCCCCTATCTCGGTACTGTGAAAAAACGGCTTGCAGCGGGGGTTGGTGCGTTTGCAGCCCGAAGAATTTATTTTGATTTAGCATCAAAATTGATTGCAACGGTCTCAAGGTGTACCCCCTGGCAAACAATACTGTCTGTTACGCCTAATGCCGCGGTCTCTCATGGAAGAAATTGGCCGCCTGGTCTTAGGAAAATTCCGCAAGGTTATGGGGATCTCGGCGAGAGGATGGAAAGAACTTTCCTCCAATTTCCTAATCAGCCGGTCGCCATCATTGGCAGTGACATTCCGGGTATTAGTAATAAACATATCCAAAACGCCTTTGCGGTAATTAGAAGTTCAGATTTTGTTTTTGGACCATCGCCTGATGGCGGGTACTGGTTAGTAGGAGTAAGAGTGGGTAATTTGGCCCGTGGATTGTTTCAAAATATTCGCTGGTCATCGGAGTTCGCACTTACGGATACTTTGAAGAATACAGGTTTAAGACGCGTAGAGTTGATAGAGGAATTAAACGATATAGATAACGTTGAAGACCTAAATCAATGGGGGGCTCAACGTTCTTGAAGCCGCGGTAAAAGCTCAGCAAAATTACAAGGTTTGTGACGGATATCTAACTGAGATAATAGAATCCCGTCCCAGGCATCGCGGCAGGCGCCGGGTGACCCAGGAAGCGCGAAAAGGTATGTACCATCAGCTACACCGGCTGTGGCACGAGACTGAATTGTGGAGGTCCCGATAAGGTTATAGCTCAGCATTCGGAACAGTTCCCCAAAGCCGGGAATTTCCTTTTCGTATATTTCAAAAAATGCTTCAGGAGTAACATCGCGACCGGTAACTCCTGTGCCACCTGTCGCGAGTATAACATCAATGGCTGGGTCAGAGACCCATTCGCGCAGCTTAGCCACAATAGCAGCCTGCTCGTCTTGGACTATGGCCCTTTTGATTAATTTGTGGCCGGCTTTGGTCAATTTTTCAACTAAAACCGCGCCTGACTTATCCGTCTCCTTCCTGCGGGTGTCAGAGATTGTCAAAACAGCAATATTAACAGCGGAAAACGTGATCGATTTATCAAGTCCAGGCATTTATTTTCCTATATTAGTTGGTTAATCGATTGGCTTGTAGATAGGTATTCTGCCGGCCGCAATAGCATCTAACGTTGGCACGTTTTGGCCAAACCGATCACGATATATCCAAAAATTCGACATAACTCGTTCGACAAAATCCCGGGTTTCTCTAGACGGCATACTTTCGATAAATAGCAGTGGGTCCTTGGTTAGCTTATGTATTCGCCGCCGCCATTTTGCTAGATTACCGGGTCCTCCATTATATGCCGCAACCATCATCAATATATTACCATTTACGGTTTCGTGTTGGAGTAAGTAACCGAGATATTTTTGTCCAAGCTGTAGATTTAATCCGGGGTCATATAATTTGTTTTTACGCCAACCACGAAAACGTTTTCGGGCCATATATCCCGCAGTGCCCGGCATTAGTTGCATTAGTCCGCGCGCACCAGCATGGCTTTTAGCACGGGTATTGAAAGCAGATTCCTGGCGCATAATGGCATATATTAGAGCGCGATCGATCTTAAAACCATCACGGGGGATCCAATGTGGAATGGGATAAAGACCGCGTTCAATTCTAGTCTGGTTTTGCCGCATTAGTGCAATAGCAGTTTTGAGTGCAAGGGAAGGGAGACCAAATTGATCCGCAATATTCAACAAGGCAATTCTTTTCTCTGGATTGCTGTTTAAGGCGAGGTAGCGCAGTTCGCGTTCAGCCCGTTCATGATTTCTGGCTTGGATTAATGCAATGGCACGCTGCCCGCGTGAACTTTTCAGAACTTCAGTTATTAAAAATTGTTCGGATTTTGGCGTAGCCCATTTAAGAGATGAACTGATACCTAACATTCGTCTAGCGAGAACGCCGTAAAAAGTTCTTGGATGGCTAGCAGCTAACCCTAGCCAGCGACTGACACGATCTGGCCGGCGGGCAACAAGATTAGCGCGAGCAGCCCAGAAAGCTGCTGCTGATTGTGTCCAACGAGATTGCCCACCAATGGCGGCCATCGACTGGAAATGATCAGCAGCATTTATAAAGCGCCCTGACCGGTATGCGGCCATTCCGGCATACCAATGGCCAAGAGGGTAATATTTACCTGAACGGTGGGCGGCTCGGGAGGATACATTAAATGCGCGACGGTCTTCGCCAAGGTAAAACCAACCACTACCGATGCGCATTTTACTAATATCGATGTGGGCTTTGCCGATTTGGCGAAATCGTTTGTTCTTTAGTAAGTTTTTAGCTGCTGTGAGTCGCTGGTGCCGCACAAGCCGTTTTATCTTGGCGTGTAGATTGCGTGCCTTTCGGTTGTATCGCAAACCTCGCCGTTTTGTTCGTTCAATCCCCCCGTTACCACTCTCAGAAAAGACTTCTTGCCTTGGCAGGTTTGGGCGGTTTGGAGATCGATAATTCGCAGGTTTCCGGCGAACTGCGAGTTTATATATCCGCTTGGCATCTGGGTGATCTGCATAATTTTTGAGCCAAATTGCAAGTTCTTTATAACGCGAACGGTAATGGGTCGGGTGCAAGTAGCGTTGCGCCTGCAAATGGCCAAGTAAAATCTTATTTGTAAGTTTTTTTATAAGACGGTTTGCAATCCGCCAATTCCCAGCTTTTTGGACAACAAAGATTTGTTGGTAAAGTTCTGAGTCAGACTTTGATAATGGAAGAGGAAGAGATTTTAGGATTTTGCTCGTAGCAGGGGTGGTATCATTTGCAGCTATCGCAACAGATCCTGATAATATGCCCATTACCATCAATGTCGTGCTGGTTTTTATCAAGTAAATTATGCGTTTTCGCAACTAAGCAATGCTCCCAAGGGCGGTGAGATCGGTTGGAAATAAACTAATGGTCCAGATGGTTAAAGGCTCTCTTACCTGAAGGCAAGTTTCCTGAGTTAATAATGATTCTGTTGTTTATGGCGGACGCTCTTTCAAATCGAGTTTTTTCTTTTGGCGTTACCAGGAGCATAAATTACCGTTTCTAAGAAATCTCGCTCATCTTTTGTTGAATTTCCAGCAGATCCATCCATGTTTCACGCTTTTGTGCTGGAGATCGTAATAAATATGCCGGATGTAATATTGCTCGAGCAGGTATTGCATTTTGTCCCCCTTCAGGTTTGTATTCTAGCCATTTTCCTCGAGCTCGCATGATACCTTGATTCGTACCTAATAGTGTCTTAGCAGATACCCCGCCAATCAAAATTAAAACCTCTGGGGCAACCAATTCAATTTGGCGTCGAATAAAAGGTAGACAGGTTCCGATTTCAGAATCAGTCGGTGCACGGTTCCCCGGAGGACGCCATGGCAAGATATTGGTGATATAGGTATCACTCCGTTCTATCGAAATTGCTTTCAGCATCCGCTCTAGTAATTGTCCGGCTTGGCCGACAAAAGGCCGTCCTTCTCGGTCTTCCTGGGCTCCTGGTGCTTCACCAATTAACATCAACCTAGAACCTGCGAGACCATCTCCAAAGACTAGGTTCTTCGCCGTCTGTTTTAGGGGACAACCTTCGAATTCCGACATTGCATTTCTTAAAGCTTCCAATGTATCTGCTGCCCTTGCGGCGGCGTATGCGGATTTAGTTGTCTCGCTTTGTGAGATGAGTTGTACAGGTTTTATTGCATGTGATTCTGTGTCGGTGGACACAATCCGAATAGATTCCGCTTCGCTGTTTTCAACTGCTGCATCGGAAAGGAAGTGATTGATCGGTTTTTCCTCAAGCGCTTCGCTGATGCCGCTTTCTACATACCATTTTAGAAGCTGGGTTGCGCTATAATCCTCTGCCATGGGAAAATAATATCATGAAGGCACGCAGTTAAACAGCAAGACATTATTGGAAAGAGGAAAAGATGGAACGCGAGTCGATGGAAGTAGACGTTGCAATAGTGGGGGCAGGGCCTTCTGGCCTTTCGGCTGCCATCCGGTTGGCACAGCTCGCGATAGAAAATGATCGTGAGTTGACAATATGTTTGTTGGAAAAAGGTTCTGAAGTTGGGGCTCATATCCTTTCTGGTGCGGTGTTGGAACCCAAAGCACTAGACGAGCTTATTCCAGATTGGAAGCAAAAAGGAGCCCCGCTTAACACCGAAGCGAAAGAGGATAATTTCCTTTTTCTAACGAAAACCGGTTCCTTAAAGATGCCGACCCCACCTCAAATGCATAACAAAGGTAATTACATTGTTAGCCTTGGGAATTTTTGCCGTTGGCTTAAAGAACAGGCCGAAGAACTTGGCGTCCAGGTATTTGAGGGATTTGCTGCAGCGGAGATCCTCTACGATGAAAATGGTGCTGTCGCTGGTGTTGCGACGGGTGATATGGGCGTAGATGCGGACGGAAATCAGAAAGACTCCTTCACGCCGGGATATGAGCTTCGCGCGAAATATACCTTTTTTGCAGAAGGTTGTAGAGGATCATTAACAAAGGGGCTGTTCGAAAAATTTGATATGCGTTCCAATGCCGATCCACAAACCTACGCCATCGGCATAAAAGAGTTGTGGGAGATTGATCCTAAAAAACATCATCAAGGAAAGATCGTTCATACTATTGGTTGGCCGCTTAATAGCGAAACCTATGGTGGTTCGTTCCTTTATCACCTTGAAAACAATCAAGTTGCAGTAGGATTTGTCACTGGACTGGATTATAAAAATCCGCACCTATCTCCTTTTGAAGAGTTTCAGCGGTTTAAGACACACCCGGTAATGCGCCCAACTTTTGAAGGTGGACGCAGGATTGCCTATGGAGCCCGAGCACTCAATGAGGGAGGGTTTCAATCCATCCCGCAATTAGTGTGTCCGGGCGGAGCTATAATTGGCTGCGCTGCTGGGTTTCTTAACGTTCCGAAAATCAAAGGCAGTCACAACGCAATGAAGACAGGTATGATTGCGGCGGAAGCTGCATTTAAAAACTTGAGTGGAGCTGATAGCAAGGTGCTGACCGATTACCCTACTTTGTTGAAAAAGAGTTGGGTTTGGGATGAGCTGTACAGGGTACGAAATATCCGCCCTTCTTTTCGGTGGGGACTTTGGATTGGGCTACTTTATTCCGCCTTAGATAGCTTCGTGTTTCGAGGCAAAGCGCCATGGACATTTAAACAGCATGCGGACCACACGGCTCTGTTGCCAGCGGCACAAGCACCGAAAATTGAGTATCCTAAGCCAGATGGTGAAGTTTCATTCGATCGTTTGTCCTCAGTTTATATTTCCAATACTAATCATGAAGAAGACCAGCCGGTGCATTTAAAGCTAGAGGATACTTCGGTACCAATTTCTGTAAACTTTGAAATTTACGACTCGCCGGAGCAACGCTACTGCCCGGCGGGTGTTTATGAAATTGTTGAGGATGCCGACGATAAAGGGCCACGACTTCAAATCAATGCACAGAACTGCGTGCATTGTAAAACATGTGATATCAAGGATCCTAAGCAAAATATTAATTGGGTTGTTCCTGAAGGCGGAGATGGGCCAAACTATCCGAATATGTAACGTTTTTATTAGGATTTAGTTTTCTTTTGTTTCTCGCGTTTTAACCCTTCTAGGACTAACGTTGCCTTTAAGGGGGAAGGTCATTAGCACAAATCAATAAGATAGAAATTTGAACTCTTTCAACAGCTTGGAACCGACCGTTTTTGCTTTATGAATATTAAAGATATTAGGATCCTTAACTTGGGTTGCCCGTCATCAGTTTCTGTGATTTCGCCTTTGATGTGTTTTATATGGGTGTCGTTAGTTTTTTCAGTTTTAAGTGTCAATATATCCGTAAAAGCTTCCGGCTTAACTGAATTTACGATGTTCGCCGGACCTCAAACTAATAACCAGGCCCTATCGGGTATTCGACCTGCCTCCGTGTCCGGAAGGTATCTTGCCGGTCGTTACGCACATCGCAGCCGCGATTATATGAAAGCGGCAGAATATCTTGGCGATGTGCTAGCAATTGACGACGGAAATCTCAAAGTGCGGCGTGTCAGGTTTCTGTCGCTTATTGGGAGCGGTCGAATGCCCGAAGCGGCTATTATTGCAAAAAATATCGTTGCAGCTGAACGAGGGGATGCCATTGCAATTTTATGTTTAATTGTTGAGGACGCCCTTGAGGGAAGGTTTGCAATGGCGGAAAAAAAAATTAAATCAATCCCCAAACGCGGTGTGAATAGGTTTACGGCCCCATTATTGCTGGCTTGGATAAAGTCTGCCCAAGGAGATTTAGTTAGCGCGGTTAAGGCTATCCATTCGGTAGAAGAAATTACCGCTTTTAAATCGCTTAGAGATCTACATCTCGGATTGATTTATGAGCAGGCCGCAAAACTAAAATTAGCGGAGCAAGCACTTAAAGAGGCGGCGAAAAGCCGTGTATCAACGCGCGCGTTAATGGGGTATGGGTCTTTCCTTGAACGTCAAGGACGTCACACAGAAGCCGAACGGCTCTATAAAAGTTATATACAAAAACATCCTAGTGATATCCTTGAAGGAGCCCTTGAAAGGGTTGCTTTAAAGCGCGTACCAACTCCTTTTATCGCGACAGCAAAGGATGGCCTAGCGGAAGTGTTTTTTAATATAGCTCGCACATTGGCGCAGGGAGCATCTTCTGACCTAGCATTAATCTATGGTAGGTTAGCGCTTCGATTGCGGCCATCATTCCCACTAGCGCAATTGTTGCTTGGCGGTTTGCTTGAGTCCTTATCAAGGGGTGAAGACGCGATAGCCCTTTACAGTGAAGTAAGCCTATACTCACCTTTATATTGGTCCGCTCGATTACGACAGGCTTCTGTCCTTGATGAAATCGGGCGAACAAACGAAGCAATTATATTACTGAAACAAATGGCGGTAGAGCGTAAAGACCGATTTGAACCACACATACGGATTGGAGACTTTTATCGTTCAAAAAAGAAATTTAAAAAGGCCATTAATGCGTACAATCTGGGTATAAAGAGAATAAGTACTATAGATGAAAGTCATTGGTCTTTGTTTTATGCTCGCGGTATTGCTTTCGAACGGACAAANAANTGGNAAAATGCTGAAGNAGATTTTCTCCGCGCGCTAAAACTTAGTCCTGAACAACCNCTTTTGATGAATTATNTAGGTTATTCTTGGGTNGATCGGGGAATTAATCTNGGGCGCGCCAAGAATTTGATTNCTCGGGCCGTNGAGTTACGGCCNAATGATGGTTATATCGTTGATAGTCTCGGTTGGGTTTTGTATCGCCTAGGNGATTTTGCTGNNGCAACAAAGAATTTAGAAAGGGCAGTNNTTTTGAGGCCTGAGGACCCNACTATTAACGACCATCTTGGTGANGCATATTGGCGTGTAGGAAGAANANTCGAAGCACGATTTCAATGGAAACGNGCTCTGTCACTGGGTCCTGAAAAAGAACTTGTTCCGGTAATAAGNAGAAAAATNCGTGAAGGTTTGAATGAACAAAAAAACAGGGATAAGAGAAGTTGACCGACCATTCTACGGGAACCTCTCTCGATGGTGTCGAAATTCACGCGCCAGCGAAGATTAATCTTTACCTTCATATCACAGGGCGTCGTGCTGACGGTTATCATGAGCTCGATAGTCTAGTGGGCTTTACTGCTCATGGAGACGTAATCCAAGTGAGGAAGCACAAGAAACTGTGTTTAAAAATTCATGGTCCCTTTGGAAGCTCACTCCAAGCAAACGATGATAATCTCATTGTTAGAGCAGCTAGAGCCCTTGCTAGGGAAACGGGTTATCAGGGTGGCGCTCANATTACGGTGAAAAAGAATTTGCCTGTATCGTCAGGAATTGGTGGTGGCTCGGCCGATGCAGCAGCGACCCTGAAAGCACTTAATCTGCTTTGGGAGACGGGACTTGCCGACGAAGATNTGGCAGCCCTTGGCTTAAGGCTTGGAGCCGACATACCGGTATGTATTTTGGGTAAAGTAGCGCGAATGAGTGGGATGGGTGAAGCGGTATCCAAGTTGGAAAGCTTGCCACCTCTTGGCGTCCTTTTAGTAAACCCTGGAATCCCAATTTCTACANACANGGTCTTTCAGANGCATCAAGGTAATTTTTCCCCANGGGTNGAATTGCAAGNAATTGGAGATGCTGAAGTATTATATGAGTTCCTNGCTTGTCAAAAAAATGATTTACAGGACCTAGCTATTCAAATTNTGCCCGCGATAAGGGAGGCCTTAGACATATTATCTGCAGAAACGGGTTGTCGTTTGGTAAGGTTATCTGGAAGCGGGGCGACCTGTTTTGGTCTTTTCGATAATGAAAGTTTAGCCAAAGCCTCAGGTCGAGCTATATCTCGTCATTACCCAAATTGGTGGGTCCAACCTACGCATTTTATTTCATAAAANTCTTTGAAAATTGCTGTGGNTCCAGTACTNGAATTTAAAAATCGATACNGTGAAGTCCGTANGATAAAAGTCATCNTTNTGGACCCTAATATAAAACTAGNGATGTGCTGAAGGCTTTATCTCACTGATTTTCTCTGNCGTATTAATCTCTAATTTATTGTTATTATANAAATTTTAGTAANTGGGTTNGGTGTTTGCGATAACACTTCTCTTTATCTTGAAGTANGTATGTTAACACTAAANTTAAATAGTTGCGTTTCTTAGTCTCGGTTTCTTCGCCACCAACTCTCTTGTGGNCTTGTAGATTTGTTATAACCCTTTTCCATTTTATCCAGCCGCTCCTTTATACGCATCACCGAGCGTTCAACAGCAACCGTTGAGGACTCTTTATCCGTTTTGACTTGATCAAATTGTTTTGAAAGCTGGCTAACAAGTTTAGCTATGGGTTCTAATGTGGCAGTTGTTTTTAATTCTGCCCGTTCTAGTCGGCTATTCAACAATTGGATAGTATCAAAGAGTTCCTGNATTGTTGGTGTTGGTATCTGCCTTGATCCAATTTGATAACTAGGATCCGGTTGTTGACTATATTNGTTTGATAGTCGTGATTGAGGCGCGTTCTTAAATNNGGATGAATNGNTAGAAACTGCGTTCGGATACAATTTCTGGCTAGAGCTNTATTCTTCAGANGGAGTATATTGGCTTTCCGGGTTGTGATNCTTAGAAAAGCGGTCTTGACCGANTTTTTCGCCGTCTGCNATATGTCTTTGNGTTGTATTCTTTAATTGTTCTGTAGCGGCGATATGAATAGTTTGACTGAGCCATGAGCCGATAGTAAGGCCAGCNCGCCGCGCCGCGCTTTTAGCGGCTCCTCGCGCTTCNGCGTCGACACCCTTCACGCTCCATGGGGACCTATTAACTACCATGCTTTAAAAGCTTATTTTTGCGCCATATCAAATGGTTTAAAGACAAAGAACCCTCATTGTCTGNCACCTGTTTGAATCGANATACTCTACGCTATAAAAAAACGAAATGTATCATAAANACCCTTAGAATCGTTCTANCTTAAATTTATAATAGAATTTTCGCTTAAATTTAAGAAGAAATTACGNGAATCTATTGCGGTATGATTTAAACCCNCCTATTTTNCGGCTTCTAGATGGGGCGTAGCCAAGCGGTAAGGCAACGGGTTTTGATCCCGTGATCCCTGGTTCGATCCCAGGCGCCCCAGCCATAATTTTAAGAGGTCGTATGTCGGGTCATTTAGATGCTAAAGGACTAAAGTGCCCTTTGCCCGTGCTTCGTGCTCGAAAAGCGATCAAGTCGGTTGAAATTGGATCAGAATTGAAGGTGCTCGCTACTGACCCGGCTGCCCCAAAAGACTTCAAAGCATTTTGCTCCCAGACGGGGCATCTTTTGATTTCAATGAAAGAATATGATGGGGTTTTTGAATTTGTTCTCCGTCGTTCTTGTTAGTTGTTAATACTCAGTGAATTGTATAGACGAAATAGAACAATAAATGCCGGAATGAGGGTTAAGTTTAACTTTGAAAGAGATTAGTGATGGATATTCTCTGTCTAGGTTTTTAGCTCTTAGCATTAACGAATCACCTTGTTACCTAAAATGGGACTTATTTCCCAAGCCTTATTATTTTTCTCTGAAGGTTTAATTTGAGTTCCTGATCGTATTTCTCTTGCCCCCCGTGTTTTCACCACTTAAGTGTTTTTCACCGCGAATTCTTTCTCATTTGTGAAGCAAATATGAATGTTCCCGTAAATCCTGCAGGAGGCCCCACTGAGCGTCCAAGTGCTCAGCAAATGGCAGTTGTCGGGCTAATCAGTGCTGGTCATTTTATCAGCCATTTTTATGTACTTTGTCTTGCACCTTTGCTGCCGGCGATGGCGACCGACTTGCAAGTTGGTTACGCAGAGCTTGGACTTATTACGTCCGGTTTTTTTTTGGCAGGTGCATCATTACAATTGCCAGCTGGGATGTTGGTAGACCGTATAGGGGCCAAACGGGTTCTCTTTGTTGGTATGTTTATCTTATCCGGGGCAATAACACTGGCGGGATTAACTGACTCATATTGGGCATTACTAGTCTTATTTATGGTTGCTGGCGCAGGAAACTGTGTTTTTCATCCGTGTGATTATGTAATTTTATCCTCATCAATTGGGGAAAATAAGCTTGGCCGGGCGTTTAGTATTCACAGCTTTAGCGGCTCGGCCGGCTTTTTTGCCGTTCCTATAATAATTCCACTTCTTGAGGCGCTGACCGATTGGCGCACAGCGCTATTTATTTCGGGTTTATGCGGTCTACTAATTGCGGGTGGAATTTTAGCCTTACAGGCTGTTTTGATTGATACAACGCCACGTAAAAAAAGGGGGGTAGGGCAATTGCGTCGGACCAAAGATGCCCTGTTCTCCCGGCGTATTCTTTCCCATTTTGTTTATTTTATAACATCATCAGCGTCGACTAGTGCCCTGAGCGGCCTAACAATCGTTGTTCTAGTTGCGCATTTTGGCGTTACTAAAAGTCTCGCTGGAATTATTTTGCTGGCCTATCTGATTGCAGCATCGGTAGGTGTGATCGCTGGAGGTTTTATTGCGGATAAAACCAAGCGCCATGATCTTGTGTTGATTATTACGATGCTGGTTGCGGCTTTAGTGACAGCAATTGCAGCTACAGGGTTGGTCACCTTCTGGATATGCGTTTTGATGTTGATTGTCGCCGGTATTACAAAAGGTATAGTGGCTCCTTCCCGTGATCTAATGGTCCGCAATGACGCACCACCGGAGTTGCTGGGTGGTGTTGTAGCCTTTGTGACAATTGGCTTTACGATAGGAAACGGCGCTGCTCCGGCAGTTGCGGGGTGGCTTGTTGATATAGGGACACCCCTAAATGTCTTTTGGTTTGCTGCTGCAACTTCATTGGCGGCTATCGCCTGCGTTCTTGTAGCGCGCCGTGATTAGCCTTCCAAAAATTGTGAGTGTTACACTTAAATTTGTCGATTCTACGAACCCTGCAGTATTAAATCAGTAACGCTTGGCGTTTAAAGCAGTATATGATGGATACCTATTAAATAAATGGATAGCCTAGATATTCCCTGGCGCCGAGCCGTCGTCTCAGTCGACCAATTTTCTAGAAACGATATCGATGAAGTTTTTGCGCTTGCAGCGCGCTTATCCGTTGGGCGAACGATGCCTCTAACCGGTAAATCGATTGTTAATTTGTTTTACGAACCCTCTACGAGGACGTCTTCAAGCTTTTATGCGGCAATGACGCGACTTGGTGGCAGCGTTATTCCAATCAACGAGGTCAATTATTCCTCTGTGACCAAAGGTGAGTCGCTGGAGGACACGATCCGTACTCTTGAATGCTATGCTGATGCGCTGGTACTCAGACACTACGAGGAAGATGCAACCGAACGCGCGGTATCTGTTGCTTCAGTACCCATCATAAATGCCGGAAATGGCGCAGGGGAACATCCTACGCAGGCGTTGCTTGATCTCTACACTATCTCGAAAGAAAGAGGCCAGATAGATGGACTTAACATCACTCTTATGGGTGACCTTAAACATGGCCGTACTGTCCACAGTCTCGTAAAACTCTTACGGATGTACGACGTACAATTGAATTTTGTTTCACCAAAAGAGCTTAGCTTACCTAGCTCTTATTTAATGGATGAAGATTCTCAGTATATTGATCTCAGTCCAATTATCGACAAAACCGATATTCTCTATGTAACTCGAGTACAGAGGGAAAGGTTAGCCGATACGATGGTAATCGATTTCTCTTATGCCGTTACCAGAGAGGATATGGAGCGCGCTAAGGAAAATTTAGTTTTAATGCACCCCTTGCCGCGTGTTGGTGAGATTCCACCTGAGTTAGATTCCGATCCGCGGGCTGCTTATTTTCGCCAAATGAAATATGGCTTATACGTGAGAATGGGAATTCTTGTGGCAATGATAGGCAGAGACTGATCTCTTTTCTTTCATTAGAAAACTTATTTCACTGCTTATAAAACGGGGGTTTGCGGTTTCTATTACACCATAAAAAGGGGCCGCCCCTGTGGGGCGGCCCGCATTTAAATTTTTCAGTGAGGGTTAACCTTCTCCAAAAATGATCTTCCGAGCTTGTTTGATAACAGCCGGGGAGGTTTCCCTAAGAACCTTTTCAACAATCTTTTGAATTGTTGCTCCCTCGCTTGGAATCAAACGAAGCTTTGCTCTCTTGAGCCTGGCCGCAAAGGCCGGGTCATTATTCATCGCAGAGTATGACTTACGCATAGTCTTAATGATTGAGGGTTTCACTCCGGGTGGCATCGCAAGGCCGCGACCTAACGGACCAGCCGAAGCTATAAAATTCACTACTGCTCTTTGGCTCTTCGGCACAAGATCAGTGAGCATAGGTACGTCTGGTAAGTCGGGATCTTTAAAGAAACCAACTTGCACGATAGCCCGCGCGAAAGGTCTTTTTCCTTTAAACCAATGAGGTACCTTGGATGCCCAAGCAAGCCAGTTAAAGGCTGCCATATCAGCTTCGCCTTTTTCAACTGCGAAGATAGAACGCGATGAGCCCTTGTAGCCAGTCACCATTTTACCTTTGAGGTTAAGAAGGCCCATAGCCAACATAGGGGTCAAATACCCACTTGAGTATTTACCGCTTGTGGCGCCGATTAATGCAACTTTCTTCATGTCCATTATTGAGTTAACGCCTCTATCTGTGCGTGTAACAAGAATAATATTAGTTTGATTACTTGAGCCTAAATAATTAAATTTTTCAGCTTCATATTTCATCTTTTTGGGCCGCATAAGCTTGTTCACAACGGTATTATCCAGAGGAACAATCATGTTGAGGCCGTTTTTCGCCATTACGTTGTAGGCATAGGCCATTGCTTTGGCACCGCCAGCACCAGGCATATGCTGAAGTATAACGGTTGGCTTGCCCGGTATGTGGTTTCCGATAACACGTGAAAATGCGAAACCATATTTATCGTATGTGCCGCCTGGACCGTAAGGAATTACGATCTTCATGGTCTTGCCTTCGAAATGAGACGCATCCGCTGCAATTAACGGGGTGACGCCCAGACCCACAGCTGCAATAGCGGCAAGAGGAAGGGCCTTTTTCATCACTGAATACATAATTTCTCCCATGGAAAATTAATTAACAAAATAAAAATCCAGCCATTTTATTGGGGCTAAGTTTTAGGCCGCACAATAGTTATGGCTCCATGCAAGGGCAAGCGGAGATATACCACGTTTGATATGTAATTTATGTTACTATCGCTACGGCATTTATTTCGATGAGTAGTTCCGGTCTATTCAGGGCGGCAACGGTGACCAGAGTTGAAGCAGGATAGGAATTTTCGGAAAAAAATTCTTTGCGAATTTCAACAAAGCGTGTGTTATTGGAAACATCAGTGAGAAATGTCGTCATAGTGACAATATCGTCTAACGTGCCTCCGGCTTCAGCCATTGTTGCCGCTAGTTTTCTAAATATACAGCGAACTTGTCCTTCAAAGTCTTTGGCGAGGTCACGCCCCTGTTCGTCTTCCCAGGCGAGATGACCTGATAGCCATACTGTCTTGCCACCCTCTGTTATAACAGCTGGCGAATAAGATCTCGAATGTTGATAGGGGGATGACAGATTTTTACGCTTCATTTCATTTTTTACCGCTTAGCGCCATCCCACCCATGGCTAGAAATGTCAAAAACAATACCGTTTGGATCTCTAAACTTAACCTCAGAATTTTTAGTGTCTTCTGGGCCGGGATGATATTCGCCGCCGTGGTTTTCAACTTCAGATATAACTGCATCAGTGTCTTCGACCCAGAACCCGAAATGATGGACGCCCACAAAATCCTTGCCACGTTCATCTCCGGCATCTTTTTGTGTCTGAAATTGCAGTAATGTTAAATTCATTACCCCATCAGAAAGA
>PBOV01000056.1 GCA_002724505.1 Rhodospirillaceae bacterium | reverse complement strand
GACATAAAGCCTCCAAGAAAGACAACACCCGGCTGACAACCTTCACTTTTATGGTAGGCAATCGCTGCCCCATCGTTACGAAATAAATCTTTTCGAACATTAGTCATTGCATGCCCTACTGGTACGGCGGTAAGTCAAGGTTATGAATTTTGCCATACCTCAATCTAGCACTAGAAAAAATCCCGGCAAGGGAGCTCCCGTTGTTATGCAAGTTTTGCCGTCTTTGATAACTGGCGGCGTGGAACGTGGTACAATTGAAATTACGCAAGCACTTGTGGCTGAGGGTTGGCGCGCAATCATTGTCTCAAACGGTGGTCCGATGGTCCATGAGGTGGAACGTGCCGGTGGTTTACATATTGAGTTACCGGTTGGCAGGAAAAACCCCTTAACCGCATATAGGAATATTAATCGATTGGTCAAATTGATAGAGGAACACCAGGTTGATATTTTGCATGCTCGAAGTCGTTTGCCAGCTTGGAGCTCGCTTGCTGCAGTTCAGAAGACAGGCGTTAAATTTATAACAACCTTTCACGGTAACTATAATGCTGAGTATTCGCTAAAGAAAATTTATAACTCCGTTATGACTCGAGGCGATCTCGTAATTGCGATATCAAATTTTATTAGCGATCAAGTTTGCGAAGATTACGGTGTAGATCAAAAAAAAGTGCGGGTAATTCCACGGGGGGCCGATATTAATCTTTTCGATCCAGCCGCAGTTGCCTCGGGGCGTGTTATCCAACTAGCCAAAGCATGGAGGGTTCCGGATGATGCGATGGTTGTAATGTTACCGGGGCGTCTAACTCGTTGGAAAGGTCATAAGGTCGTACTTGACGCTCTTAGCCGGCTTGAGGATCGCAAAAATTTGCGTTGTATTATGGTCGGCAGCGACCAAGGTAACACCGGGTATGTCCGTGAATTGCAGAGAGAAGTCGTGCGGCTTGGGTTGGAATCTCTCGTACACTTTCCAGGAAATTGCAGAGATATGCCGGCAGCTTTTATGTTAGCCGACGTCGTCATTTCTGCGTCAACTGATGCGGAAGCCTTTGGCCGAATAATTGTGGAGGCACAAGCGATGGGCCGCCTTGTTATTGCGACTGATCATGGTGCGGCCCGGGAAACCATCACTCACGGAACCAACGGTTGGTTGGTAGCGCCTAATGACGCGAGCGCTATGGCAGATGCACTCAGTGATGCGTTGAATATCGATAGCAAGACCCGGGATTTAATNGCNCGGCGTGGAATTGCAAATGTACGTGAAAACTATACCAAAGCGCTAATGAGCGAGCGTACAATAAGAGTGTATAAAGAAATTCTTTCGGATTAGTCCCACCATGACGAATGTTTTTCATCGTAATATTCTTGTGATTAAACTCGGTGCGCTGGGCGATATCGTTTTAGCCCTTGGCCCTTTTGCTGCAATTCGGGAACGGCACCATGAAGCAAATATAGTGCTTCTCACAACGCCAGCCTTTGAGAAGTTNCTCGAACCTAGCGGATATTTTGACCAAATTTGGACTGATAACAGGCCGGCGCTTTGGCAGGTGCCTGATTGGTTGAAGCTCAAATCACGGCTGAGGAAAAGGGGGTTCACGTTGGTTTATGATTTGCAAACCTCTGATCGAAGTGGATGGTATTTCAGGCTATTTGATAAGAAGAATCGTCCAGAATGGTCGGGTATTGCTAATGGATGTTCTTATCCCCACGCCAACCCAAATCGGGATTTTATGCATTCTATTGAGCGGCAGAATGAACAGCTCGCGATAGCTGGAATTAACTCGGTGCCGCCGGCTGACCTGTCATGGGTAACCGCGGATATTTCTCGATTTGGTTTACAAAACCGCTTTGTAATCATGATGCCTGGCGGATCACCGCACCGCTTGGCAAAACGCTGGCCAACAAAATCTTATGCGGAGCTTGCNGTCAGGATAACAGAAAATGGGNCNCAGCCGGTTGTTTTGGGATCGTCCGCGGAGGCTCTTTTGGCGCAAGAGGTTATAAGGCGCTGCCCCGAGGCTATAGATCTCTGTGGCCAAACCGAATTAAAGGATATAGCGGTGCTGGCTCGNAATGCGGTAGGCGCTGTTGGTAACGATACCGGGCCCACGCATATCGCAGCCGCGGCCGGTTGTCAGACCGTCGTTNTGTTCTCTGNTGCCTCTGATCCAGCCTTAACTGCGCCGCGNGGCGTGTCGGTCACTGTGTTACGGCAGAAGAATTTAGCCAATCTTTCGATTGAATCAGTTGCCGCAGCGTTAAGATTGGTTTAAATGGCTGCCTTCTAGTTCCTTCGAAGGANCTAGCGCTTTTATTAACTATGGCGGTGATTGCCTGAATGAACGTCAAATGANTAGCCCCTCATGAGTACTCCTGACGAGCGCGCAGAGGCTCCCCTTGACGACAGCCTNTCGGGTAAAGGCGTCGCATTAACCTTGCCGGATGGTAGCATCCGAAAATTTGACGGTGGGGTTTCTGGTGCCGAATTGGCAGCTGACATCGGGCCTGGGCTCGCAAAGGCGGCTATTGCTGTAGTTGTTGATGGCGAGGTGAGAGACCTTACAAGAAGAATAATAAATGATGCTGAAGTAAGTATTGTTACTCGCAAAGACGAACAAGCATTAGAGCTTATTCGCCACGATGCCGCTCATGTTATGGCGCAGGCAGTTCAACAGCTTTTTCCTGGAACTCAGGTGACGATCGGNCCTTCGATTGAAAATGGNTTCTATTATGATTTNGCCCGCGAAGAGGCCTTCACGCCTGAAGATTTAGAAAAAATAGAAGATTGCATGATGNGGATCATCGATGCTGATGAGCCCTTTATCCGTGAGGTNTGGGATCGCGATGAGGCTGTTAAGACGTTTTCTAATATGGGCGAAAAATACAAAGCAGAATTGATCGAAGGCCTGCCAATTGATGAAGATGTGTCGGTTTATCGTCAGGGAGATTGGTTTGACCTTTGTCGTGGCCCGCATCTGCCATCGACGGGGCATGTAGGAAAGGGTTTTAANCTTCTAAAGTTGGCNGGCGCATATTGGAGGGGCGACGCCCGTAACGATATGCTTCAGCGAATTTATGGAACTGCCTGGCGCGACACCAAAGAATTAAGGGCTTATTTGCACCAGCTTGAGGAAGCGGAAAAACGTGATCATCGACGCCTTGGACGNGAGATGGATTTATTTCATTTTCAAGAAGAGGCNGTCGGCTCAGCGTTCTGGCATCCAAAGGGGTGGACCATGTATCGCGCGATTGAGAGCTANATGCGGGCCCGGCTTGAGGAATCTGGATATCAAGAAGTTAAAACACCTACGCTATTTGATCGGGCATTATGGGAACAATCCGGCCATTGGGANAAATTCCGAGAGCANATGTTCACTGCTGATACAGAAGATGAGCGGACNTTGGCGGTAAAGCCNATGAACTGTCCCGGCCACGTGCAAATTTTTCGCCAGGGGATTAAGAGTTATCGCGATTTGCCGTTGCGGATGGCAGAATTTGGTTCATGTCATCGTTATGAACCGTCTGGTGCTCTCCACGGTTTAATGCGCGTACGTGCTTTCACTCAAGATGATGCTCATATTTTTTGCACCNAAGATCAGGTGACATCAGAAACCAAATCATTCTGTGATTTATTGCAAAAAATTTATNCTGATTTTGGTTTTACAGATGTCGCTGTGAAGTTTTCGGATCGGCCAGANATCCGGGCAGGTGACGACAGCGTNTGGGACAAGGCTGANGGTGCGTTAANAGATGCCGTAGATGCTGCTGGGTTAAAATATACACTCAATCCTGGCGAGGGGGCGTTTTATGGCCCNAAACTTGAGTTCATCCTNAGAGACGCTATCGGCCGGGATTGGCAATGCGGGACATTGCAGGTCGATTTTGTGTTGCCTGAAAAACTGGATGCAGAATTTGTTGCTGAAGATGGAAAAAAACACCGCCCAGTTATGCTGCATCGTGCAATCTTAGGGTCCTTTGAACGTTTTATTGGAATTCTGATTGAAAATTATGCTGGCCGTATGCCTCTTTGGCTGACGCCAACTCAGGTTGCGGTTGCAACGATAACCGATGCAGCAGAAAGTTATGCTATAGAAGTTGTTGCNGCGTTGCGGGCGTCTGGTTTGCGGGCAGAGCTCGATCTTAGAAATGAAAAGATCAACTATAAGGTNCGCGAACACAGCTTAGCTAAAATTCCTGCGATATTTGTTGTTGGGGCTCGGGAGCTGGAAGAACGTACAGTTGCGATACGCCGTCTTGGGGGTAAGGATCAGGAAGTCCTTGCCTTGACAGAGGCGGTTGCTAGACTTGCAGAGGAAGCNGCGCCGCCATCGGGGTAATGCCCAGGTATTCGTGTTATTTAGGTCAATTATTGAAGGAGTAATGCCAATCGTGAGAAGACCATTTCAGCCGCCTCAGCCCCATAAGGATGACCGGCGCATAAACGAATTAATNGAGGTTCCTGAAGTACGGCTTGTAGACCCTACGGGCGAAGTTCTGGGAGTTGTACCGACAGNCGAAGCATTAGCAAAGGCCGAGGNATTTGGCCTTGATCTAGTGGAGATGGCTTCCAACGCTAATCCTCCCGTGTGTAAGATTCTTGATTACGGTAAGCTGAAATATGAGGACCAGAAGCGAAAAGCCGAGGCTCGCAAGAAACAGAAAACCATTGAAGTGAAGGAAATAAAAATGCGGCCTGGCATCGATACCCACGATTATGATGTCAAGATGCGGGCAATGAACCGGTTTTTAGATGAAGGAGATAAGGTTAAGGTTACCCTCAGGTTTCGNGGTCGTGAAATGGCGCACCAGGATCTTGGTATGAATGTGCTGAACCGGGTAAAAGATGATTTGGAGCAGCAGGCGAAGGTAGAGCAATATCCTCGTATGGAAGGCCGCCAAATGGTTATGGTGCTTGTACCGCGTTAAATGGCACTTTTGTCACGTGAAGAAGNTTTACGCCCTTAGGTTTCGCTTTCTAAGCTCTTGCAATCTTTGGAGAGGACCTTTATAAACCGCGGCCTTGCAGAGATTTTCATTTAAGTTTTTGCACCAGCAGGTGGTCCGGCGATTATTCCTGAAANTTTTTTAACAGCGAATAATGGGCATGCCGAGGCGGCCAAGATGATATCAGGTCTAATATAAGGAAATTGAAATGCCCAAAATGAAGACAAAATCGAGCGCCAAAAAGCGCTTCTCCAAAACTGGTACTGGCAAAGTTAAACGTAACTTTGCTTATAAGCGCCATTGCCTTGAAGAAAAGTCATATAAAATGCGCCGCAAAGCCCGCGGGACAACGACCTTGGCACCCCAAGATGCCAAGCTCGTCCGACAATATATGCCTTATCTGTAATCAGTTTTAACGGAGAAAAAATATGTCACGTGCAAGAAGCGGTGTTGCAGCGCACGCCCGCCACAAGAAAGTTTTAGCACAAGCGAAAGGTTATCGCGGTCGCAACCGNACCGCTTTTAGGGTTGCGAAGGAAAAGGTCGAAAAAGGTCTGCAATATGCTTANCGCGATCGCCGAAATCGTAAACGTAGTTTTCGCGCATTGTGGATTCAACGGATTAACGCTGGCGCCCGTCTAAATGGTTTAACTTACTCTCGGCTAATGAATGGATTGAATCGGGCGGGTATCGAACTTNATCGAAAGGTTCTGTCTGAGCTAGCAATTAAAGAACCGGNGGCATTCAAGGCAATTTGTGAACAAGCTCAGGATGCGTTGGCTGATTGAGCCAACATTTTCAGAGATCAAAGGCTGGGGACTGCTGCGAGATAATGTAGTGTGGCGTCACCAACTTGGCAGGTACGCCCNCAANTGNTGGGCGGGGTAATGGGCATTGGCAGATGACAACGGAAGATTTCGACACTTTACGCGATACTCTCCTTGCTGAAATTACTAAAGCAGTGGATTTGGATGAACTCGAAGCAATTCGCGTTACCGCACTGGGCAAACAGGGCAGAGTAACCAGACTTCTAAAGGGCCTTGGCCAGGCTGCGCCGGAAGACCGAAAGGCGCTTGGCCAGTCGATCAATGCTCTCAAAGCTGAAGTTAATAAGGCTTTTATGGCCCGGAAGGATGGCCTTGAATCTGCTGCCCTTGATGCGCGCCTTATCGATGAAACTATTGATGTCTCACTACCGGCTCGGCCTGGCCAGGATGGACGGATTCATCCCATCAGCCAGACTATAGATGAGATGCTAGCTATTTTTTGTGAGATGGGTTTCGAGGTCGCTGAGGGACCTCATATTGAAACTGACTTTAATAATTTTACAGCTCTAAATATCCCGCCGGAGCACCCCGCCCGTCAAGAACACGACACCTTCTATCTACCGGAAAAAGAGGACGGCTCCCGGTTGGTGCTGCGAACTCATACATCGCCGGTACAAATCCGAACAATGATTAATGAGGAGCTCCCGATCCGCATTGTAGTTCCAGGTCGCACATTCAG
>PBOV01000055.1 GCA_002724505.1 Rhodospirillaceae bacterium | reverse complement strand
CAATTATTTGAGTCAGTGGATGTACCACCACCGTTTCCCAGTCGTCTATCACAGTGGAATATGTTTCATTGGATAAACAATAATCCAATGAATTGGACTCCGTTGCATAGGAGTAAATAAGAATAATTTTTTGTCTTCTCCTAGAGATTTCTAAAGAATGGGTTTTAAGCGTATTGAGCTAAAATTATTTAATTCGAATTAGAAGGTTCAAATTTGATGGTTAATTGGCGAGGCATAGAGGGTGAGTGGCGATATAGATCTTCCATATCCGATCATTCCATCTGGGGTCCTAATGCACATCAAAGTTTACGGACTCAATTAGAAGAACGAAAACTGGATCGGGTAGTTTTATTATTTAGCCGCTCCCTATGGGAAAATACATCATGGGGCAAAGAAATTTCTGATCTGTTAAAGGGGCTTGTAGTATATGAATCCCATAACAGCCACGAGTTTGCGCCTGACTGGCTGTGTTTTGACACAGCTAATGCCGTCAGAAATTTGGAACCCGATGTTGTTATTACAATTGGGGGGGGGAGTGTAATTGACTGGGGTAAAGCCGTTCGTTTTATACTGGCACAAGGCTTAACTTCGGTTGATGAGTTAGATGAGTATGTTGCGAGTCCTGAAAATCAGCAGCTTGAATCATTGCCCAAAATTCCCATTTCGCAAATTGCAGTACCTACGACTTTGTCGGGTGCGACAACATGGTCAGTAACTATTAATCGCCCCGAAAGGCAATTCAAAGATCACGTACGCCACCCCAGCCTAATGCAAGAGCTTGTTATTTATGATGGGGAGATATCTTGCACTACGCCCGCCGCACTATGGTCTGCGACAGGTTTAAAAGCGGTCGAACACGTTGTAGAGAGAATGTACAGCTTAGTAGGAAATCCTGTTGGAGATGCTTTGGCAGAGAGAGCGGGGACCCTGCTTTTTGAAGGTCTGCGTCAGGTGAACCAATTGCCAGATGATCCCAAGTCTAGGGTTATTTGCCAAATGGGTCTAATGACCATAGAGGCAACCGGTAGGGGAGTTCAAAAGGGCCTTTGCCAAGTGATAGGGTGGCAACTTGGGGCTTACGGAGTAGCCCATGGTCATACCGCTTGTGTGATGCTACCTCACGTAATGCGTTTTAATTTACCTGAAACTATTCAGCCGCAGGCAGCCCTGGGGAGGGCCCTGGGTTCCCCATCAAATTCAGACGAAAGCGCGGCTGAATATGCAATTTCATCGATTGAAAATTTAACAAGTGAATTGGGTTTACCTCAAAGACTGAGGGATGTTGATATTAAAAGCGAAGACTTAGCAACCATTGCAGAAAAAGTTTCTCGTTCACCTAATATAATTTGCAACCCTATTCCTGTGCGAGATCCGGAGATAATTTTAGAGGTTCTACAAAAAGCATGGTAGGCAGCTATTCTGCATCTTATGTTAAACGTAATTAGGGTCTGACGCTTCTAATTTGTGATCTGCCAAAATATATAATGGGAGAGTTTATTGAAAACGAACGAAATCGATATCCTACCTGTTTCTAACTCTGTCGGTGCGGAAATCCTAGGGATTAATTTGGCCGACACTCTCTCAGATGGTGACTATCAAAAAATTCGAAAAGCCCTTTGTCAATGGGGTGTCTTATTTTTTAAGGATCAAGATATCACACCCGACCAGCACCTACGTTTCGGACAAAGGTTTGGAGAACCGCATGTGAGTAAGACGATTTCCAAGGTGTCGGGCTATCCTTTGGTTGGAGAGGTGCGAAAGGAACCAGACCAGAGACGGAATATTGGCGGCAATTGGCATACCGACCATAGTTTTTCTGAAACTCCTCCGCTGGGGTCCATCTTGGTAGCACGCGAGCTACCGGATAACGGTGGTGATACATTATTTGCTAATATGTCTTCCGCTTTTCAAAAATTATCTTCAGGTATGAGAAAAACACTGGCTGGAATGTCGGCTGTGCATGCTAAAAAAAATGCTCTCCAATCGAAAAATCTGTCCGCGGACCGACAAGTGAGTGACGATGAATTACAATCAATGGGGCAGGCTGTAAGGGAACAATTTATTCATCCGGTTATTGCAAAGCATCCGGAGACAGGTCGAGAGATATTATACGTTAACCCAACTTATACGGTCAGATTTGATGGTTGGACTGAGGAAGAAAGTAAGCCCTTGTTGAATTTTCTCTATGATCAAGCCATTAGTCCGGAAAACACATGTAGATTTCAATGGGATGAAGGGTCTGTAGTCTTTTGGGATAATCGGACAGTATGGCATTATGCGGTCAACGACTATCATGGAAAAAGACGGGTCCTCCATCGTGTTTCCGTAAAAGGTTCGAAGGTATCCGCTTAGTCCGATCGACGTTGAATAGTATGGTGTGTTTTAGGTTGCTTTAACTTGGTACCGGCTCGGTTGCTGCTTGCCTGCCGAGGCTCTTCCACGCAATGGACGTGGAGGCTGCTTGAGCTGCCTGATGAGGGGCTAAATTATTATCCCAATTGTGGGCAATCAATCGCCGTGCAGTAAACTCCTCAGACGCGTCTGAAATTAGCCACTTGATTGGTTCCTTCATTACGTCAGGCTGGACAAGTTGAGCACGTTCACTCTGTGAAATTCCCGGCACAAAGTTAGTGTTTGCTGGCCCGCCGGGGATTAGCACATTTACCGTGACGTTTTTATCATCGAGGTCTCCTGCCCAATTAGCTGAAGCCGCTTCGAGTGCGGCCTTAGANGGGCCGTACGGCGTCCACGATGGTCGTATCATCGTGTCTAGGCTGGTCGTTACGTTAACGATGCGTCCCCATTTTTGNTTNATCATNAATGGTGCGGCAGTTNTTGCGAGGATGAACGNCGCCNTNACGTTTATGTCAAACATTTCATCCCATTTGTCTTCGGGNACATCCCAAAACATAACCTTATTNCGCCGAAATTCGGGATTGATTATCGCTATACTTACGCCTGCATTGTTAACCAAAGCGTCAACACGCTCAAAACGTTCGAGTGTTTTTTCAACAATAGAAATACAATTTGGCGTTTCACTTATGTCGAGGCATATTGGTAATATTTCCCCCTCAAAGATTTGAGTTTCATTAGAGAGATCGTTCAAGCGATCGATATTTATGTCCACGGCGGCCACAGAACAACCAACCTCCGCGAGTGCGATCGCCATGGATCGTCCAAGCCCACTGCCAGCCCCTGTGACAATTACCGCCCTATTTAATGGGTAGTGATCATTCATTTGTTGATCTCACTCTGCCCAAATAACCGTTAAAAGAAATCAGATTATTAGGAACTAGTCCGGGTTTGTATCAATGAAGGACTGGCGCTTTAAAACTTCGGCATACCAGCTTCCCAGGTTGGCGTATTTATCTCGCCACCCTGGGACAACGTCCCTGAATTCCATATAACCCAACGCGCACGCGACGGCGATTTCACCCATTAAAGGCGGGGAATTAAATTTTTTCGCGGCATGGTTTAAGAAGTTTAACGTGGCGTTGGCTTTGCCGACTTGTCGATCGACAACCCCTTGTGAACGCTTCTCGCCAGGTCTTTGGTCTTCCTGTGATGCTGCAATAACGGCCTCGCCAAGACCATCGCCCAATGCTTCCAGGGTCAAAACTTCCCACCTTTCTGATCCGGATTTAGGAATGAGGTTTGTGTCACTGGAGAGGCTATCGACGTATGCGCAAATTACAGGGGAGTCACACAGCACATGTCCTGAATTTAGAACCGCAACCGGCACTTTGCCCAGTGGATTAATGTCAGGGACTATTTCAGCTCTTTCCTCACGGGTGATCATTTGCCAATCAACCTTGCCGTATACCCCTGTCTCTAGGGCGGCGATGCGCACTTTTCTTGCGTATGGCGAATTGCTGGTTGCGTAACACTTCATTTTAAAGGTTCCTATTCATCTTTAATTTTAATTTCCAGGAATTTAGGTAATACTAAATAACAATATCTAAAGAAATGATAGATTAAGAATGAAAACCTTTTGCCTTGGACAATAAGGGCAATAAACTAGCTATTTATATGAAGAACATTTGTATTTTTGTATTATTGTTATCTTTTTTTATTCTCGACTTTACAAAGGTCGTAGCGCAAACATCTCCAGATAAGATTGGCGTTATTATACTTCATCCAAAATGGAGCATGCATGCGAAGATTTTTACCGATTACCAGCATTACGGTAAGGAAGATCTTTATAAAAAATGGCCTGGAAGATGTGGTAAGGGCCCCTGGGTTTGTTCTGAGGACTCTAAAGTCGTAGGGCACGAACGGAACGATTCATCAATTTTAACAATTGATCTATATNAAAAAGGTTTTTTAGTTACCAGCCCGCAATGCGCTTGGTCAAAATTTAAAAAGTATTCGGAGCCGGTCGATAAATCCTTGAGAAGCTGTGTTGCCCCTCGAATAAAATTATTAAAAAAAAGGGGCGCTGAAAAAATTGTCGTTCTCGGAAAATCGTTAGGGGCTAACGCTGCAATCAGAGCTGGGGTAATTATTGACGGCATCAACGCNATCGTCGCCATGGCCCCCGGGCATCGGCCAGAAAAGGAATATATCAGGGAGAAACATCATGTCGACGTGAGACATGCCAGAGAAAAAGTCCAGTCCGGCCACGGTAAAGAAAANAACGAGTATATGGATATAAACCAAGGCANTGAGATGCAGATAGAAANTTCGGCTGAAAGCTATTTNAGCTGGTTTGATCCTNAGGGTAAGGCGGTGATGGAACTCAATGCCCCTAAGATTAANGGTAATATACCCTTTCTCTGGNTNGCCGGGGAAGATGACATGATNTCAGACGGCACGGGAAAAGAAATTTTCGNCGCTGTGCCCCCCAATTCGAAATCCAAATTTATATTGGTCGNNGGAGGACACGGCGAAGTTCGTGATAACGGAAGAGATATTATAATTGATTGGTTAAAAGCTCTTTAAAACCTCATTAATTTCTCATTGCGTCGTTATTAAGGTCTTTTTTCCAGGCTTTTCAAAGACACTTAAAAACTTAGGAGTGTGANACAAGATGATAAATTGTATTGGTATTCTCAGCCCCGGCAATATGGGTGGTGCCGTTGGGGGANATCTTAAGAANGCNGGATATGATGTCGTGACCTGCCTTAACNACCGTTCTGATTATACTANACGTAAAGCAGGGGAAGCCGGGTTTCGGNATGTGGGCTCACTCAATTTACTAGTGAATGAAGCCGACTTAATCCTGTCAATTCTTGACCCCGGAAAAGCGCTATCTGTNGNGGAGGAGGTATCCGAGGCAATGGAGGANGNTGGGTCANAAACAGTATTCGTGGATTGTAATGCGACTTCNCCTGGAACTGCCAGAAAATTACAAGGGTTAATCGAAGGAGCTGGCGGAATTTTTATAGATGTTGGCATCATTGGCGGCGCTCCTACCCGAAGAGATAATTTTCCAAATTTCTGTACTTCTGGTTCCGAAGCTTCAAGGCTCGACGAGTTGGATGGAAAGGGCGTGAATATTAAATTTATTGGGCCCGAGGTTGGCCAGGGGTCGGCGATCAAGATTTGTAATGGGGCGTATAACAAGGGNGCGTTTGCACTTTACACCACGGTAATGCTCGCNGCAGAGCATTACGGGTTTACCNATTTCTTGCGCGAGCGTTTGCCAAGGAGCCAGGCTGCGAATGTTGAAAGATTGGATGAGGCGCTTATCAGATTGCCGACACTATCGGAAAGATATGTCGGAGAAATGGANCAGGTNGCNGAGACATTTGCCTCAATTGGGCTTACACCTAACATNCATAAAGGTGCCGCCGATCTTTTTGATTTGTTGAGTGGTTCACCTCTAGCTTCCCAGCGGCGCGACGAAATCGACCCNNAAAGNACATCAGCAGAGACGCTTGANCANTTGGCTNAACAANTGNAACNGANNTCCTAAAAACACCAATGCAAATTTCNAAANTTCTTGGTGGAATTGGTCCCGCACTTGCTAACCCGGCCTNCCGTTTNTGGTGGGTATCGAANGGTGTCTCNACNATNGGNNGATGGATCTACCGGACAGCNGTTCTCTGGCTAACNTGGAATTTGACAAAGGATCCAACNTGGCTCGGTATAATGGCTTTTGCCGATGTCTTCCCGATGGTTGTNTTATCAGTTTTCTCCGGTGCGATCTCAGACCGGATTGGCTACATACGNGTGATTAAAGCTATGCAGCTTTGTTACATTGGTGTCGGAGCGGGTTTTACGGTGGCACTCTACTTCGACGTAATGACAATCTATCTCTGCCTGGCTTTGACTATCTGTCATGGCATTACTGAAGCGATGTCGACACCTCCTCGCCTAGCGCTCGTAAATGCGTTGGTGGGGCGCGATGAATTATCCTCTGCAGTTGCCCTAAATTCTGCCACATTCAACGGATGCCGACTTATAGGGCCGGGTATTGGTGGTGCGCTTCTCGTATTAGTACGAGATGGCGTNATAACCCCAGATTTAGTGTTTGCCGTGGCGACACTAATGTTTGTCCAACTNTATGTCGTAGTATTCTTTTTGCCNGCAAAGGGGGCAGGGGGCGAAGGAAAGGTTTCGAAAGAACTTNTNCGAGACATGCTCGAGGGTGCCCGATATGTGTGGCATAGCCCCGGGATCCGTTTCCTGATGTTTGTTCTCGGAATGACCGGTCTTTTTATTCGTCCCTTTATGGAATTGGCCTCGGGATATGCTGATTTAATTTTTGGACTTCCGGAAGANGCATTGGGAACGATTTTATCGACAGTGGGAGCAGGGGCCATGGTCAGTTGCCTTTGGCTTGCCAGGAGAGGTCGCACTGAGGGATTGACAAGATTGTGCACGCACTCATTTGCGTTACTTGCNCTNGTNCTTCTGATTTTTACCNTTATTGAAAATTTATTCGTTGCAATTTTGCCTCTCTTTCTNATTGGTTTTTTGATGCTGGTTAACGGTACTTCTGCACAATCCCTGATTCAAAATTCTTCGAGTTCAGAAATGCGAGCGCGGGCTGTTAGTTTCTTTATACTTCTAAATTGGGGAATGCCGGCATTTGGTGCACTGGTTGCTGGCTGGATCGCATCAATCGTTGGNATGCAATTTACAGTTGCTGGTGGNGCTATCATCGCATTGATGTTTTGGTTATGGGCCCACTATCAGGGAAGGCGACATGTAGCAGAATTAGAAACAGAAGGGAAATCAGAATAGCCCCCCTTCTTGCTTAACAGGGAAGAATTGTCGTCATATATTCAGTTTAATGAAGTNCACTAATTTTTTAATTGAAATGTTTCTACTTTGACAGGGAGAGCGACATGCCACGTGATTTGACNATGCCGATAAATGATACAGAACTTGTGCGTGAGCAATGCTACATTAACGGTGAATGGGTGTCGGCTGAAACAGGCGAGGCCATGGAGGTTCTCAACAAGGCGACGGGGGAGGTGCTGGGTACGGTTCCAAAAATGGGCNGTTTGGAAACNCGTCGTGCCATAGAGGCCGCCAACGCCGCCCTTCCAGCTTGGCGGGCGAAGACAGCTAAAGAACGCGCTNCAATTTTACGTAATTGGTACGAGCTAATGCTCGAAAACCAGCAAGACTTAGCCACCCTAATGACTGCTGAGCAGGGCAAACCCATGACTGAATCAATGGGTGAGGTCGTCTATGCCGCATCCTTTATTGAATGGTTTGCTGAAGAGGGTAAGCGTCTTTACGGGGATACAATACCGACATTTTCTCCAGATAAGCGAGTAGTTGTCGTTAAAGAACCCATAGGCGTTGTAGCCGCGATTACNCCATGGAATTTTCCTGCCGCTATGATTACACGAAAATCCGGGCCGGCCTTGGCAGCNGGCTGTACCATGGTTTTAAAGCCGGCTTCAATGACGCCCTTCTCTGCATTNGCGCAGGCAGAATTGGCGGAACGAGCAGGAATTCCGAAAGGTGTATTCAACGTTGTGACCGGCAGTGCGGCGGNTATTGGTGGAGAAATTACGGAAAATCCTGTTGTAAGGAAGCTGACATTNACCGGTTCAACAGAAATCGGAAAAGTATTGATGGAGCAATGTGCAAAAACCGTAAAGAAAGTTTCGATGGAATTGGGTGGAAATGCACCGTTTATTGTNTTTGACGATGCGGATCTGGATGCGGCGGTTCAAGGGGCTATGGCTTCCAAGTTTCGGAATACCGGCCAGACGTGTGTCTGTGCCAANCGTATTTACGTTCAGGAGGGGGTGTATGATGACTTNGCTAAAAAATTATCCGAAGCGGTCTCGTTGATGAAAGTTGGCGATGGTCTAAAAGGGGAGACTCATCAGGGCCCCCTTATTGAAAAAGACGCTGTTGAAAAAGTCGAAGAGCATATTGCCGACGCTGTTTCGAAGGGAGCAGAGGTTGCCGTTGGGGGTTCACGCCATGAACTCGGTGGAAATTTTTTCCAGCCTACTATCCTGAAAAACGTTAAGCAGGATATGCAAATTGCTCGGGAGGAGACCTTCGGTCCAGTCGCACCACTATTTTCTTTCAAGACAGAGGAAGAAGTAATCAAGTATGCCAATGATACAGAGTTCGGCCTAGCGTCGTATTTTTACAGCCGCGATATAGGCCGTATTTGGCGTGTAATGGAAGCGCTAGAATATGGGATCGTAGGAATTAATGAGGGAATAATTTCAACTGAAGTNGCGCCATTTGGCGGAGTAAAAGAGTCCGGTATAGGTCGTGAGGGNTCNAAATATGGGATCGATGATTTCGTGGAAATTAAATATGCCCTAATGGGTGGCATAGATAAATAAAATGCGTATCCATAAGACTTTGACCGAAGAGCTTTATTATTTTCTTTATGATCCAACAGCGATAAATATGCGTTTTTTGGATGCATGTTTGTGCGAAAGTAAATAAAAATGCCTGATTACGATTACGACCTCTATGTCATTGGTGCGGGTTCCGGTGGTGTTAGGTGTGCGCGAATGTCGGCCAGCTACGGGGCGAGGGTTGCTGTAGCAGAGGAGCGTTATCTTGGTGGAACCTGCGTAAACGTTGGGTGTGTTCCAAAGAAGCTATTTTCATATGGATCCCATTATGCTGCCTCTTTTGAAGATGCTGAGGCTTACGGCTGGAATGTCGATAAAATTTCGCTTGATTGGAAGCGGTTAATTGAAAACAAAAACCAAGAGATTCAACGCCTTAATGGGATTTACCGCAATATACTCCATAAGCATAACGTCACAATTCATGAAACGCGCGCAACACTCAAAGATGCTCACACTGTTATCGTTGGGGATAAAGAAGTTACGGCTGATAAGATTTTAATTGCTACAGGCGGCTGGCCGATGGTGCCTGATATTCCCGGACGGGAGCATATAATAACTTCTAATGAAGCGTTTTTTCTTAATGAACTGCCAAAGAAAGTGGCCATCGTGGGCGGGGGTTATATAGCCGTAGAGTTCGCTGGTATTTTGCATGGGTACGGCGCCGAGGTAACACAGTTGTATCGAGGTGATTTATTTTTGAGAGGATTTGACCAGGATCTTCGGCGGCATCTCGCGGAAGAAATGCAAAAACAGGGCATTAATTTGTGTTTTAATACAAATATTGTATCTGTCAAAAAAAGGGACGGTGGGTTAGTTGCGGATCTTAATGATGGTTCGAAATTGGAAACGGATTTGGTGATGTATGCAACCGGTCGAGTGCCGAATACCAAGAATATCGGACTCGAGCAGCTTGGCGTGGAAATGAAAACTGATGGTTCAATCGTCGTTGATGATTATTTTAAAACTTCGGTTGATAATATATATGCTTTGGGTGATATCATCGATCGTTTTCAGCTTACGCCGGTGGCAATTGCCGAAGCGATGGTGCTTTCAGCCAACCTTTATAATGGTCAAAACCTAGTCACAGACTACGTTGACATACCAACAGCAGTATTCAGCCACCCTAATATTGGGACTGTTGGTTTATCGGAGGATCAAGCCCGGGAAAGATATGACAATATTCAGATCTATCGCTCTAAATTTAAGCCTATGCTTCACACTTTAACGGGGCGTGATGAGAGCACGTTAATGAAACTGGTTGTGGATGAAAACACGGATCGCGTAATTGGCTGCCACATGGTGGGGCCTGAAGCCGGTGAAATTATTCAAGGTCTCGCTGTCGCATTAAAGGCTGGAGCTACCAAAGCGCATTTTGATAGGACTGTAGGGGTCCACCCTACAGCAGCTGAGGAATTCGTTACAATGAGAGAGCCTATAGAATAAAAAAAGGGTCGCGATTTTAACTCGCGACCCTTCTCCGAAATTCAAATAATAAGCTAGTTAATGGCAGCCTTATGTAGTTTTACATTAACTTTCTTAAAAGCTGCAGAGGCTGAAGCAGGGGCATAGCCACCCCATGCTGCCTTTATTCGTTTTTTAGCTTTACCAGACTGCAGCAAACCCACAGCATTGGCGATTGCTGCAGCATAAGATTCTTTCGAAACTTTCTTGGGAGCTTTGTTTCGAACAATCAGAAGAATGTTTTTACCCCCGAGCGTCCCAAGTGACATCAGTCCACTTAATTTTTTGAGTTTCTTGGCTTTTGCCTTGGATAGGTCTTTTGCGGTAACCATACCAAAGTTGATTGATTTTTTCTTTTTGGTCACTCTCTTGATGTTGTCTTTGCTGCCTTTGGTTCCATAATTATAGATTTTAAAACCTTTACCATGCAGCGCGGAAGCAATTGAAATAGCGTTGCCGGCAGCAAATAATTTTCCTTTAATGCTTCCGGTTCCAATAACAAGTTCAATGTCGCCGGCAAATGATTTTTGCGTTGGTCCCGCTACGGCAAGTACGACTATTGTGGCTAAAGCGGCTAGAGTTTTAATTGATTTGATCTTCATAATTCGCCTCTCCTATGCATTCAAATTTGTATTATTTCCAGCCCAAAAGCGCGCGAGCTTTTTTTACCAATGGCTTTGGCGTAGCAACGATATCTGCGGCTACCTTGGTAAGCCATTCACAGGGCTTCGGCTCAACAATCAGTTTGCGCTTTTTAGCATCTGCCAAAAATGCTTTGTCTGCCATCGTCGCATCAAATGCACGGCACAATGCCTTAACGCGGGCTTTCGGAACACCGGGTGGCGCAGAAAAATTTCGTCCCACTGCAGCATCAGATGCAAAAAGCTTTAATATAGCACGTTCATCATCATTTTTGGCGAGGTCTAAAAGCAAAGGAGTTGGTTTTCCGTAACCATTTTTTATGTCCCCGGATTTTTCTAACCCTGATTGCGCAATGGCAACTACCATTCCACTATCGATTAGTCGTCCCGCTCTGGAGATCCAGCTAGACCATGCGCCAGCACGCCCAGTGACTTCTCCTTGTTCTAGAGCTTTATTTATTGCTGCCGTTCCGGGGTAACCGGCGACCACCTTAACATTGAGGCCTAACAGTTTACCCATAACCGTTGGAACAATATAGTTTGATTGACTTACACCACTAGCGCCAAAAATTATCGGCTTTTTTGCTTTTGCTGCGTCTTCAAGACTTTTTACACCGGTTGTATGCCAAACCATCGTGACATATTGCATGGAAGCAGCACGACCAATGTAGTTCATTTTGGACACATCGTACTTCACGTTGCCCCGCAATAATTGAAAGGCAGGTAGCATGTTAGATAGCTTTGCAAGTTTAGCCCCGTCTCTGGGCGCAACGTTATAAACAAAGGACGCGGCCTTCTGGCCACCGCCGCCAGGCATAAATTGCAATATAAAATTCGGCTTTCCTGGAATATGTTTCACCAGGTGCTTCATCACAGTCCGTGAGTACAAGTCGTAACCACCACCGGGACCTGCGCCTAAAATAAGTGTAACTACGTTGTCCTTATAAAACTCTGCCGGGCTCTTTCCAGCGGCGAAGGCACTCGAGGCGCCTATAGAAACCGCTAAGACAGAACTGGCGACTATGCCGATTAGTTTTCGCATAAGTATGTCTCCCCAATTTTGTTAAAACTACTTCTTATATTTTTTATAGATAAAACGTTATCAATAAAGTCAACAGGTTACTAGGGGCCATAAATTTTGAAAGTTTTTTTATTTCGGTATTTTCCGTTCGGGATCAGACGGGGGACAATGAAAAATGACCAATCAAATTATTGATGCAGTCAAATCGGGTCTAACCCAGCTTCTGCATTCACCGCATATAGCATCATTTATGGCAATATTTTTCATTGGCATAAATTTTGTTATCGTTCGTGGTGTACATGAGCAATACCCACCCTCAGTTCTTTCGCTATGGCGTTGGGGTGGCGCTGCAATTCTCCTAACATGCTTCACCTGGCGAAGTGTTATTGCTGAATGGTCGGTAATTCGACGTAATTTCCGGATTTATTCACTAATGGCTGTTCTCATGCCTATCTTTGGAGCTCTAGCCAGCTTCGTTGCGATGGAATGGACTGTCGCTGTCAATGGCGCGATTATCCAGTCACTCATTCCCGCCTTAGTCATTTTGATTGTCTGGGTGGTCGGATTGGAAAAGGCTGGAAAAACCCAGCTGGTCGGGCTTTTTCTAGCATTGATTGGGGTCGGTGGAATTATCACCCAAGGAGACTTCTCGGTCCTTCTCAGTCTAAACTTTAATATCGGTGACCTTATTCTAATCGGCAGTGCGTTCGGGCTCGCGAGCTACACCGTTATTTATAAATGTATCAAAGAGAAACCCTCTCCAGCAGTATTCCTGACCGTTTTGTGCGGGCTTGGTGGATTGTTCCACCTACCGTTTCTTTTCTATGAGTTGTCGATTGGAACGCCAATGCCGTTTACCGTTGAAACATCTTTATCTATGGCCTATGTCGCCGTATTTCCATCTTTGATTGCAATCTTTTTATTTAATTATGGAATTGATCGTCTCGGCCCAAGCCGGGCCGCTGCATACCACTATTTCTTAGCGCCAGTTACCGCTGCCGCTGCCTTTATCTTTATCGGGGAAAAGTTGCACTGGTATCATTGGGCCGGAACGATAACAATCTTTGCAGGGGTTTTCTTGGCATCGGCTGTAAAAACCAAGAATTAAATAATACGTTTTTCTGGAAAGTTAGCGTTAAACGGCGTATAGCCATGCGTTTATTTGATTCTTGGGACGTTAAAAGATGATTTGGCTCCTTGCTGGAGGATCTAAAACGCCTCAAATTAAGGGTTTTAGTTTTAACGCGCACATTCGTTTGTTCGCAAATAGATTATGTGTGTTTGGGCTAGAGAGTGTATATTCCTAATTGGGAGGTAGTCCGATGGCTACGAAATGGGAGCCAAATAGTTGGCGTAAAAAGAATATTAAGCAGGTTCCGGTATATACCGATAGCGCGGCATTGGAGGCTGCGGAAAAAACCTTGCGTAACTACCCACCTCTCGTCTTTGCCGGCGAGGCTAGGCGTCTAAAGTCTGCACTAGCAGATGCTGCAGCTGGGCGTGCGTTTTTGATGCAGGGTGGCGATTGTGCCGAGAGTTTTGCGGAATTTCATCCTGATAACATTCGTGATACCTTTCGCGTACTACTCCAGATGTCTGTTGTTCTTACCTTTGCTGCCCATCGCCCGGTAATCAAAGTTGGACGTCTGGCCGGTCAATTTGCCAAGCCTCGGAGTGAGCCGACAGAGAAGCAGGGAGACCTCGAGCTCCCAAGCTATCGCGGTGATTCTGTCAACGGTATTGAGTTCGAACCAGAAGCTCGTAATCCTGACCCACAGCGAATGGTGCGGGCCTACAACTAGTCGGCAGCGACGTTAAATCTGCTACGGGCCTTTGCTCAAGGGGGTTACGCGGACTTACATCAAGTACACCGTTGGACCCTGGGGTTTGTGGATAAAAGTCCCGCCGGAAATCGTTACAAAGACCTGGCAGAGCGCCTCGACGACTCGCTAGCCTTTATGGCCGCCTGCGGACTAACTTCGGAAACTACTCCACAAATTAGGGAGACAGATTTCTATACATCTCATGAGTCCCTTCTTCCGGCATATGAAGAAGCAATGACCCGGATCGATTCAACCTCTGGTGAATGGTACGATACATCAGCCCATATGCTCTGGATTGGTGACCGCACAAGGGACCCAGAAGACGCACATATAGAGTTCTTGCGCGGTATTGGTAATCCAGTTGGTTGCAAGTGTGGCCCGACGATGGATCCCGATTCACTGCTTAGAGTAATTGATACGCTAAACCCAGAAAATGAAGCTGGGCGTTTAACCCTCATTACCCGTATGGGTAATGAGGGAGTGACAGAGCATTTACCACCACTAATCCGTGCGGTCGAACGGGAAGGAAGAACCGTCGTTTGGTCTTGCGATCCGATGCATGGAAATACGATTAAGGCGGATAACGGTTATAAGACCCGCCCGTTTGATCGGGTACGAGAGGAGGTGGAACGTTGCTTTGAGGTCCACAAGGCTGAAGGTACCTATCTTGGTGGGATTCACTTGGAGCTGACCGGTAAAAACGTCACTGAATGTGTCGGTGGCGCACAAGAAATTACCGAAGAGGGGCTCGCCGACCGCTATCATACCCATTGTGACCCTCGTCTTAACTCTGACCAATCTTTGGAGCTTGCCTTCCTTATTGCAGAGATGCTCAAGGACGATCGAGTGACTAAGAATGGGTCGACAAGGATGCCTGTCGTTGCGTAAATTTTCTCATTTGCCAGTTGAGATCGGGGAAATCTTCTATTTATAACAGATTTCTTCTGCCTCGCAGGAATTTACTTATAAAAATTTTATGACAAATAAACTATCTATTGCCCTTGCACAGCTTAATCCAACTGTCGGAGATATTGACGGTAATGCCGCGCTTGTGATTGCCGCCCGCAACTCGGCCGCGAGAAAGGGTGCTGACCTACTGGTTTGCAGTGAGCTGGTTATAACTGGATATCCACCTGAGGATTTAGTTGTTAGGCCGTCATTTCAGGATGCGTGTGCTGCAGCTATTGATAAACTTGCGAATGAAACAGCAGACGATGGTCCAGGCATTTTAGTTGGGTCTTTATGGGTAGAGAATGACCAACTGTATAACGCTGCCATATTGCTCGATGGTGGAAAAGTCTTGGCGGTGAGGCTAAAGCATGACCTACCCAATTATGGTGTATTTGATGAAAAACGCGTTTTCGCCCCTGGTCCGATGCCCGGCCCGATCAATTTTAGGGATGTCCGGCTTGGAGTTATGATTTGTGAAGATATGTGGCAGCCAGATGTTGCGGAATGTCTTCAAGAATCTGGCGCAGAAATCTTCGTTGTGTTGAATGGCTCACCCTACGCTTTAGATAAGTGGGATCAACGACTTCATCTCGCTGTGGAGCGAATATCAGAAACGCACCTTCCTATGATATATGTTAATCAGGTTGGTGGTCAGGATGAATTAGTCTTCGATGGTGGCTCGTTTGTTCTTAACGCAGACCGAAGATTGCAGGCACGCTGCGCCGATTGGTCTCCAGCTTTACAAATAACAAATTGGAACCGTAACGGTGACCATTGGATTTGTGAGCAGAGCGAAACAGCGCCTGCTGAGGACAGGCTATCGAGTATTTATTCGGCGATGTTGTTAGGATTGCGCGACTATATAAATAAAAACCATTTTCCGGGCGTCTTGATTGGCATGTCGGGAGGGGTCGATTCTGCACTAACAGCTGCCGTGGCTGTCGATGCGTTGGGGGCGGATCGCGTACATTGTGTGATGATGCCATCTCCTTATACATCTGAAGAAAGCCTAACAGATGCGTCGGCGGCTACAGAGCTACTTGGTTGTCGATTGGACGAGGTCAATATAGGCCAGGCGATGGGAGCATTTGATTCTATGCTCTCGCCACTTTTTGGTGATGCGCCAGCAGATACAACGGAAGAAAACATTCAGGCGCGGTCCCGTGGATTGGCGTTAATGGGACTGTCCAATAAAACCGGAGCGATGGTAGTTTCTACCGGAAATAAATCAGAAATGTCCGTTGGTTATGCGACGCTTTATGGAGATATGTGTGGTGGTTTCTCCGTTCTTAAAGATGTCTATAAGATGACAGTTTTTAGTCTGTGCCATTGGCGCAATGAAAATTTCCCTAAGAGTAGTCGAGGTCCAAAAGGAAAAGTTATTCCTGAAAGAATTATTACCAAGCCACCGTCTGCCGAATTAAAACCCGATCAGATCGATCAAGATACCCTGCCGCCTTATCAAGAGCTGGATGCTATTTTAGAGTGTTTAATAGAGAGGGATCTTGGAACTGAGGCTACGGAGAGAGAGGGACACGATCCTGAGTTAGTAAAGCGCATCTGGCGTATGCTATTGCTGGCAGAATATAAACGACGTCAAGCCCCACCGGGAGTGAAGATCACGCATCGTTCTTTTGGAAGAGACCGTCGTTATCCAATAACAAACGGGTTTCGGGAGAGCTGACTTGGTCCTGCGGATTACGAATACCCTGTCCCGCCAAAAAGAGGACTTCGTTCCAGTTGATCCAAAGCATATTCGTTTTTATGTCTGTGGGCCGACAGTGTATGACTATGCGCATATTGGCAATGCGCGGCCTGTTGTCGTTTTTGACGTCTTATACCGTTTGCTCAAAACACTCTACCCACGCGTAACCTATGTTCGTAATATTACCGACATTGATGATAAAATCATAGATGCGTCGCAGAAAAGCGGTGATGAAATTGGTTCTCTCACAACAAAGTTTGCTGAGATTTTTCATCAAGATATGAACGAGCTGAATGCTCTGTCACCAGATGTTGAACCGCGAGCGACAGATCACATACCCGAAATGTTTGAGATGATCTCATCTCTTTTGGAAAGCGGGCACGCCTATGAAGCTGAAGGTCATGTGTTGTTTTGTGTCCGGGCAATGGAGAGCTACGGTCAGCTTTCTCGCCATTCTCGGGATGAATTGGTTGCGGGAGCAAGGGTTGAAGTTGCTCCGTATAAGAAAGATCCGGCAGATTTTATTTTATGGAAGCCTTCCACTAAAGAACAACCCGGTTGGGATAGTCCTTGGGGGCGTGGCAGGCCAGGTTGGCACCTTGAATGTTCTGCGATGAGCGCCAAACATCTTGGTAAGACATTTGATATCCATGGAGGTGGCCAGGATCTGATTTTCCCACACCATGAAAATGAGATCGCGCAGTCAGTTTGTAGCCATGGGGGTGCACCATTTGTAAAATACTGGATGCATAATGGTTATTTAACGGTTGATGGGGAAAAGATGTCTAAGTCCCTCGGCAACTTCCATACGGTACGAGATTTACTCAACCACACGCCAGGGGAGGCAATCCGATTGGCTCTACTCTCAGCTCATTATCGGCAACCCATTGATTTTAGCTTACCAGCGCTGAATGAGGCGAAAAACGGAATGGATCGTCTCTATACGGCATTGCGAATCTCAGCGCATACAAAAGCTGATAGAATTCTAGGTGCCGACGTTCAGCAGGCCCTAGAGGATGATATAAATACACCCCAGGCGATTGCTGAGTTACATCGTTTAGCGTCATTACTAAATAAAAACCCGAATGATGGTGCCACAAAGGGTGCTCTATTGGGCGGCGGGGAAATTCTAGGCTTACTGCAACAAAATCCAGAAAGCTGGTTTAAGTGGGGCGCAAGCGATATTGATGACGCCGAAATAGAGGCGCTAATCGTTAAACGTAAAGAAGCACGTGACGCGAAAGATTTTACCGAAAGTGATAGAATTCGGGACGAATTGGCGGCAGCTGGGATAGTATTGGAAGATAATGCCAGTGGTACCAGCTGGAAACGAAGCTAGGTAATGAGGCTAGAGAACAAAAATAATGAGTGACAAACGCGTTTATATCTATGATTCGACGTTACGGGATGGCGCGCAGACGCAGGGAGTCGATTTTTCGGCGGCCGATAAAGCTACAATTGCACTGGAGCTTGATCAGGTCGGTATTGATTATGTGGAAGGCGGTTGGCCGGGCGCTAACCCCACAGACGATAGCTTCTTTAGCAACCCACCCGAGCTAACTCGTGCCCGTTTAGGGGCCTTTGGGATGACGAGACGGTCAGGCCGAAGTGCTGAGAATGATCCCGGTCTTACGGCAGTCTTTAATGCTCAAACAAAAGTTGTTTGTTTAGTCGGTAAGACTTGGGATTTCCATGCTAAGGTCGCTCTAGGTGTTGAACTCGATGAAAATATCGAGATGATCAAGGATAGTATAGGCCTTGCAACCAAAAAGGCTGAAGAATCAATATTTGACGCCGAGCATTTTTTTGATGGGTATAAACAAAATACCAATTTCGCATTATCTTGTGTTAAGGCAGCCTTTGAAGCTGGTGCGCGCTGGATTGTCCTTTGTGACACAAATGGCGGTACCTTGCCGCATCAAATTGAGGAAATTGTTGGTGAGGTCGTCAAGCATGTGCCTGGGAGCCATCTTGGAATTCATTGTCATGATGACACCGGAAATGCAGTAGCGAATTCTTTGGCAGCAGTGCGCGCTGGGGTACGGCAGGTGCAAGGAACGCTGAATGGTCTGGGCGAACGCTGCGGAAACGCTAATCTGATTTCGATCATTCCCTCTCTAGTTTTTAAGATGGGTTTTAATACTGGGATGAATGAGGAAGATATTGGTCGCTTGACCCATCTTTCACGCTTTATAGATGATCGTTTAAATCGACCATCAGACACCAGCGCAGCCTATGTTGGTGAACGTGCCTTTGCTCATAAAGGTGGTTTACATGTTTCGGCCATTGCCAAAGATCCTAAGACCTATGAACATGTTGACCCGAAAGTAATCGGCAATGAACGTCATATAGTCGTTTCGGATCAGGCCGGTAAATCTAACGTGCTGGCAAGGTTTCATGAAATTGGGATTGAGATTGATTCCAAGGACCCAAAAGTCATGACACTCCTTGACGATATCAAGCGAAGAGAACATGAGGGCTATGCTTACGATGGTGCTGGGGCAAGCTTTGAATTGTTAGCGCGCCGGGTGCTAGGGAGTGTACCTGAATTTTTTCGGTTACAAAGCTTTAGGGTGATGGATGAACGGCGCTGGAACGCGAAGAATGAATTGATTACCCTGTCAGAAGCAACCTTAAAAATTGAGGTCGGCGATCAGAATTTTATGACAGTCGCTGAGGGTAACGGTCCCGTCAATGCATTAGATAATGCGCTTCGGAAGGTCCTTGATCCACTTTATCCGCAACTCGACGATATGAAGTTAACTGATTACAAAGTTCGTATTCTCACGCCTGGTGGCGGCACCGGGGCGATTACCCGAGTAATGATCGAGAGTGTCGATGGCAAGGGGAGGCGTTGGTCAACAGTGGGAGTGTCAGCTAATTTAATAGACGCGTCCTACAACGCTCTAAATGAAGCAATTACGTATAAATTGTTTAGAGATGGAGCTAAAGCTTAACTGTGTTAAGCCACTATGATGGTCAATCCTGAACCTACGAAACGCGAAGCGATAATCAGAACCCCAGGCGACGGGCTTGCTATTATACTAATAGAGACATCACTTGCGGAAAATATCGGCATGACAGCTAGGGCAATGATGAATTTTGGTCTAACCGATCTCCGCCTGGTGCGCCCAAAATGCAAATGGCCGCATACCAAAGCAATTAACGCGTCATCAGGTGCTCACGCGGTGCTGACAAATGCGAAAATATTTGAGACGACAGCCGAAGCTGTCGCGGATTTACACAGGTTGGGAGCAACGACGGCCCGGTTACGGGATATGATTAAGCCAGTGCAGGATGCTCGCGGTTGGGCTGGAACTATGCGCGACGCGATTGGTCAAGGTAACAAATGCGGGATTCTGTTTGGTGCAGAGCGTGTAGGCCTACACAATGATGATTTAGCAATCGCTGACACCCTCATTACCGTCCCGACCAATCCCGCCTTTTCCTCGCTCAATCTCGCACAATCGGTGTTGCTGATAGGCTATGAGTGGCAGATGGCGGGTGGTGCTAAAGTGCCGGTTGAAATCCGTCGGAAGGGCCGGGGAGCCGCGCTTGCAAGTCAAGGAGAGATAATTACTTTTTATGAGCACCTTGAAGATGAAATGGATAAGGCTGGTTTCCTCCGTGTAAAGGAGAAACGCCCACGCATGATCCGTAACATTCGCAATATCTTTAATCGTGCAAAATTGACAGAACAGGAAGTGCGCACACTTAGAGGTATAGTAGTGGCTATTGCCGAAAAAAAATGGGGTAAACGCGGTTTAAATTAAAAATTTTNTGGCTATTAAGAAGGTATGAACATTTGCAGGCTAATCCATTCCCGCCNCCCAANGGGGTGAGAGAGCCTTCTGAGTCTGGTGAAAGTTTGCCTATTCTTATTCCGCAGCNTGTTTATAGTTTGCNAGCGGTGCTAAATGTGAAAACATTCTAACAGCATTTCCGTCGCGGATTTGATCTTTTGCGTGGTCACTCAGATCGGCGTCATCTAACGCTTTGTTAGTCCATTTGCCCCCGAATTCGGTGCCATCAGTCCCAAATAAAATACGATCTTCACCGTAGAGTCGGACGCCAGCCTCGATAGCATGTGGCCCCAGGGAGTTGCAATCAACAAATACGTTGGATTCACGAAAACGTTTCGATGGCAGTTCCTCATTTGGTGTATCTAACAGGCACCTATGATCCATCCGTTCTACTTCAAAAGGGATATTTCCCCCAAGGTTGTGGACTATCATCATCGCATCTGGATATGAATCCATAATGTCTGTCATTGCTAGCGTTACCATATTGGCTGATAAACTCGCTTGCATATCTAAAGTCCCCATTCTCCGGCGGGCATTGTCTGTACCTTTTGGGACGCGCGGCCAGGTATCACCAGGCATTGGCGCAAAATGAATTAGGATCGCGGACTTGTGACGGTGAGCAATTTCAATCACTGGGCGAAACGCATCAGCTTCTTGATAGGTTAAGAACGCATTTCCTGGAGCTTGCGCGCCAACGATGCCAGGGAGGTTCATAGCCCTTTCAAACTCGGTGGCTGCTGCTTCGATATCAGCGAGGGGCAAGGCGCAAAGCCCCGTAAACCTAGCTGCATTAGCATTACAAAGTTCAGAAATGCTATTATTATAGAGTTGGACCAGGGGCAAAGATTCTTCCAGTGGTAGGCGCTCTATCCAGGTAAATTCGCTTAGTAGGGAAAGTACGGCGGTGCTTATATTCTGGCGGTCCATTTCCTGAAGACGCGTTTCGACATTGTCAAAAGCCTCGCTTATCGGTTGTTCACCGTCGCGTGCTTTGTAGACCTCAATACCATCATCATTTCTAAAAACCCTTGGGTCTGAAGTTCGCAAACGAAGGGCGTCGACTAATTCGGCTGGTCGCCAATGTGCATGCATATCAATGGACATTTATTTCCTCCAAAGGGTCCAGGGCAGAGAAGACTAAAACTTCTGATGAGTAGTTTAGCTGGATTTTTTCTTCATGGCGACCGTGTAGCCCTGATTGCCTTAAAGAAGGCATTGATCTTCACCTTGAGGCAGATTTTCCATAGTTTGAGGCACGAATATGATCTTCTTTAAAAATTTCGCCCATTTCTGATAGGTTACCCTTTTTATCCATTTCTTCTAGCCAGATAGCATGGTTGTCGGCGGGTTGATCCTCATATTCGATTTGATTTCCTCCGTCTTTGACAGACGTGTCGTTGCCTGACGTCCACTTTTTCATTTTAGCTGAAATCATTGGGTAGCGAACAGTTCCGAATTGTACGGCTAGATAACGAGATGGCGTTGTTCCGGTGTTAAAATGCTGGTGGAACATTTGTTCTGGCGGGGTGACGACAACGCCATGGTCCCAATCGATCCTTACGCGCTCATCTTCTTTACCCTCATACCACAGCATCGAGTACCCCTCGCCGTCTATAGTGAATACGTTTGTACCACAAGTATGACGATGCGCCTTTTTGTAGGTGCCGGGCACTATCTGAGAGGTGTGGCATCCCATAGTGCTATCTGACAAAACCCAACGTAAGCTTGACGAACCTTTGCCACGGGCAGCCCAATCCTTGAGTTCGAAGTTGGTGATGTCGGAAACAAAATTAGTTTCCCACTGATGGCGACCAGGACGAATTTCGATCATTTGACCTTCGCCTTTGAAGTAACCATTGGGGCCTAGCCGCTCGAAAAAGTCCCGCTCAGTATTAAAAATAAATTCTTCATTTCTGAATAATTTAATCAGGAAGGGGAAGTTATGGACCGAGGCTAAGCGTGCGGGCTCGGTACCAGAGCCGTTAAAATGCTGATATTTGGCATTTAGAGGGACCGAAAATAGGGAGTTACGGCCCCACTCGAAAGAATGCTTGCTGCCATCGGGTGTTTCAATTTGTGTCGATCCATAGCCGTCAATCACGTAAATAATTTCTTCATAGAGATGATGGAGTTCACGTGACTTAGAGCCCGGTGTTAACTCAAAGCAAAAAATTGAATTGTAATCGTCACGGCCCTTAAGCAAACAGATTGCCCCATTCATACCGTAAAGATCCCATTTCTCGGTTTTGAGCTTAGCAAGATCCATACCAAAACCCTCGATCGTCGGAACCGGTTGTTCCTCGCACCAAGCAAGATAGCTATCATGCAAAAAAGGTGGCTGGTCGGTTCTAGTTTCTGTCTCGGTCATTTTGTGGGGTCCCTGTAAACAAACTACTATTTCAGTCGTAGTTATATGAATCCAAGCGCATGCGGTCAAACTATCCTAAAATGATATTCTCTCCGTCAATGCTGGTTAAAAAACTTCGGACAGTTGGGTGTGATTGAAAAACTAGTCTTTTAGTCTGAGCTCCGCCTTGTATCGTTCAGCACGATTTACGTATGAGGTTATGTTACGGGCCATCATTGCGATAGTCTTGTCATCAACGTTACGAATTACCTTGCCAGGCGAGCCCATGACCAACGAATTGTCTGGGATTTCTTTGCCCTCTGTAATAAGCGAGTTTGCGCCTATCAGACAATTCCTACCAATCCGTGCACCATTAAGAATGATACTGCCGATACCGACTAACGTGCCCTCGCCAATTGTGCATCCGTGCAGCATACATTTATGGCCAATCGAGACGTTAGCGCCAATTTTTATTGGAAAGCCAGGGTCTGTATGAAGAACACAACTATCCTGAATATTTGTATTGTCGCCCAGAGTGATAGGCTCGTTATCGGCACGTATCACAGCATTCCACCAGATGCTAGATTTGTTGCCGAGGTTAATAGCGCCAATCAGAATTGCGTTAGGTGTAATATAATAATCATCACTTACCGTAGTAAGTTTCATATCACCAAGAGAGTAAATCATTGATAAATTAGGTTTGCTAAACCGGTATGACTAGCAGCGTATCGATACGCCGTGAATCAAGGATAACGGTGCGTTCCTTAAATTTTAGTTCACCATCAATTTCTGTAACGGTATCTATCGTTTTTCCGCATAGAAATGTCATCATCTGCCCTTCGGACATTGTGCGGGTGACAGTGAAATTTGATTGGGTTTTTATATTTGGGCCACTACTATCGAGGATCTTTAGTGCGCTGACCATATGGCAATATACATGTGGCTCAAAAATATTTGCAGTGCGAAGAGCTGAGATCCGGTCTTTAAACATACCTGTCCCATCGCAATAAATTAGTGCGACTGGCAGGCCAAGGTCATAGTTTTCACGCGTGACAACCTTGTATCGACCATCATTAGTGAAATAGTCTGGCCATTCTTCCAGTCGGTCTTCATCGATGCAGTGGATGTAATTTGCCAACAGTGCATCAATACGTAAGCGGAGGGAGAGGTCGCGATCCAAATCGATTTTTGTTGTCATCGTGTTGTGCTTAAACCCCCATACATTCGCGCCAGCCTTTCCAAAAGCCCCGCACTGCAGACTCTGTAACGCGTGATCCCTGGCTTGGCTCGATTTTTCGTCCACCCATTGGCAAGACAGTCTGCGCATCGACATTGGCCTTGGCCGCCGTTTGGATAAAGCCGCCGACGCATCCATCTTCCATTGATATAAATCCGGCTGGCCCAACTAGATTATTAACCTGCATTCGAAGCTCATCCATATCGGAGTCGTCATCTTCGAACCCAAGAATTGTCCAAATCAACTCACTCTCATTAACACCTTTTGGAATTAGCTGACGGACAGCTAGGGCGTTGAGAATTTGCTGTAAAACCATGGTAGGAAAAACGGTTTGGATCGAGTTAGTCACCTTGTCACCAAGTTCCAGAACATGTTCCATCATCCGCGTGTCCGCGAGGCTATAGTCCTTTTGCTTCGCGCGGACTTTTTCCTTGTCTATGTTGTCGTCTCCAATTTCCTCTCGTTGCGTATAGCTCAAATGATGCCAACCACTCTCGCTGAGTTTTATCCCTCCCGTCATTGTCGGGCGCACGACGCCGAACGTATTGTGGAATACGTGAAGCAGGCTTGCATGGTAACTGTCCTTGTTATTCTCGACGTAGAGTTTCCAGTTATTGGGAAAAATTTGGCTATGATAGCCGAGGACTTTTAGAGGTTTTATAAATACCCTTTCTATGCTGGCCATCAGTTCGGCTCCAATATAACTGGCAAAAGGCGGGGTCTCGTCGCTAAAGGTACCCATGATGAAGCCACGGACATTCTCAATCCGAATTCGTTCTAGGCCGTGCTCGTCATGTTTGAACTCTTCGGTCAATCCTCCCTGACCGCGCACCCCCCTGCCAAACGCGACGCCTGTCAACTTGCCACGTAGGTCGTAGGTCCAGTTATGATAAATACATGCAAATTCTTTTACGTTGCCGCGTGGCTTGTAACAAATTAGAGAGACCTTATGGGCGCAGCGATTTACCATAGCGTTTATATCGCCATTTTCGTCGCGTACGACGACAATTGGTGCATCACCTATGTATGTCATTTTGTAGTCGCCGGGTTCTGGTATTTCACAGTCGAGACACAAAAAATTCCACGTCGGGCCCTGGAATAAAACCCGTTGTTCTCGATCGTAAAGGTCTTGATCAGTATAAACTCGGAACGGTATTTGTGAGACGTCTTCTGATGGCCAAACAAAGGTGGTGCCGGGCTCAATCTGTGCGGTATCCATGGTATTACTCCCTAATTAGTGCGGACAATAGCGCATAGCGGGGGCAAGTGAAAAGTAGAAGGTTAAAGTCCAGGTGCAATTACTCTACATTGAAGACTTGCCACCATCTGCCATTAAAATAGCGCCGGTGATAAAGGAAGCCTCATCGGAAGCGAGCCATAGAATTGGATACGCAATCTCTTTTACTTTGGCCCAGCGTCGCATAAGGGTGATATCCGCCTGAAGGGCGTCAATTGCTGCCGCGTCTTTGCCATCTGCAGCGAAACGCGCCATATGAAAGGGTGTGAGTGTGCCCCCAGGGCATACAGAATTGACCCGCACACCATTTTCAGCTTCTTCATGTGCAAGGGTACGAGTAATGGAGTTGATCGCGGCCTTGGTAGCATCGTATTGGCCCATATTTTTACGGCCAATCTCGCCATAGACTGATGATACGTTCACGATGGCGCCGCTTGATGACCCGCGTAAATAATGCATCGCCGCTTTGGCACAATTGGCGGTTCCCATTAAATTTACTGAGATTATATCTTGCCAAGACTCCGACGTTGCGTCGACGAGGTGGTTGAATTTGCGGATGCCCGCATTATTAACCAAAACATCTATGCCCCCCATTTTATCAGCCGCCTCTGCCATCGCTCTGATTGCGTCTTCCTCTTCGGCGATATTTGCACTCAAGGTCCAGACCTTTGATTGGGGATTGCTTACAGTTATCTCGCTCGCGGCTTTGTTAAGAGCCTCCCCATCCAAATCCAGCAAAACTAAGTCTGCCCCCTCAGAGCAAAAGAGCTGTCCTGTTCCGCTGCCAATGCCCCCGGCGCCACCGGTGATGACGCATTTTTTACCCGCAAGCCTACCTGTCATTATTTCAGCCTAATCCTTGATTGATCATTTATACCCATTCTTATTGGGATCCTAGCTTGGTGTTTAATTTAGTACGGTGTCTCTTTTTTGGATTACATTTCAAAGACATCGACTATCCCTCCATCGGTGCCTCTAAAACGAGCCTGCCGTCCTCGTAGGCTAGGCATTGTCCAGTCTTTTCTAGAGGCAAGTTAGAGGCTTGTACGAAGGCGTCTTGGAGAATATCCGGTCCTGGTAACTCTTTCCTCGCATTTTCGGGTGCCGTTTCTGTGGCGATTGGAACACGTGGTGAAAACGTGACTACGCAAATATTTGAGTCTTTGACTTCCTCTGCTACAAAGCGTGTAAAGGTTCTAATCCCGTTTTTTGTTACCATGTATGTAAGAGCACCAGGCGGCTTAGTGGAACCGCCACCCCAAAGATTAATGATGTGGCCACCGTTGTTTTTTTTCATATGAGGTATGACATGCTTAGTGCAGTTAAAGGTACCATAGAGGTTGGTTTGAATGACGCTATCCCAAAAATCATGGGGCATGTCACTGATTTGTGGCCACAAAGGAGAACCCCAACGAAAGTGAGGTACAATACCCGCATTGTTTATCAGAATATCGATGCGGCCAAATTGTTTTGCTACTTTATCAAAAGCGCTCTTTACATCTTTTTCGTTTCGTACATCAAGGGAAAGAGAGGTTGTCTCAGATAGTGCACTGAGCTCCATTACAGCTTGACTTGCGGTCTCCTGATTTATGTCGACGATGACCACCTTGACGCCGACTTTAGCGAGGGTCTTTGCAGCATGCTTTCCGATACCCTGGCCACCACCGGTTACGATGGCAATTTTTCCTTCCAACATAAAAACCTACTTAATGATGACTGCTGGGCCTTAACCCTTAAGAAAATCTTTTAGCGCCTCTGTGAATATATCTGGTTGTTCGATATTAGAGAGGTGAGCTGCATCTGGAACCACAAAAGTCTTCGCACCCGGAATAGTGCTGGCAATCAATTCACCGTATTCCGGGATTGTTGCCGGGTCTTTCTCCCCGATAATTACCATAGTGGGGACATCTATCTTGGAAAGTTCTTTCCGAAAGTCCATATCGCGAATGGCAATACTTGAGGCCAGATAGCCATCCACCTTTGTCTCTAAAATAAAGTTACGAACATATTGAATGGTATCCTTGGTATCGTGGCGTTTCAGATAGCCTGGCGTGAACCAACGACCAATAGAGGCTTCAGCGATAGCCGGAATGCCGTCAACCGTTGCCATCTCTATCCTTTCTCGCCACATTTCTTTATTGGGAAAGTATGAGGCTGTATTAGATAAAATTAGCCTATTAATGCGTTCAGATGCATTTATGCCGAGCCACTGTCCAACCATGCCGCCCTTGGATAGACCACAGAAGGATATTTTTTCAATTTTAAGGGTATCAAGGAGGCTAAGGAGGTCGCGTGCGAGCAACTCTATACTATAAGGACCTTCCGTATCGGGGGTAGGGGTGGCACCATGACCCCGGTTGTCATAGCGTATTATGCGAAATTGATCCCTTAGACGTTCAACTTGATCGTCCCACATAGAGAGCGATGTCGCCAAGGAATTGCTAAACACCAAGACAGGCGCATCTTTTGGTCCATCGATTTCATAATTTATAGAAATATTATTGCCGGTAATTAGCATTATTTGGGCGCTTTTCTTTATTTAGTCAGATTGTTGTTAGTGTAACCTATATAAATATAAGTTCTTAATAAAGATTTCTAGGAAACTTAGTCGGTTGCGTTAAGGGCAATCACCTCGTTCCCCGATGGGACGACGATTACCTGCTTTGCGGGATCGCGGATGGTACCGGGAGGGTCTTCACCGCGTTCTATAGCGTCAATGGCTTCATTCAGCAGGCGCCTGAACATTACTATGCCACGATCTGATGTAGCCAGGTGTTCTAGTGCATGGCGCGCAATGGGCCGCTGGCTGACCTGGGCCTCCCAGTCATCAGGGGCGCGCTGGGTTTCTTCATAGTCTCGGATGACCTCTCCATCTGGTGGCTGAAAAATTCTCTTTCCAGGATCGATACGTTCAATGTGATAGCCGATAGTGTGCTCATTATCGACGGGGACCCACCAACCCACCATACGGGCGCGTTCCGTTTCGCCCGAGGGGTCTGTGCCAGTAACGTCGGGCGGCGGTATACATTTAGCGGTCGGTAAAAAGATAGTGGAGGTACGGATCAAACGGTTGCCGCCTTCTATGTCTGTGGTGCGGACATACGACACATGGCAATCGGAATGTTTAAAGTCAAAGCTAGGTTTGACGCCCATGACATCGGCAAAATCAAATAGGCTCTGGTTCATGCCATGCAGTGTATAGATATGCATCGGGTCTGCGGCGTTTTCATGCAGTTGCAGCCAATTACAAGCGGATACTGAACCCCGGCTATAATTTCGATATGCAAGGTATTCTGCATCATCATCTTCTAAGATATCGTAATGTGGTAACAAGGGTTTTTTTTGGAGAGGTCCCATATAAGCAAAGACTAGCCCTCGATATTCCTCGGCAGGATACCAGGGTTGCCGCACTTCATCTTTGTATGGGCTGTCATTGGGTTCACAGGGCTGTTCAAGACATTGGCCTTTTTCATTAAAATACCATCCATGGTAACAGCAGCGAATGCCATGCTCCTCAATTCGACCATATTCCAGTGACGAACCCCGGTGGCAACAGTGGGCGCCTAATATACCGACTTTGCCGGATTTATCTCGATAGGCGACGAGTTCTTCATCGAGAATTTTTATAAATTTGGGAAGATCGGTGAGGTCTGATGACATGCAAATTGGGTGCCAGTAGCGTCGCAGAAGTTCACCCATTGGCGTCCCAGCTCCGACATGGGTTAGTCTGACGTTTTCCTCTGGGACATAGGGATTTTGTCCGTACCCCGACTCTTCAGCCTTAACCATTACTCACACCCCTCCCAAGGAGTCTTACCGTTCTTACTTATTGTTAGGCATTAGCGATAAACCCCAAAGTTAAAAATCGGTTGATTGGTTTGTCAAGGAAGCGCTCTTGAAAATTCTTTGGATGCGCGACAAGCTCTCTCGGAACTAAATTAGCTATTGTGTGTCGCAAAAGGTAAAAAATAAATGAAAGCGAAACTATTTGAACCGCTGTACCTACGCAGTTTACGCTTACCTAACCGCATTATAGTTGCGCCCATGACACAATTTTCTGCCGACGAAGGCGTCGCTGGTGACTGGCACCTGATGCATCTCGGGCAATATGCGGCCTCGGGGGCGGCTCTAACCCTTACGGAATCTTGCTATATCGCAGCGAATGCACGCAATGCACGGAGTTGCCTATCCCTTTACTCTAATGAACAGGAGAACGCTATCTCCCGGATCGCGCAATTTTTTGATATGCATAGCGATGGTTTCTTCGGCGTTCAGCTCGCCCATGCAGGTCGTAAGGCTTCGGCCCGAGAACCGCTGAAAGGTGGCGGGTATTTGCCGCCTGAGGAGGGAGGGTATGAAGCCTTTGCCCCATCAGCTTTGCCTCTCATGGATAACTGGCCCGCACCAACGCCCCTCTCTGCCGCCGCTGTGAGCAAAGTGACACAGAATTTTGTAGAAGCGGCACAGCGCGCGAAACACGCCGGTGCCAAGTTGATCGAACTGCATGGCGCGCATGGCTATCTGATCCACCAGTTTCTATCGCCGATTACGAACCGACGGAACGACGAATATGGCGGCAGTTTACCTAATAGAATGCGTTTTGCGCTCGGAGTTTTTGAGGCGGTGCGCGCCATTTGGCCAGATGACTTGCCGATCGGCATGCGCGTCTCTGCGACCGACTGGGTCGAGGGTGGTTGGTCTGTCGAGGAAACGGTGGAGCTTGCTAAGGCCCTTGAAGCACTCGGATGCGACTATATTCATGTTTCTAGTGGCGGCTTAAGTACAGCGCAGAAAATTGTTGTAGGACCTGGTTACCAGACGGGGTTCGCTGAGACCGTTAAGGCGGCAGTCGATATGCCAGTGATCACGGTTGGTCAAATAAGTGAGCCGCTTCAAGCAGAAACAATTTTACGAACGGGCCAGGCTGATATGATAGCCTTGGCAAGACCCGTAATTTTCAATCCGCGATGGGTTTGGCATGCAGCGGAGGCGCTTGGTGAAAACGTCACTTATCCGAGGCAATATGAGCGTGGGCGCCCGGCACTGTGGGGTGCCGGTGGTATCAATCAGCCAGGCAATCGTATTCCAGGCAAGTAGTTTCATAGTTTGGATTTCTCCAATTGTATTCAATAAGTCGTATTGAAGCATTGTGTCCCGGCTACGTCGCGCGTTAAAACCAAAAGAATTTGAAAAACAAAAAGTAAAGTGTGTGAGAGGTAAGCTAAAGCGTGTTAACCCAAGAGAAAAATAAGGTTCTTACCCGGACGGGTCCCGGTACGCAGATGGGGAAGTTATTTCGGCAATACTGGATTCCATTTTTGTTGTCTGAAGAGGTAAAAGAAAATGGAAGTCCCCCCGTCCGCGTTAAATTATTATCCGAAAGCCTAATCGCTTTTCGAGATAGCAATGGCAGACTTGGCTTGATTGATGAGTTTTGCGCACATCGCGGCGTTTCTCTCTGGTTTGGGCGTAATGAAGAGGGGGGTATTCGTTGCCCCTACCATGGCTGGAAATACGATGTTTTGGGAAAATGTATGGAGGTGCCTTCGGAACCTAAAGAATCGGGGTTTTGTGAAAAGATAGCACTCACTTCCTACCCTTGTGTCGAGCGTGGCGGTATTATTTGGACCTATATGGGGCCGGCCGAAAGGCAACCGCCTGAGCCAGCTTTTGAATGGACGACCGTGCCCGAAAGCCACCGTTACCATACTAAACGCTGGGAAGAGTGTAATTATTTGCAAGCGTTAGAGGGTGGTATTGATTCTAGTCATGTCGCTTTTTTGCATAGTGGTGAGCTACGCAGTGACCCCTTACATCATGGCTCGAAGGGCTCTGACTATCACCTGTCAGATCTAGCACCCAAATTCGAGGTCGTAGAATCGTCGTGTGGTCTGCATATCGGTGTCCGCCGCAACGCTGAAAATGATCAGTATTACTGGCGCATTACGCCATGGATTATGCCATGGTATACAATTGTACCGCCCTATGGGGATAATCCTCTAAACGGCCATGCTTGGGTGCCGATCGATGACGAAAATTGTTTCGCTTGGACCTTCTCTTATCATCCCTCGCGGTCTTTAAACGAATTAGAGCTTGGTGTTATGCGTGACGGTGGAGGACTGCATGTTGATTTAATTCCCGGTACCTTTAGGCCGACAATCAATAAGGGTAATGATTATATGATGGACCGTGCTGCTCAAAAAGCTCGCCGCTCCTACAGTGGTGTCAAAGGTATAGCCATGCAAGACGCGTCACTTCAAGAAAGTATGGGGGTAATTTGCGACCGAACCCAGGAAAATCTTGTGTCGACGGACAATGCAATCATCATGGCACGGAATGTCCTGTACAGATCAGCGCTCGGTCTAGAGAAAGATAAACGCCCGCGCGGCCTCGACGAAGATACCCAGGCCGTCCGTTCTGCGTCATTCGTATTGCCCCGGAATATAGCTTTTACCGAGGCGCCAAATGAACCGATGAAGGTTAGAAAAGGCGTCGCCCATACGTCAATTTAAAGAATATTTTTAAGGTTTTAATGTGACAGGAGTGGAATTTGATTGAGAAACTGGACCCAAGAGCTGCCGGCGCGCGACGGTTGAAGGATAAGGTCTGTATCGTTACCGGGGCTGGTCAGGGCATCGGCCGGGCAATCGCGCGCCGGCTCGGTCAAGAGGGCGGTAAAATTGTTGTCGCTGACCGGATTGATGAAGGGGCAAGACGAACACTTAAAGATTTACAGGACCTTGGTGTTGGAGCAGTCAAAGTGATCGCCGATCTCAGCACTTTATCTGGGGCTCAAGATATGATGGCTGAAGCGGTAAAGGCATATGGCCGTATTGATGTCCTGGTAAATAATGTCGGCGGGACGATATGGATGAAACCATTTCATCTTTATACTGAAGAGGAAACGCAGCAAGAACTTGAGCGTTCATTGCTACCGACACTTTGGGGCTGCAATGCAGTACTGCCTATTATGATAAAACAAGAGAGTGGTTGTATTATTAATATAGGCTCCCAGTCGGTGCGGGGGCTCTATCGCGCTCCTTACGCCGCCAGCAAGGGGGGCATTCTGGCGATAGGTAAGGTGTTGGCTATGGAGTATGGCCGCTATGGAATTCGAGTGAATACAGTATCGCCAGGGGGCACGGATATCCCAGACCGACTTACACCACGTTTACAAATCCGTCCGGGTGAGATGGCTGAAGATCTTGAAAAAGAGGAGGGTGATCGATACCGAGAGGAAATGAGCGCTGATATAAGGGCTCAACAATCTTTGGGCCGCCGCGGGTTGCCTGAAGAACACGCTGCGGCCGTCGCATTTCTTGCTTCTGACGACGCGAGTTTCATAACTGGTGATGTGATCAATTGCAGTGGCGGTCAGTCTTAAACGGTTAATATCTTGATTAAGTAGGTAAGCGTGGCGAATATTTCTTTACCCGTCATCATCTCAAATCCGGAATTTCCCGAAAAAGATGGTGATACCTTCGGCGCATACGGCGTTATGCCCGAATTCGGTCCAGCGCCGGGCATAGTGTTATTACATGAAATATTTGGTGTGACTGACTGGGTTAAAAATACAGCTGACTTGTTTGCTGCGCAGGGCTATTGCGTTTTGGCTCCCGAAATTTTCTGGCGCCTGGAGCGAAATTTTAATGCCGACTTCAAAATACCAGAGCAGCGACAAAGGGGTTTCGAATATCGTGGGCTAATTGATCACGACAAGGCGGTAGCTGATATAGCGGCGACTATTAAATATCTAAAATCCCAGCCAAAATGTAATGGGAGAATAGGGGTTACAGGCTTTTGTACGGGCGGCACGCTGGCTTTTCTTTCGGCGGCGCGGCTTAATATAGATGCCGCTGCCTCCTATTACGGAACTCAAATTCATGAATTTATTACTGAGGGACAAAATATCCGGTGCCCTATGATCCTTCATGCGGGGACTAGAGACGAACATGTTTCTCTTAAACTTCTTGAGGAGATTAAGAGATCTCTCTCGCCAAATTTGAACGCAACAATATATGAATATGATGCTGGCCACGCCTTTGCCCATACCGAGAGAAATGGTCTCTATTCTGCGGCATCTGCTAAAGCCGCCCATGAGCGCACATTTAAGCTGTTTGATGGGTTGAAATAGTCGCTACTTAATTCTTTCAAAGTTGGCAAACCTTTGACTCTCTATATTGTTAGATCCTTAAGATTTGTACCTTAGGCGTGTTTAGAAAAGTAACCTCGATAGACTTGTTCGTGGGGACCGCATAAAATTGCAACCCAAGTTTTATATATAGAGCGATAAGGATAAGAAAATGGCGACCTCTACAGGTATCGAAATTATTGCGCTTGAAGAGCATTACTGGGACACGGTAATCACAGACACTTTTGAGGGCCGAAATTCGACTCGCCGGGGTCCATTGTTAGACCGACTCTATGACCTCGGCGCGCTGAGACTTAAAGAGATGGATTCCGCGGGCATCGATATACAGGTGCTCAGCCATGGCGCGCCGTCGGCGCAGCGGCTTGATGCAGAGGCCGGCCCCCGTCTTGCGGAAGAAGCCAACAACAAACTTTATGCTACTGTGCAATCTAACCCGGATCGCTTTGCAGCTTTTGCGGCGCTGGCAACTGCAAATCCTGAGGTTGCGGCGGACGAACTCGAACGGTGCGTAAAGGAGCTCGGATTTAAAGGGGCAATGATACACGGATTGACCAATGGTCAATTCTGTGATGGCAAAGAGTATTGGCCCATCTATGCTCGGGCGGAAGTACTCGACGTACCAATCTATCTGCACCCAGGATTTCCTCATGATGATGTCGTCGCCGCTTATTACGAAGATTATCTTGACGATTTTCCGGCGTTTGCCACTGCCGGTTGGGGGTACACGGTGGAAACCGCGACGCAGGCGATCCGTATGGTGTTGTCCGGTGTATTTGATGAATATCCGAGGTTACAGATGATCCTTGGTCACATGGGAGAAACGTTGCCATTCCTCTTGTGGCGCGTAAACCAGGCTCTGTCCCGGGTCGAAAATGTTCAGACGCGTTCATTTCGCGAAATCTTTGAAGCTCATTTCCACATCACTACCAGTGGAAATTTTTCCAATCCTGCTTTGCTGTGTGCCGTTCAGGAAATGGGGGTGGACCGGATCATGTTTTCAGTTGATTACCCCTTTGTTGAAAATCAACCAGCGAAAGACTGGGCCGAACAGTTGAACTTTTGCCTTGAAGACCGCAAGAAGATGCTGAACGGTAACGTACGAAAACTACTGAAGTTCTAGGAAGGTTTAAATTTATGGCGATAATATTTGCCAGAAATCAGACGTTGAATGCGCGGAAACGTGGAGTGGCAAAAGCAATGAAGCCCGTCGTTGACCCGGCGGCTTGGCATGGTGAGTTGCTCGAAAATGATAGCGGGTGGCGGTTTGAGCTATCAGATTTAGAAGTCTCGGAACTTGATGAAGCGGTGGCTGGCGTCAAACAACGAGGCCTAGAAATCAAAGACATTACTTTAGAAGATTTTCCACTTCCCACCCTGGAGACTAAACTTAAAAAAATAAAGTATCAGCTAATGGAGGGCAGGGGTGTTGCGTTGTTGAGGGGCGTGCCGGTTGAACGCTACGATATAGAATCTTCTGCGGTGGCGTATTGGGGGATAGGACTGCGTATGGGGAGGGCAGTGTCGCAAAATCATCATGGTCATCTTCTCGGTCATGTTTACGATTTAAGCGGTCCAACCCGTGAGGGCTCTTCAAGTCGTTCCTATCACACAAGTGCCTATATTAACTATCACTCAGATTCTTGTGACATTGTCGGGCTACTTTGTTTGCATCCGGCTAAAGCGGGCGGTGTGAGTTCGGTTGCGAGTTCAGTAGAAATTTATAACGAAATGCTGCGTCGGTGCCCTGACTTAGCTGCGGAATTAATAAAGCCTTGGTATCGCGATCGGCGCAACGAAATTCCGCCAGGCAAGGAACCCTGGTTTGAACTCCCAGTATTCAATTTTACCGAAGGCTACTTCTCTTGTAGCTGGCACAATTTTTATATCCGGTCAGCCCAACGTTTCGACGAGTTGCCTCGGTTTACTCAAGCTCAGCGGGATGCGCTTGATATGATGGATACCCTCGCTAATGAGTTGAAACATGAGACCGGTTTTCGGCAGGGTGACATCCAGTTTTTACATAACCATGTGGTCGTACATGGGCGTACGCTCTATGAAGATTGGCCAGAGACAGAGCGCAAGCGACATTTGCTGCGGCTTTGGCTGGCAACGCCGAGTGGCAGACCATTGCCTGAAGCGACGCTGGAACGGTATGTTGGCCTTCGTCCCGGCGAGCGTCCCGCTGGGATCGTTGTCGAAGGTATGAAGTTGAAAACGCCGCTATCACCAGAATATAAGGAAACAGTTTAAAGGGCGACGGTTATGAACTCTGTCATACCGGTCTGACGGTGTGTTCAGAGACGATTAAATTGGTGGTCGGAGATTTAGATAAGGAATAAACAATGTCACAGGGATATGACTACATTATTGTTGGTGCTGGCTCTGCGGGATGCGTTTTGGCCAATCGGCTTAGTGAGGATGCCAGTGCAACAGTCTTACTCCTTGAGGCGGGAGGACGGGATTTTGATCCATTAATCCACATACCTATTGGCATGGGTAAGATTTATGAGCATCGGTTGCATGATTGGAAGTATATCTCGGAACCGGAGCCAAATTTAAATAATCGCGTGTTACAAGTTAAGCGTGGTAAAGTTTTGGGGGGCTCCTCCTCGATCAATGTGATGGCATACACGCGGGGAAATCCCGGTGACTTTGACCGTTGGGCCCAAAAAGGTGCCATCGGTTGGACCCACGCCGACTGCTTGCCATATTTCAAACGATGTGAAGGTTGGGAAGAGGGTGGGGACGAACGGCGCGGCGGAAATGGCCCATTGGGTACGAGCTGGGCTAAGACTGAGGATCCTTTATTTCCAGCATGGATTGAGGCTGCGAAGGCATCTGGCTTGCCGGTGACAGATGATTATAACGGGACAGATCAGGAGGGATTTGGCCGAAGCCAGTATACAATCAAGGATGGAAAGCGTTGTTCCTCTGCTGTGGCTTTCCTCAAGCCGGTGATGAGCCGTACTAATTTGACCGTTATTACCAAGGCACAGACGAGCCGGGTGATTATGGAAGGCACTAAGGCGGTTGGGGTTGAATATATAAAGGGTGGGAAGACCGTTCGTGCTGAGGCGGATCGTGAAGTAATCCTTTCTGGGGGAGTATTTAACTCACCACAATTGCTTATGTTGTCTGGTATTGGTCCATCGGAACACCTTAAAGATATGGGTATTGAGACGATTATTGACTTGCCGGTTGGAAAAAATTTACAGGATCACCAGACAGTGTCGATTTCTTTCTCTCGGCCGAACAACACTAGTAAGTTTAGAGAAGATATGCGCGCTGATAGGGCGGTAGTGGCAATGACGCGGTCATATTTGTTTGGGACAGGGCCGGGTAGTGTGGTGCCGGGCGGTATGCATGCTTTTATTAAGACGCGGCCCGAATTAGCAGTTCCGGATATCGAGTTTATGTTCCGTGGGATACCTGATGATGCGAGGACTTGGTTCCCCGGTCTCTCGAAACCTTATAATGACGGATTTGGTATCAAGCCAGCGCTCCTGCACCCGGATAGTCGAGGGGAAGTAAAACTGCGTTCAAGAAACCCCCTTGATCCAGTAAGAATATTCTTCAACTTTTTCTCAGCGCCTAACGATNTACCAACATTACGAGAAGGNTTTAANATNGGCCGAGATGTCGCNTATCAAAGTGCAATGNATCNTTTTCGTGGGGAGGAGCTAGAACCGGGNCCCAACGTGAAAACNGATGCCGAGATTGATGAATTTATTCGCAATACGCTAATTACTGTAGAGCATCCGACGTGCACCTGCCCGATGGGCAGCGGCCCAGAGTCCGTGCTCGACCCGGAATGCAGGGTAAACGGTGTGGAAGGTCTCCGTGTGGTTGATGCAGCGGCAATGCCCGACCTTGTGTCGGCGCATACCAATGCCTGCGTTATCATGATGGCTGATAAGGTTTCTGATATGATCCGTGGACATGAGGCGTTACCGCGTGATGAGGCCGCTTAGATTGCTATAAATAAGGTTTAATAGTCGTTTATTCCCTTTGACATTCGGGGCCAAATCCCTATAGTTCGCCGCCATTCCCGAGAATGTGGGTAGGGATTGTTCGTGACCCTGTAATGCGTTGGCCGCCTCCCTTTTTGACTGAACCAGAAATAATATTGTGGGTGGTTGAGAGGGAGAGGGAGAACAAAGGGATACGCTCTACCACGCCGCCGGATAGCCGGGTCGGACTATCGGGACAAAAAGTCGAAGGAATTTCGACATTATAAGGATGAATGACAGATGAGTAAGCGAGTTCAGGCGAAGTACAAAATTAACCGGCGCTTAATGTGTAACCTCTGGGGCCGGCCTAAGTCTCCCTTTAACAAACGTGAATACCGCCCAGGCGAACATGGACAGGCCCGCCGCCGCAAACCGTCGGATTTTGGGACGCAGCTTAATGCGAAACAGCAGCTAAAGGGTTATTACGGAAATATTACCGAAAAGCAGTTCCGCCGGATTTATGCCGAGGCCGAGCGCAGAAAAGGCGACACCTCGGAACATTTAATTGGACTTCTAGAACGTCGGCTAGATGCGGTAATTTATCGTATGAAATTTGTGCCAACGGTCTTTGCTGCGCGTCAGTTTATAAATCATGGTCATATCCGGGTTAATAACAGGCGTGTGAATATCCCCTCCTATAGGGTCAATGAAGGTGACGTGATAGAGGTTAAAGAAAAATCTCGTGAGATTCCTATGGTACTAGAAGCTGTAGAAAGTCCCGAACGCGACATTCCTGATTATCTAGAAGTTGATCATCGTAATATGAAGGGCAGCTTTTCACGGATACCAATGCTAGCTGATGTGCCCTATCCGGTACAAATGGAACCGAATCTGGTAGTTGAATACTATTCGCGCTAAGATAAAGAGTTTAATAGGAACTCTCGATCTCCCGTGGGTTTTGTTATATCTCCAGTCTTTTATTGAAGTTGAAGAACTGTCGAAAATCACTGCAGGATTATCAGGTAAACGGCATTATTTTTATGATTCGCCATCAATTCTGAAAAATTGTGTTAACTGCATTAACTCAGACGACTGATGCTATGCCTGGTTAAGGTTGTTTTTTAATTTTTTTTGCGCGTTCAAAAGTTCACAAGGGTAAATTACAGGGCTCTGTAATGACGCAATCAGCAAAAGTTAAAGAACATGTTCAACGTTATTTGAGTTCTGGTGGTTAGGACGGACATCTGTGAGATCGACTAGCGGCGCCAGGCACCTATCCCTGTCTTTTGCTAACAACTAAAGTGCGGAAATCCGCTGAACTGCGGACGACTCCATTAGTTTATGGTCGCGATGGTGTGAGTTTTGTTGTTGTTGCGTCGCAGGGCGGACGCACAACCCATCCGGGATGGTATTTAAATCTCGAAGAAGACCCTGGTGTGAGTGTTCAGGTCGGTGCCGAACGGTTTAGAGCGACTGCGTACAGAGTTTTAGGGGGCGAAAAAAACCGGCTTTGGCAACTTATGCGGGCTGTCTATCCTCTGATGGATGAATATGAAAAAAAATATCGGCGACGCACGTGTTATCCCGGTCGTAAAACTTACTCCGATTTGAGGTCTGCAATGTTAAATGGATAGCGGTTCGTCTTATACGTTTGTTCCAGAATAGCTCGTTAAATTGATGTATTCT